>JBMZDF010000283.1:0-7907 GCA_049614105.1 Promineifilaceae bacterium (SeqCode)
GCGTATGTGCCAATTGCAACCAGTGCAATTGCCGTACCAAGCCCACCCACGGTAAGCCACTTCATGCGCGGGGTGCTGTTTTCCCTGCGTGAGCGAATCATTAGCTCAACAACAATTAGGCTAGGGATATAAAAGGCGAAGTCCATGAAGTAGTCAAATGGCCCCATAAACGACTCACCCACCCATAACCCATTTGTAAACAAAATCCAAAAGCCGTAGCTCATACGATATAGCCATGAGCCAATGGCGAGTGCATACAAACGCATTGCCCACTCATTGTGCATTTCAAAACGTCCAGCACGGATATGGCGATAAGTTTCAATGGTGCAAAACAGCATGAGTAGGCCATAGAGGGCAAACCCGATGTTCATCACCCCGCCCCCAATCGTGCCGCTGACAAGGATAAACGTCAGACCGCCAACCGCCGTGAGAAACGATGCGACAAGATAGATTTTTCCGAGCACACGATGGGCTTTAGGGTAGTCAACGCGCAGGCGGTCGACAAATTGGATGCTGCCCAGTATCAGAATGAGCGCCCCCATTGCAAAATGGATGCCGATTCCCGCCGTCGCAGCGGGTTCACCGACTTCATACAAATCAGGCAGTGCGGCATTATTCCATACTGATAAATCGCCCTGTCCGATTGCAGCGACATAGAAAGACAAAATATAGAGGCCAAATAAGAGCGAACTGATCCAAACAGCGATGTTCAAAATAGCTTTGGACCATCTCAACAAATTATCGGCCGATGACGTGTTCACAGGCAAAGTTGTGTTAGACATTTTGTGATCAATCCCGAATTAGGTGCGCGATCGGGCCGCGACCTGCGGCAAGCTGCCAATGTTTGGCAAGCTGGATGGCACGGTTTGTGTAGAGACGCGCTTTTTCTACAGCCTGTTGCAGCGCAATCCCTTGAGCAAGAAACGCGGTGATAGCTGCGCTGAGCGTGTCGCCTGTACCTGCGGTGTTCTTCGTTTCGATGTGCGCGGCAGGGAGATGATGGATCGTTTGCCCATCAAACATGACGTCAATGACGCGCTCATTTTGGCGAATGCGCTTGATAAGCACGGCGCGAGGGCCAAGAGCGTGGATCTTTTTGGCGGCGATTTCGGCCGAATCCAACCCCTCAATCGACATGCCCGCCAGCAGCTCCGCCTCATGATAATTTGGCGTGACAAGCATCGCCAGCGGAAAAAGCTGCTGACGATAGGCATCTAAAACAGCGGCGTCAAACATCGATTCGCCACGATAATTAACAAGAACGGGGTCAATGACAACATTCGGCCGATTTTCAAGCTTGGCGGCAGCGACCTCAACCAACGCTAATTTAGCCAACATGCCCGTTTTGACAGCGTGGGCCTGATAGTCATCCAAAACCGTATCGATTTGTAGCGCGAGAAATTCGGCCGAAACAAACTCCGCCCCACGCACACCGACACTGTTCTGCGCCGTGATCACCGTCAGGGCGCTCATACCGTGAACACCAAGGGCTGTCCACGTTTTCAGATCCGCCTGAATGCCATAAGCACCGCCGCTGTCGGAGCCACCTATCGTTAGACAGGTTTTGGGCTGGGGGATGGTCATCGGCGTTTGGCACTCTGTATTTGATGTCATTGTGGAATTGTACGTTGCGACTGTCGCCAGAGAATGAAGTAGGCGGTAAGAACAAGCATAAATGTGGCTAGGCTGATTTTCCAGCCGATCTGCCAGCTTGTCGGGGTAAAGCTCATTTCGACGCGATGCTGGCCCGCCTCAAGTAGGATAGCACGAAAGGCGTAGTTGGCGCGGAGAATTTCGGCCGAATTACCATCAACTGTCGCCCGCCAGTTTGGGTAAAACATATCGGTCAGCAACAAATAGCCCCGCGCCTCAGTCATCACGTCAAACACAACCCGATTATTATCGTATTGAATCACGCCCAGTTGATGTGCAGCGGCCTCACCGTCCAGTTTCTCCCCCTGCTCCACAATCACCGTCTCGGTAAAGTCAAGCCCTGAATGCAGCGCGGCAAAAGCGGCATCGTGGCTCTCAACCACCTGATTTTTGTACAACATCATCACACGCGGTAGTGCATTGGTGTTGAGATAAATGTCGATTGTGGGATCAGCATTTGCCACAGGCACAAGAAAAGCGGTGTCCCCAGGTGCGGTCTGTTTGTCAGCCACAATATATTTGATCCCCATGAGGCTGTAGACAGGGGACCCGCGATAGCCGACAGACCCCATCACGGCAGCATGTGTGGCAAGTTCTAGCGGGTTAAACACGCCCCCGGCCGAATACAGGCCAACTATTTGGGCGGCGCTAGGCTGCCATGCCGCCGTCGCCTCATCAATGCGATTAATGCCCGTATTTTGCTGTAGATACTCAATGGCAACGTCGTTTTCATACCCTGTCAGCGGGTTGTTGCGCTCAATTTCAACATATTGCCCCGTGACAAATAGCTCGGCCGTCAACAAGATGAACAACGCCCAACCAAGCTGCTGGCGCGGCAGCTTCCAACGCGCCGAGGCGAGAACCGCTAGGTACAGGGTGGTGAAGCTGGTAAAGACGAGCAGCGCCCGTTGAATTTGTGCTTGGTGACCTATTGTTTGCTGTCCGAGCCAGAACAGGCTTATGGCGGCGATGAGGGCGGTGATGATGAGGATGGAGGGGTGAGAAGGGTGGGTTTCGGCCGAATCACGAGCCATCCATCGCTGCATTCCAACGGCGGCGCTCATCGCCATACAAAAGTTCATCAGCAAGACAAAACGCGCTGGCACTTGGAACGGCAGTTCAGCCCAGCCAAGAATCAAACGATGGAAAGGAGTGTTGCCGCCAAGTGCAAGGAGAAAAAATAAGAGCGTCCCAAAAAGGAAAAAATAGTCGGTAGTCGGTAGTCGGCGTTCGGTATGTTTACGATAAAACCCGCGATTTACTAGGCTAAGAATGATGAGCAATAGGGGAAGAATGCCCATGTAGCCAACTTCAACCCGATCCCAACCTCCCCAAAAGGCGACGGCTCCGCGTCCGTAGAAATCTGGCGCGATTAAACCCACAAGTGCTTGCCAAGGGATTGAATAGTTCACTGATTCAGCGTAGCTAAACGCGCCGCGCCGCGTCAGAGGGTTCATCTCAAGCGCGGGAAGCAGCGTCAAAATCGACAGCCCGATCCCGATCAGGCCAGCGGCGGCAACAGAGGGCAACGCCCACCGATCACGCTGAAACAGTGTTCGCCACAGCGCATAAACGCCCAGCATCAGCGCAATGAAAAAGGTCATTTGGGCGTGTCCCGCAAGGGTGCTGACGCCGATAATGACGCCACAGGTTAACAGATGGCGGTTGGCGGCCGATTGCTGGTGTCGGCTCCGTGCAACAAGGCTGCGGTGGAGGGTCCAAAATGCCCAAGGAAGCCATGAGGCGACAGCGATGAGATTGAGGTTGCCGATGTGCGTGATGAAAAGGTCTGAGAACATGAAGGCGGTGGCGGCGGTGATGGCGGGAATTCGGCCGATTTTCCCCTCCCCATCCCAAAACCCACGCGCACAAACAAACATCCCTACCCCTGCCCAAAAAATGTGTAGCGCCACCAGCCACTGCATTGCGACATACGAAAAGGTCGGCTTGAGCAAAAACAACAGCAAATTAGGCGGGTAAAACATCCCCGCCTGATTATCAGCAATCAGCGGATAGCCAGCATATTGAGTTGGGTTCCACAGCGGCATCTGACCCTTTGCAAAGCTAGCCGCCACAAATCGATACATGGGGAATAAAAATGAAACGGAGTCACCACCGCCGTAGGGAAGCCATAACCCTTGCCCCCAGAGTGGGAAGAAAAAAAGGGCAACTAACAATAGTATGACCCAGACAATGATTAGCGATGGCGAACGATAGGTTTTTTTACGAAACAGCATAATCTCCCGCACCAGTGAAAACTGTTGTGGGAGATTATACTTGAAGCAAAGATTGAAGGTGCAATGATGCTTAACATTGCAGGTTAAGGGGGTGACAAGTCAATTAGTGATGGTTGGTGGAAAAACAATGCAAGGTGTCATTCCAAAACAAACACATCATTTGGTTCGTGACAAGACGCTAATTAAAGTCCACCCATAATGAGCGGTCCAGCTCTGGCAATAGCCGAAACATCGATTCAACATCAGTACGGAAATACGCCATAAGGCGCTCGCGCTCATGCTGATTTGGCTTCTCAACAATATAGCTCCGTTTGTTCACGCTGCGCGTTAGTTCTGTAGGAAGAAAGTCTGTTGAGATATCTAGAAAACGATAAGTTGCTTGTAGTTGGGCTTCAGGCTCACGTACGCACTGCTCATATTGAAGGATCAAAATTTGCTCACGAGGAAACAATGTTAGTAGCTTTTGCAATGATTCCGCATGCAAGCTCAAGAGCATTGATTGCTGGTACGCATGAAACACTGAATAAAGGTGTTTCCGATGCTGGCCTCGGATACCAAGGTTCTTCATCCGAACCGAGAGAATCTGGTTGTAGTGTGAAATAGTCCGATCAACTGGATTGCGCAACATGAGCAGCAGTTTTGAAGTTGGGCAGAGTTCTGCAATCGATTCTAAACACAGAGGTTGGCCTAAATACCCAGGGGACCATTCACCAGTTATAACATCGCGCTCCTCTTGAAAAAACGCCTTGTATCCATTCACAACTGTCGGCTCATAATCTCTAAAGGTTAAATGCTGAAAATAGTTTAACTCTTTCAAACCAGCTTTGTTTTGTACAACTTCTGGGTGTGCCAAAATCAGTTGATGCCACCATGTCGTGCCAGCCTTCGGCGTTCCGATCCCAATATAGTCGGGCAAACGTCCGCCGCTATCCTGTTGGGTAACGGCCGATATCGTCATAGATTTTCTAGAGAGAAACCGTCGTATCGATCTTTTCCAAATCATTGTCAAAACCGTGTTGATCTAAGTTTATTGTTGTGTCAGGCGTGAAATAGTTGTTATTTCGGCCGATATAACACACCTTCAAGTATGTCGTTAAAAACCTATTTCCGTCACCTAATCGATTAACGATATGATTCCCAAAGTTCTAAATCAAGTTCAGGGCACAAATTGGCAAGCCGAGCTAAATCAGGGCGAAAGAATTGCTTCAATCTGTTTTTTTCAGACTCGTCTAATACAAACTGCTTTTTCGGCGTCTCATTAACTCGTTTAGAATAAGCTGGCAAACTTTCAGGTAGATCCAATCCTAAAAACTGCACTGTTTTCACAAATTCTCGCTCCGCATCAGCAACACACTGTTCATACTGTAATATCAGAACCTGTGATCGTGGGAAGAACTCAAACAGTTGCTCGATTTGTGTCGCATATAAGCTTGTCTGTAGACATTGTGGAAATACATCAAACAAAAAGTAGAGTTGCTTTTGCTGCCTACTAGTCAAACGATATACACCCGCCCGATTATTCAAAAGATGATTAACATGTGAACACGTCCGCCGAACGGGGTCGCGCAGCATGACTAAAATCTTAGTGTCAGGGGCTGATTCTGCCAATAATTGTAGGCTAAGAGGGCGCGATAGGTAGTTAGGGGACCATTCACCACAAATCATATCCGGGGGAGATGCAAAGGTAGCTTGATATGTCTCCATATCGTGTTCTGACAATCCAGATAATTCAAAATGAATGAAATACGAGAGTTCTTTTTCTTCAAGCTGATTCTGAGCGATTTGGGGATGGTTAACTAGCAAATCATACCACCAGCTTGTTCCAGCTTTGGGAACCCCCACTCCAACAAAATCAGGTGGTTGCGACGGGTACATCAGTCTATCTGTTGTTGTAAGCTTATACGGCTGGGTCATTTGATGCCAAGCACGATTTTTGTTTACAATGCCCGTAGCTGCAAACACTTTATTTAGAAAACGTCTCATATCTTACTACTTGATTGAAGTTGTCCTAATAAGTTAAACGCCCAAGAGGCATATTCCTTATCAAAAAATTGAAGATAAAGCCAAACTAATATTGAGTAAAGCATCAGGTAGCAGAAAGACGATCCGATTTCCCCAATGTAGCTGCTCCCACCCTGATAAATTAGGCTTGCCCCAAAATAGGCTGTGAGTCCCATCACAACGGGGATCATAAACTTGCCCATTTTGATGTGATCAACAAGATACCGCCGCGATTGTATGAGCACAAGCACAATACTTGCAATTGAGGTCACATTGACCGCAATTGCTACATTTAATGCCACGTTTTCATCAGAGTAGGATGCTAAAAACAAGCCAACAATCAGTGTAGCCAGTTGCCACAAACGAATCCGAGCAAGACGCTCAGGCTCTTTCATTGCAAGGAAAAGGTGAGACATAGTCACCCTTACAGATTCGATTATAGCAAATATGAGTAACAGGCGGAACAGAGGTATGCTGGGTGTCCATTTTTCACCTAGCAATATTTTTATAAACGAGGGTGCAATGATATACAAAACACCAACTATGCTAGCTGCGAGAAACAACTGCAATTGGTTGATCCGATAAAAGAATTCTGAAAGCTTGATCTTATCATCTGTCAGCTTGACATAGATTGCCATTGTCACTGACTTGATGGACTGACTCATTACAAAACCTGGCAATCGTGCAAGCGAGTAAGCGCGAGTATAGTAGCCAAGTAAAATATCTCCACCAACTAAGGCCAGCCAATAGTCATCTAGCCGCCCTATAAGCTGCTGACTCATGTCGGCAATGATATTTTTACTTCCATACTGCCAAAAGTAACTTATCGTTTCAACAGAATAGTTTAAATAGGCGCGTGTGGGTCTCCATGTCGGCCGATAAAAATACCATGCACATGTTAAAACAACAGCCTGCACAAACTCTTGCGCAAGCAAGGCCACACCATTCCGATACACCAGCGCAATCAATATGCTGGCTAACGTACCCATCGTCAAACTTATAACATCTAATTGGGCAACTCTGGCGTGGCTAAGCGACCGTATATGCCACAGTCGAGGTGCATCGCAGAATGATGCTATCCACGCAGATCCAACAATGCTAAGAAAGTATATGCGGTGGGTTGCTGAAATATCCAGATACAAACACGCACTGAGCGCAAGGCATAGCCAGATTGTAACCATGCCAACACGCATCAAGAAAAAACTATGTATTTGTGTTTGATGCTCAGATAGGATTCGGGGGCGCAAACTAATGAACGCAGCATTTAGCCCGTACTGTGCAAGTACAAGTGTGATGACCTGCACAGCTTTAACACTTGCAAAAATTCCGAACTCCTCGACCGAGAGCAACCGGGCCAATAATATTGCTCGCAGAAATGTGATTAAACTTCTAGATACAGCTGAGAAACTGCTCCAGGAGAACGGGTTCGACTGACTTGTTGATGGTAGCACGATTTGTTCGTGTGCTTTTCAGAATCTCTAATTGTCAGTAATTGGTCCGACCAAGATAGGAGGCACAGTAATTACTTCATTAGCCGCTACCTCAATCATAATCTCTTGTCCAGAGCTATCAGGAACAAGGCTTGCAGCTCTTGGTGCTCTATCGAGAATAAGCACATACCTTCCTGGTTTAACGTTTGAAAAAACGTACTCTCCATTAAAGAATACAGCCCTTGGTGCCTCTGCACGATCAAAGGCAGCAAAGGCTTCAACACCATCTACCGTCTTCACAGATCTAGCCAGAAACAAATATTGAACTTCACTCTCAGAATCCGCAACAGTTAGAACAACTCGCCCCATTCCAGTAACTTGTTCGCTTGGTTCAACTTCAGGTTGTACAGGTTGGATAGGAACGATCTCTGCTGGCTCAGGATATCCGTCAGGATAAGCTGATGAAGTTTCCCCCGTGACGGCCTCTGACTGATTATCTACGGAAGAGTCTGTTGACGGTGAATCTGACTCTGTTTGTACAGACACGCTGGCAGGGTTAGATTCCTCAGTAGAACACCCAATCAAC
>JBMZDF010000284.1:0-7902 GCA_049614105.1 Promineifilaceae bacterium (SeqCode)
GGTCGGGGTTGGTTGAAATTCGGCCGAATTCATCCAAATCACCCGTTTGAGCGTAATCGCCACCCGTCAAAACATCGTGGCTTGCACCCGCATCGTCCGTGATGGCGACAACATAGCCAGCGGGGGGCAACTCATCAAAAATATAGTGACCGTTGTCATCGGTCGTCACCGTGCCGTAAACCGTATCGTAAATCCCATTTCCATCTGGGTCATGATAAAGCGTCACGATCGCCCCTGCGACACCTAGCTCGTTTGGATCTTGTCGTCCGTCCCCATCTGAATCAACCCAGAGACGGTCGCCAATTGCTCCATTGCCTGTGTTTGTGTCCGTCTCGGTCGGTGTGCTGTAGTTATAACCAAAATCAGCGGTCAGATTTTCCATCGACGCCAACTCATCTAACGTCACGATGTAGCCGTTTGGATCTTGGTTGCCAAAGTCGCCGCCGTCGTTTGGATTGGGGGTCGTATAGGTTAAACCTTCTAACGCACCCCCTGCGTTTGCATTGAACGCCGGAATTGTGACGGTGTATGTTCCACGTACCAAGCCAACAAACAGATAGCCGCCGTGTGAGTCAGTTGTGGCTGTCAGCACCATTCCGCTACTGTCGTTCAGGTTAACAATGGCGTTCGGGATGCCGCGTTCGCCTGCATTTTGATACCCGTCGCCGTTTTCATCAAGCCACACATAGTTGCCGATTGCCCCAGTTGTTGACACATATCCGAAGTCGTAGCTTGCGGTGGGGTCTGCTTCGCTTGTTGCGGTGCTGATCTGGACCGTGTTGCCTAGCCCCAGGGTTGCTTGCGCAGCGGTGGCGGCATGAATGTCTGAGTCGTCGAGGTCGTTGGTTGCGGCGGCTGCGTTGGTGGTTGTTGGGTTGTAGCCGCTTGGTGTTTCGGCCGAAATAATATAAGCAGGACGTGGATTCGCGCCGCCTGCTGGGTTCAACGTCCCAGTTGATGTCACATAATCCTCATCGATCAACAGGTTGTCAAACCTATACCAACCTTTTTCAGTGTCAAGCACCGTGTCGGGGTCATCTCCCGTCAGCGTTGTCACCGTCACGTCCGTTCCATCTGGATAGCGAATCCGCAGCGAGACAAGCACGTTATCCATGCCAGATTCACCTGCATCCTGTACGCCGTTGCCGTTCAGATCACCCCAGACAAAGTTACCAACGGCCGCAGGCTCGACGTAATAGCCAAAGTCAACATTGAGATTGTCTGGCGTGGTCAAATCAAGGGTCACGCCAAAGGGATCGGTCTTTGATTGGTCATTGCCATCATTGCCGCCGTTCGTGCTGGCGTCTTGGCTGCCCAAGCTGTGCCAGTTGCCGTTCAGCAAGCCTGCTGCATCCGCCACAGCGACCGCATAGTCGCCCATCGGCAGGCTGTCGAACAGGTAAAGTCCGTTGCCGTCTGTTGTGTCTGTTGCCAACACAGGTTCGCCTGAATCAACTTTTCCATTTCCGTTTTGGTCACGATACAGGTCGATTGTAATCCCTGCGATACCTATTTCGTCGTCATCCGTGTTGGCAATGCCGTCTGGGCCGTTTGTGCCGTCCCAGTTGCCGTTCGCGTTTTGGTCGAGCCAAACGCGGTTGCCGATGCTGCCCAAGGTGCTGTTGCTGTTGCCTAAGTAGCTAAAGTCTTGATTGAGGACGATTTTGTCTGGATCGGCCGATAAAATAACGACGCTTTGGCTCGCCGTGCCGCCGTCTGGATCATACGTTTCTGCCATGCCTTGCAGCACGCCCGTTGTGAAATTAGCGGGTGAAATCGTCACGGTGTACGTGCCATTCGGGTCTAATCCGCCAAAGTAGTAGTTGCCGTTTTCGTCCGTTGTGGTTGTGTGGACATTTCCACCCCCATCAATGAGCATCACAATAACGCCTTTAATGCCTGACTCGTCAGCTCCCTGCGTTGCGTCTTGGCTGTTGTCAAGGTCGAGCCAAATCGTATCCCCAATCAAACCAGCGCCGTTGCTGTGACCCAGCGGCGTGTAGCTAAAATCTTGTGTCAATGCGTTGGGCATGCCAGCAGAAATCGCAACGATGCTCGCATCATTCAGCGGCAAATCTTCATCATACGTTTGCATCAAATCGTTCAGGATATTGCCTGTGTCGTTTGCCCAAATGATATAATCAGCGTCCGCATCGCCGCCCCCGTCGTCTATCGGCAGGTTTTCAAACAGATAGCTCCCGTTTGCGTCGGTGATGTCAACCGCGATAATTTCGTCGCCAATCTCGCGGATGCCGTTGCCGTTCACATCCTCAATCAAAACAACGCTCACCCCTGCAATTCCATATTCACCCGCGTCGATTGTTGCACCACCAGACGCATCCGCATCAAACCAAACGCGGTCGCCAATGCTGCCGAGCGTGACGCCCGTTGGCTGGTAGCCAAAATCACCGTTCAAGAGGACATCCCCAGGGCCAAGTATGACGGGATCTGTTGTTCGATTATCGGGGTTCGTGCTTGTGCGGCCGACCTGATCGGGGTCACCCGTTTGAGTATAGTCTGCTGTTGTCGAGAGGATGTGGTTTGCGCTTTCGCTGTTTGTTAGAGCAGCGACATAAGCACCTGATGGCACGCTATCAAATAAATAATAGCCGTTTGCATCAGTTGTCGCCGTACCTTGGACAGTATTATAAATCCCATTGCTATCACTGTCGTGATAGAGCGTTACTTGAGCACCTGAGACGCCCATTTCGCTAGGATTCTGTTTGCCGTCGCCGTTGCTATCAACCCAAACGCGATCGCCAAGTGCAGCCGCATCACCATCGGGGTTCCCTGTTTCGGCCGGCGTGTTGTAGTTGTAGCCAAAGTCGGCGCTCAGGTTTTCTAGCGGCTCACCGCGTCCAACTGTGACGACATACCCTGCGGGGTTTTGGTTGCCAAAGTCGCTGCCACCGTTCGGGTTCGAGGTTGTGTAGTTCAACCCATCGAGCGCCGCGTTGCCATTTGCTGGCACGGTCACCGTGTAGGTTCCTTGCGGCAGGCCACCAAACAAGTATCTACCCTGCGCGTCTGTTGTTGTTGCGCGGCCGATTCCCTTGCTGTCGCTCAAATTGACGATCAGGTTCGGGATACCGCGTTCACCAGCGTCCTGTTCACCGTCCCCATTTTCATCAAGCCAAATATAGCTGCCAATCGCGCCTAAATCTTGATAGAACCCAAAATCGTAGGTGAGATCATCATTGCTCAGCGAGGGGCTTGTGATTGACACCTCAACATAGGTCGTGAACCCTCCAAGCGTACTCGCAACGCCGTCTGAATCGGTGGCGTTGTCTCCTGTGTTGTCTGCCACGGTAGCGGCATAGTTCGTTAAAGCAGGTTGCGTCGTATCCAAACGGATGACGTAATCTGTTTCGAGCGCGAAATCACCTGCGGAATGGGTAAATGTGTAAACGCCATTCGCATCCGTTGTCGTGGTGACGATGGGCGGCAACCCGGGGGTTAACGAATCGGCGTAGAGGCCCACCACAACGCCTTCAATCCCTGTTCCGTCATCATCCTGTATGCCATTGCGATTGCTGTCGCCCCAAATCGTGTTGCCAATGTGGGACTCTTTATCAAGATTGACATCAACAAAGCCAAAGTCGATAGTTCTGTTATGTTCAGCGCCCACTATCACAACCGTGCCGCTGCCGTCATGGCTGCGTCCGTCGGGGTCGCTGGAGATATTGCTGCTTGTTACCAGCGTGCCGCTTGGTTGCAGCCCTGAGGGGGTCGCGACCGTCACCGTGTAGGTTGCGTTCGCTGGCACAGTCATCGTGTAGATGCCGTTGGCGTCAGTCAAACCTGTAAACGTCGCCCCGCTGCTGTTTCTCGCCTCAACGGTCACCCCAGCAAGCGCGGTTATATTGCCTGTTGCGCTGTTGCCATCACAATCATCCTCTTGCCAAACTTGGCTGCCTATTTCCACATTGAGGTCAATGCCAAAATCGACGTTGGTGACATCGGCCGTCAGACGACTCAAACCAACATTTCCACCGGGGGTTGTATCGATTACCCCCGATTGCCCGTTCAGTTCGCCATAAATACCCCAGCCGCTAGGCAAGGTAAGCAGCCCATCGGTTGTGCCGATGGGCCAGACGGCGGTGGTGATTTCGACATCGTAGTTGACCCCTATCGGCCGATTGGCAAAAATAAACGTGCCGTCCGCATTAACTGGCATTGACGCAACAATAATATTGCTGAAATCGTGAATCAAATAAGCGTAGAGCTGTTGGCCACTGGGCGCTCCGATCCCTGTTCCATCTACCGCACCATCCACTAGCCGATCAGCATCCCAAAAGATAGTCCCGCTAACATCGTAGCGTGGGTCGATACAAAAATCGGTAATTCCAATGTATTGGTTGGTTGGATCGGCGTTTGCATCTGGACCGGAATAGTAGCGGATAGTAACATCGCTAATTGCGGTTGTGCCAAAGTCAACGACAAGGTTGCCTGTTGTATGGGCATAGTGTGCCTCAGGCTGTTTTCCTTTGAATCCATAAAGCCCGCCTCCTGTGTATTCATCATTGCTAACACCAGATACAGCGTACAAGGCTGTGTTGTCACGCAGGTTGTTTGTGCCGTTGTAGTAAACCTCAACCGCATCCACAAAAGACGTTCCATCAGTCGAGTCAACATCAATATCTAAAACATCAAATTCAAGGTTATTAAACGGCGTATCAAAGGTGAACACTACTTCAACATAATCTGCCTGATCGTTTTCAGCGTTGTTCATGTTCAGCCCCATAAAACCGCCATGCCCACCTTGCAGACCTGCATAATATTCGACCAGCGCCGCTTCCCCTGCCGCAGGGCTGAGCGACCCGTTGGCATCAACAGATGTCCAAGTAACCGTTGTGTCGATGCCGCCCAAGCTGTAGACAGCGCCATTCGGAAAAGCAGCGTTGGTTGTAAAACTTTGCTCCTCCCACCGCAAGCATTCCCCAAGTTGTCGCCGAACAACAAAATGGTTGCCCGTATCGGTTTCACTGGCGATGAGCGTCACGGGGATGAGGTTATCCCCAGAAGTTGGGTTCGCATCGCTATCATTTCCGCCATCAAGCACGACGTCAGCATCTGCGATGTTGTCAAAGCCTGCATTTTCAAACAGCACAATCTCATAATCGCCAGCGGGGATGTCGTTCAGATAATACGTTCCGTCGCTGCGCGTGGTTGCCGCAATTGGGAGATTATTGACGGGATCAAGCACGATGTCACCCGCTAAGTCACGCAGATAAACAAGATACGCGCCTTGTGTGGGTGGCAGATCCCCTACGCCGTCTGAGATGATGCTCAGGTCTTCTAGGACCGTTCCGCTTACATAATTGACGGGTGTGATACCCGTGTTGATATTGGTTAGACTGCCGTTTCGAGGGCCATTAAGATAAAGGCGACCATCAGCCTTGTCGTCTAAATTAACAATTCCGTTGTTATCTTCGACGGTCAACAGCCAGCCGCCGGGCAGGGATGGGGACGGCGGATTTGGCATGTCGTTGCCAATATTCACCACGTCCGTTGTCACATAGAGATAGTATTCACTCTGATCAATGTTGGTGAGGGTGTAAGTGCCATCGGCCGAAACGGTTGTTGTATAAACAACCTCATCATAATCGGCCGCATTGAGATCGGTCAGATAAACATAAAGCGCCTGTCCGCTTGGTTGTCCATTCCCCGTGCCATCTGCCCCACCCGTCTCACGATCAACATCCTCAAAAACCGTACCGCTGACGCTATACGTCTCCTGTCGAATCGCAAAATCTAACCCAGTCCAGTTCTGTGTCAGCGTATTGAGGCTGATAGTGCCATCGGCCGTTGTTGTGTTGTATGAAATAGGGTCTGTATCATTCGCCTTCCCAACCTGCGCCCAGCCCGTCGGCAGATTTTGCAAACTACTGTTGCGTTCATCCCCAATGTTGAGATTATCACTGGTTAAAATCAAGCTGTATGTTGTTATATCATCGCCTGCGATTGAGAACGTCCCATCCAAATTGACCGTTGATTTGAAGGTCACAAGACGCGTGGTGTTATTAACAAGGTAAACGTACAGCGTCGCGCTGCTTGGCTGTCCATTTCCCATCCCGTCTAGCGTCCCGTTGTCTGTTGTATCTTCGCGAACCGTTCCGTCTATGGTGAAGGTTGCCGTAGGTGCGCGTTGTGCTGCAATGCGTTGGTTTAGCCGACTAGCGGCTGGGCTTGCCAACGCAGGGTGAGCAGGAAACAACATGACGATGATGAGCAACAGAAGGGTCATTGTGAAAGTCTTTCGGCCGAAACACACACGTTCAAAGCTACCAATACAAAAGCTACCTTTACAAACATTACCGATACAAAAGCTACCTTTACAAACTCTGTATGTCATCATCAACATCAGAGTAACCCACATACACAGCACCCCAAAAAAACCCCATAACCCGTGAGAGGATGTGTGTATTTCGGCCGAAACACATGCACCAATCAATAATATAAGTGAGAGAACAACCGCACTGCCAACTACAGCGGATCGCTTACGAATAAGCGTATTCTTCATTTTCATACTTAATTCTTCCGATACAACTAATAAGGCCTGATCGTCCAACACAGTTATGATGAAAAATCAGTAATCTATGAAAACGCCTACTTATACAAAACCATTACTATCGACAAGCTACCATTACGACAATTTATGAGACACAGGGCAACAGAGCCCGCTTATAGCAAACAGGATGTCAACTGTTATATAAAACCATCTAATGTCTAAATGAGTGGAAAGGGGATCCCGATAGACGGATGTTACAGCTTACCCCATTGGTACAGCAAACCACAATGGACATTTGTGAAACTTGATACTGAAGAAAGTAAGCGCAAAACCAATGCAAATACTATTTTGAAGTATAGAGAACCATAGAAGTCAATGGGAATAGGACAATAGTAACGTAAGGCCCTATGTAACTCAATTCTCAATACAACTCAGCATATCATGCATCAAAAATGAAATTCAACGATGCATTAAAGTTCTTGCTGAAATATGACCTAATAACAAAATTATAACGATACGGGTTTATCTACTGCCTGTGATGAAATAGACATTTAGCACTACGATCGCCCGTGACAGCAATTGTTTATGCGTCGCGGTAGATACATCCCCTCAAATGCTGTTCCATCACAGAAGATTGTTATAGGCATACAAAATTGAAAGATACTTGCTTATATGTCATGATACACACCCATCGTGATATTTATCATGAAATCTCGCTTCTTTTACTAAGAAATTAGTCCTACTGTGTACGTCAGAACCATTCCAAAAAAGAAGCTTGCATTGTTAAGAAGGTGGCTCCCCCCCATATCCATAGCCCAAATCCCCATTCAGGTCCTGATACAAATTTGAACTTCTCCACAAACTCACAGGCTGGGCAATCTAAAAACTCAGATTACTTGTACCTGCTGCCAGCGTTTTGAAAGTGCTGGATTGTGTGAAGCATGATTGAAAACTATTGCCCAGAGGGCATAACTGCTTATTTATAGGGAGTTGGTCTGAAAATCGATGCAAAATCGATTAACACAAACAAGTTATCGTCATTATTCTCTTTGGGGCTACGCGCCCATCAAGATTTACATTGACCATAAATCTGCCTGTATGAATCTATATGAAATCATACCCAACGACCATGATAAATATCATGAAATTACACAATTCTTTAGTAGGAAATCAGTACTGTTTATCATGTTCAAACAGGGAATAACTTAAAAGGAACCATGATTTCTTAATTTTTCATGATAAATTTCACGTTTTAGGATTAGAATTGGGGTGTTGGTATGCTGAATTATTTTCAAACAGACCAAGCTAACGCTTTTAGCATCTATAAATAACATCTAAATACGTTATGACATTATCGATTCACCTGCTGGGTAGAATACAGGCCACGCAAG
>JBMZDF010000285.1:0-7849 GCA_049614105.1 Promineifilaceae bacterium (SeqCode)
GAGGTTTGTTGTCATCTACTCTGGTTTGTGCATAAAAACCTCTGAGGTTTATTGATCGAGAGTTTTTTGTGGCGCACTTAATTCAAACATTGCTTTTTGAACTTTAGGTAATCGAGGTGTCGGAGCGTCAGGCTGTTTGTCTAACCTATCTTTTTTGCTGCCTTCCCTACAAACCTAACTTTCTAAAGCCCTCACCATACAAGCTTTTTTGCTCGCTTGTAATGGTCAACTTATGACGAATACCTCTCTAAACTCATCTGATGATGGCCTGCTTGCCACTGTCGCAGGACGCTTTGGCGTTAATCCTGTCGAATTGACGCGCTTTCTAAAGTTTGTCGTGGTCGGCTCAATCGGATTCATTGTTGATTTTGGCACGTTGACGGTTCTTGTTGAAGCGTTTGGCATCAATGAACTGATTGCCAATGTTTTCTCATTCACCGCCGCCGTCATCAGCAACTTCCTTTTCAACCGCTACTGGACTTATCCAGATTCCCGCTCTAAAGATATTTGGCAACAGCTTATCCAATTTTCGTTGGTGAACATTGTGGGGTTGGGCATTAACACGTTGGTGTTGTTCCTGTTGATTGGCCCCTTTAATCGATTG
This sequence comes from Promineifilaceae bacterium (SeqCode), assembly GCA_049614105.1. Classification (GTDB taxonomy): domain Bacteria; phylum Chloroflexota; class Anaerolineae; order Promineifilales; family Promineifilaceae; genus CALECP01. Next base: position 605 of record JBMZDF010000285.1, read on the forward strand.
ATTGAGCTTGTCGGTTTTATGCTGTTAGACGGTCGCGGATATATCCCTGCGAAGATTTGCGGCACGGTGATCGTTTTGTTCTGGAACTTTTTTGTAAACCGCTACTGGACATACAATGATGTTGATTAATGGTTGCACCCGATGACATCTTCTACCTCCTATCGAATTGGCATTGATGTGACCTCTGCGCTGACGCAGGGGGGTGGCATCGGCCGATACACACGCGAACTGGTCCACGCCATTTCTGAGCAAGATTCGCACAATCAGTATCAGCTATTTTCCGCTAAATTAGTGGCGGAGCCGCCTGTTGATAACCCGCTGCCCTTTTGTGACAATTTTGCATACAAAGCGGGGCCGCTCAATGAGCGCTGGCTGTATCGCCTTTGGTACCGTGCGCGTTTCCCGCTGCCCGTTCAGGTGATTTCTGGACGACTCGATCTGTTTCACAGCCCCGATTTTGTGCTGCCGCCTGTTGCGGGCAACATCCCAACGCTGTTGACCGTCCACGATTTGTCCTTTGTCCATTTTGCAGATGTCTATGTGCCGAGTTTGGTCAGCTATCTGAACAAGGTGGTTCCGTGGTCGGTGAAGCGAGCGACGCATATTTTGGCCGATTCAGAGGCGACAAAGCGCGATCTGATAAGTATTTATGGCGTTTCGGCCGAAAAAATCACCACCCTCTACGCAGGCGTTAGTCCTCATTTTCGGCCGATTACAAACGCACAATCGCTGCAAACCATGCGCCAAAAATATGATCTAGGGGACGCCCCTTATCTTTTGAGCGTTGGAACTGTTCAGCCGCGTAAAAATTACCGAATGCTGATTCGAGCGTTTGCGCCCATTGCCAAACGATTCCCGCATAATCTCGCGATTGCGGGAGGCAAAGGGTGGTTGTTTGATGACATTTTGGCCGAAATCGAGGCGCAGGGCTTAACAGGGCGCGTGAAGTTTCTCGGCTTTGTCGATGATGAAGATTTGCCGACGCTCTACAGCGGCGCAACGCTGTTTGCAATGCCCAGCATTTATGAAGGGTTTGGCATTCCGATTTTGGAAGCGATGGCCTGTAACATTCCTGTTGTGGCGTCCAATGCGTCCTGTTTGCCAGAAGTGGTTGCAGATGCTGGCGTTTTGCTTGACCCAGACGAGCAGCAGGCTTGGACAGATGCGATTGTCGATTTGCTAGAGAACCCAGCGCAGGGCGAACGTCTTGCGGTACTGGGTGCAGAGCAGGGGCGTAAATTTACTTGGGGTAAATCGGCCGAACAGCTAATCAAACTCTATCATCAATTAATTGAACGCCAATGAGCACACGGCGACAGTTTTCTTGCTCACCGCACGTAAAATCCCTTTCAAACCCTCCAAGGATGTTGTGACAAATGACCCCTAAATCCCCTTTTGAATCCCACACAACGCTAGCCCAAATTATGGGGCCACAGGATAGCAACAACCACGGCAACGTTCACGGCGGCATTTTGATGAAGCTGTGTGATGAGGCAGGTGCGTTGGCCGCGATTAAACATGCGCGAAAGCCTTGCGTGACCGTTGCTGTCGATCGCATGACTTTTAACGCGCCCGTCCGCCTTGGCGAACTGGTGACGTTTAAGGCGCAGGTGACATGGGTTGGGCGCAGCTCGATTGAGGTCGAAATTGTTGTCTGTGCGGAGCGTGTGATAACGGGCGAAATTACTCACACAAACACCGCCCACTTTTTGTATGTGGCACTTGACAATGTGAATGGTCGCCCAACAGAAGTGCCTGATCTGCTGTTAGAGACGGACGAACACCAGCGCAAACATGCTGAAGCGCAGCACCGTCAACAGGTGCGTCTTGAGCTTCGTAACAAGCTGCGTGAGACAGGCGCTTAATTTGCCTATGACTGATTCAGATTCCCTCAACCGTTGGCTTGCACCGTTGGGCATTGCGCTAACGTTCGTCGCTTATTTTATGGTGTGGATGCCGAATCAAGCGGCGGCCTTGAGCATCATTGGTCAAGAAATTGGGGAGTGGGTTAAGTTTTTGCCAGAGGTTCGGGCCGGGCAAGTGGGTTTGGGGCGCAATTGGTTTTATGCGCCGCCGCTCACGTTGGCCGCATTGACCTTGCTATGGACTCGCAACTGGCCTGCGCGTTGGCAAAGTTGGGTCATGCGTGCCGCTGCATTTGTGCTGTGTTGGCCTGCATTTCCCGTGATCACGCTCATCCTAAACGAAGCACGTAGCGAATGGCTTTTGCGCGTTACGCTTGTGCTGGCAACGGGCGTGCTGGCCGTGTTTGCTGGGCAGTTTGCCAAGCTATCATCACAAGTTGTTTGGGGTTTGGGGATGGGTTTGGCGGTGCTTGGTGGGGTTATGCCACTGTTGGCTTACTTGGCCCATCGGCCGATTATCGCAGCCTATCTAAACGCCCCGCTGGGGATTGGGATTGGGGTTTGGACAAATTTGCTGGGGCATAGCCTGATCGCAGGGGCGTTGTGGCATGCCAGACGCGCCCAAAGCACAGCGTAGCGCAAAGACAACGCTGTGCAGAAGCGTTCGCACGAAGCGCTATTGCGCGTTTAAATATTTCTGAATTTGGACGACAGCATCGCCAAACGTTTTAAGTGTCTGGGCTGTGTCATCATCAATGATGACGTCGTTGCCTTTCGCCCATTCTTCATCAATCTCTTGCAAAATTTCCATCAATGCAAGCGAATCAGCTTCTAAACTTTTGCGTAAGTCTGCTTCCAACGTCACATCATCTGCTTCTACTTCTAGCAATTCAATCACAATTTCGCGAAGTCGACTTTCTACAGTCATGGTTTCATTCTCCTCGGCTCAATTGGCGCGGCCGATGTTTTTCGTAATTCAGTGGTTGAGGAATGAGAACTATTTGATTTGAGCAAGCTTAGCAGGGTCTACTTTGAAAAATCCCACAGACTATGCAATTCTCGATCCTAAACGCCATGCAAGTTACTTATAAGAACCCTGCTAGCTACCTCTGGTTGTACACTCTATTTATCAGTCGGTAAGTTTAGAGTGCAAGGCGTTATTGTCAAGCGTAGATAAGCGTTAATTTGCCCGTCTTTAATGCAACAGGCTGTTAAGGCGTTGTTGGTGGCTAGCGAGGAAAAAATTGTTCAGCGTGTGAGCATTTTTGCTCATGGTTGGCTAGCGGTTTGTTTGTCAACGAGGGCGTTTGCTAGCCCAACCAGCAAAAAGAAGCTAAAGGCGAGATCGACTAAAAAGTAGCTGTGGTCAACTAGCCCGTGTGCGAGGATGTAGCCTAGCGTTGCGACAAGGCCAATGGTGAAAGGGTGTTTGGGGAGGTGCTGTGTGAGGTGGTGGAGAATTCGGCCGAATTCCCAGAACATCCATCCGCCAGCCAGCAAGCCAACCAGCCCCAAACGGGTCGCGAAATCGAGCACAATATTGTGCGGATGATTGAGCGCCGGCTCGCGCCACGCCGCCTCCAAAATGTAGCGCCCGCGATGTGCATACAGAAAATTATCCATCCCAACCCCAAACCAAGGCTGCTCACGAATCATCTCCAGACTTGCCCGCCACAGGTTGACGCGCACAAAGCTGGTCGCGCCGAACAGATCCAAACGTCCTGCTAACTGCGGAATTTGCAGCAAGACAAAGAAACCAACGACGCCCAAGACAACGCAGCCCAACAAATAAGGCCAAGCGTGACGCCCTTGTGAGCGCAGCCAAAAGCCTAGCAAGATGAGCAGCGCGATGGGCATCCCAACGAGAATGCCGCCTTTGCTGATGGTAAGGATGAAGGTGACGCCTAACAGGAGAACCGCAATCCCGTAGAAAATCTGCTGCTGCCGCGTGATGCTGTCGTTATCGGAGAGTTGTTTGCTGGGGCCGATGTGTTTAGCAAATAGGAGGATGGCAAGCAGGAGGGGGAGAATTCGGCCGAAATACAGCGTCACATTATTGGGAGAGCCATAAATTGACTGAACACGCTGCAAACCAAACTCGGCGGTAATCAAATCCTGGAAGCCAAAAAGCGCCTGTGCAAGCCCATAAAGCGCAACCACGATGCCGCTCAGGACGAAACTGTTAAGAATTAACCACCACCCTTTTTGGCTGGGTTTGATATAACGGATCAAGCCGTAAAACAGGGCTGGCTCCAAAATTATCCAGCGCCACTCGTTGATCGCGACATCGCGCCGCTCCGTGAACGCGATTGACAGCGTTGCCGCCGCAACAAAAGCAAGTACCGCCCAGTCGATGCGCTTTAGCGTGGGCAAGGTTAACGGGTTCCCCTGTTTATAATGAACCAACCAGCGCAGGATGACCGCCCCAAGCAGGACAAAGGTAAAAATCTCGGTTGGCGAAAAGATGTAGCGGCCAAGGACTGATTTGTAGAGTCCCGTTGGGCCAAATAGCGGCAGCACCATTTGGGCGCGACCGTAAAAGGGGATGCTGAACGCGATTAAGACGAGGCCTAGATTCGGCCGAAAACTGATCAAAACAAGCAACAACGCCAACGCCAGCAGATAAACTAAAAACCACGGGGTCACAAAAAAGACAGCGGCCATGCTAGCCGTTAGCGCCAATTGTTGCCAATCACCCAAGCGGCGATAAATGCTCAGCAGTTGCGATCCCCAAAAGTGCCAGCCGATTACGCTGAGCATGAGGGCAACCAAACCACTGATCAATATAAGCTGGGTCTGGGTGCTGAACGCTAAAAATTGTGCCTGCCGAGCTTGCCACTGTGCGTTGAATTCGATTTTGGCAGCGGCCCGTAGCGCGAGAAAGGCGCTGGCAAGCGCGATTGATAATAGCCCCAGCGTGGTTGATTGTGCGGTTGTTGCCGGCCGATAGCCAACGCTAAACCCGTTGAGCGCCCATTGATCCCAACCGCGATGGGCGATGACCTCTAGCGTATGCTTGCCCGCTGTGAGATTGTTCGCAATAGGTTCGATAACAATGTAATCTTCGTTTGGGTTGGGCGAGTCGAGAACGACCGTTGTGCCAAACTCATCGCTGGGGCGCAGGTTGGCGGGTTGCCCATCGACTGTGACATAAAATCGAGAGCGAAAATCGGCGCGACGCACGCGCAGTCCAATCTCTGTTCCCCAAAATTCAAAAGTGACCCGATCGCGTCTATCGCCGTTTTCAGCATACTTTTCGCTGCTGTCCGCCCCAAATTGCTCTGAGAAGCGCCAGTCACCGTCCCAAGCGGCGTAAGGGCTATTCTCGGCCGCTAGCCAAAACCCGCTTGCTGCCGTCTCTGAGGCCGCGTTTAGGTCAAGCAGGGCTGAGTTTGCCACGCTAAACCCCCAGCTCGGATCGTCGCTCGCCGCGTCAGGCTCCCAATGCTCCAGAAACATGGTTCCCATCCAAGGCCATTCCGTTTGTGCGCGTTCGAGTGCGGCTTGGGTGTAGGCGACTTGCTCCGCTTTGGTTGTGTCGCCCCAGATTGATTTTTGACCCTGCCAATCGGCCGAAAGCGCGTTCCAGCCCCAGTTGCCTGCCCAAAGAGCGCGATCCCCATCGCCGTTGTGCAGCATCACTTCACGCAGCAGGATGGCGCGGCTAAAGTTGAGCGTATCGAGGCGCACGGTGCGATCGGTGGGCGGCTGATCGAAGCCGTAAGGTTTGCCCGCCACCACGTCGAACGTTGCACCTGCTTCATACAGCTTTTGCAGGTAGTGCGGGTCGGACAGGTTGATTGAGCCAGTTTCGGTGGTAGGTGCGAGGGGGGCGGCAACGATGACCGCGTTGGGATCAACTGCTTTGATCGCGACGCCGGCGGCATTTAGCAGCGCCGCGTATTCATCGGGGTTGACTTTTTCACCGCCCCAGTGCGAAGCAAGGTTGGGTTCGTCCCAGATAATGTAATGTTTGATTTGGTCGCCGTAGCGTGTGGCGAACTGGCTGGCCCATGCGGCAAATTCGGCCGAATCCTCCGACGCGAACTGTTTGGCTGGGTCGCCATCGAGCAGCGGGACGATCTGGAGGTCGTGGGCGGCGAGGGCGTTAAAGAGGCGGTCTGTTTGTTGGAAGTTGAATTCGGCCGAAAAATAAAATGACTGCTTGATCACCTGAAACTCAGTTGCTGCAATCGCGGCCAATGTCTGCGCCAACTGGGCATCATCATACTGCTCTAGCTGTACATTGACGCCCAAACGCAAAGCTGAATCGGCAATTGGCCCCGATAGCGTTTCTGGAATGCCGCGAGTCAACGCACGATCGCGTTCATTGAACGACCCAAGCGTCAATAATGCGCTCAGCGCCACAATAATCCAGCCAAGTGCCCAACGAGCGCCGCGCATCAGCACCACCCCCGCAGCAAAAACAGAGCGCACGTTCGCGCAGAGGAGCCATCGCAGGCTATTATATGGTTGATGTGGCGAAAGGGGTGCAAGCGAGAGGATGCCCTTCTGGGTAGAAGGTCAGAAGGGCAGGGTAATATGTTAAGCGGCGACGACAGATGTATCCCATAATGCCTTAAGTTCAGGGGACAGAGAATCAGCAACTTCCCTAGCAACAGAATTGCTAACTAAGGTTTGCACTGCACCAAAAACGGCCCCCGTTGGGATGCGGGCGAAGCGGATGTCGGTGTTGCCAGCACGGCGTCCGACGCGCTCTTGAAATTCTTGTAAGCTCATATCGGTGTTTCTGAAGTGAATTAACCACCATACGTCTTTTAGTTGGGCGCTCAGCTCATCAGGTAGCGCGTTTGCCAAGGAGGCTTTTGCAGCTTTTGATAAGTTCAGACCTAGCGTTTGCAGCACTGCCAATGACCAGCGTTTCGCGTGGAGATTGGAGCGTAGACTACCGTTTGTTTGGACAAGTTCGTAATAACTATTGATATCAGCCATGAGAATAAGATTGTTCGCAGTTTAATTGAACGAAACTGCCTTAACTTGACGCCCGTATGACGTTACCCCGCCGAAAAGGTTTAGCACAAGTTGGCTAATTGGGGTGAAATTGCTATACTTTGTCGTTGCATTTGCACCCCAACGGTTAACGCTTATGGCCATTACCGCTCAAGGTCAATTACAAACTCCACGATTATAACAACAAGCGTATACGACGCACGTGATTATAACTAAGCGTATGCATACGCATATTGAAATAGGTGAAAGAAATGTCTGATTACAAAGTCACAGCAGAATTGCGAACCGTTCTTGGCAAAGGCACAAAAAATCTTCGTCTTGCGGGAATTACCCCAGGTATTGTTTATGGTAAAGGCAGCGAGCCTGTTGCAATTCAAACAAATGAACATGATTTAGCAGCCGTTTTCCG
>JBMZDF010000286.1:0-7838 GCA_049614105.1 Promineifilaceae bacterium (SeqCode)
CGACATTACGACGGAGACCGTCGTAACGAGTGTTATTTAATTAGTTAAGGTATTCGTCTAAAGCTGCGAATAGCTCTTCTAAATCGCTTGCCGTAATGTCACCCATGTGGGCAATACGCATTGATTTGTTTTTGAGTGCGCCGTAACCATTAGACAAAATCATGCCTTTGGTACGCAGGAATTTGTTGAGGTCGTTAATGTCGATGTTGAGGTTGTTCGCAATGTTTGAAACAACAGGCGACGCATACTCAGGATTACCGTACAGCTTAAAGCCCTTAGACTCCATATAGCTGATCACCATGTCGCGTTGTGCGATGTGGCGAGCAAACCGATTTTCCATGCCTTCCGCCAGCATAAAGTCAAGCTGTACGTCAAGCGCATAAAGCATTGGCAGCGGTGAGGTGTTTGGCGTTTGGTCCTTGTCCCATGACTTTGCTAGGGCAATAAAATCCCAGTAGTAGCCACGGTTTGGAATTGTTTTTGCCTTTTCCATTGCACGGTCGGACACGGCGCAGATCGCAAGCCCTGGCGGCATTGCAAATGCCTTCTGGCTAGAACAGAGCGCGATGTCAAGATCCCAATCGTCAAAACGCAGGTCACAGCCTGAAAGACCGCTCACACCATCAACCATAATGGTGATGTCTTGACCGTTTGGCAGCGCACGGACAGCGGCCGCAATTTCTTTGATGGGGTTCACGATTCCTGTGCTTGTCTCGTTCAGAACAACCGCAAGCGCGTCAAACTCGCCAGAGGATAGTCGCTCAGCAACCGCCGCAGGCTCCACAGGCTGACCCCATTCAAAGGCCAGTTCTTCTGTTTCTTTGCCAACCGCATTGGAGACCATCAGCCATTTGTCGCTGAACGCGCCGCTGGTACAGTGCAAAACTTTGTTGCGCACACAGTTACGGCTTGCGCCTTCCCAAAACCCTGTGCCTGTTCCTGCTTGGAACAACACGCGCTGTTTGGTGAAAAAGACCTGTTGGAGCTTAGGTTTGATGCCAGCAATAAGCTCAAGGCATTCTGGCATTCGGTGGCCGATCATCCAGTTTGCTTGGGCGTCGAGAATTTCCGGCCGAACTTCAACTGGTCCGGGTAGAAACAGCTTGATATGCTTCGTTGAATTTCTTACTGATTCGCTCATCTGTAAATGTTAGCGCTCCTTGCGCAATTAAATTTAATGACTTTTGTTTATGGGTAGCAAAGGGGGTGTTTTCCAGCGGGGCAAGCCCGGCAGGACCACAAACCAATGCCAATAGTGGGGTTAAAGAGGAACTATGCAGGAAGACGGGCGCATTGTCGAGAACAGGTTTCCGAGTCTCAACGCCACCAAAGCCTACAAAAAGATCGACGGCACGACTTGCGCGTAAATCGCTGCTGCCGTCGCCAATTAATAACGAACGCCCTTTTTGATCGCCCAACAGCTCACGTACAATTTGTGCTTTGCCATCGCTGATGGTTAACGGGCCTTCATCAAAGGTCATATATTTCACATCATTGCCGCTATCGTTTTGTGGCTCCCACCAGCGCCCGCTTAGTTGATCATACTCGATTTCTACTGCACGGATATTCTCACGCGGGACGCCCAAATATACGCCGAACTCAGCAACAGGCTCATACAGCCCGCCGCTAATGATGTATACCTTGTAACCAAGGTATTTAAGTGCGGCAATCACTTCGGCCGCGTCTTCAACGATATTCTGTTTATAAGCATCACGGACATGCCGAATTTGCGCTTTTGTGGGAGTGATTGCTGCCAAACGTTTAGCATACACGTCTTCTAGACCAAGTTGCCCCTCCATTGCAGCTTTAGTTAACGCCTCAATTGCCTCTTTTTTTCCAGCAGACTCTGCCAGAATATCAATGCCCTCAATTGTTGATAAAGTCGTGTCACAGTCGAAAAACACATGGTCATAATAAGGCCATCTCATAACTATCTCCGATATAGACTCGAATTTAACATGAGAGCAAGAGCCAATCAATTGGCAATAACTTACACAAGATTATCGCCTGATTGCGAAAAAATTCACAAACAAACGCTCAAGTTAAGCATCATGCGCAACAGCTCAAAAGTCCACGAAAATGCGTTTCTAGCGCACAAACGACACTTGAAAACGTATTTTCAAAACATATCAACACCATTTGTGCAGAATAGAAATGCATTTTGTTGGAATCTGGGAGATTAAGCGTTTTCCAAAAAATAAAAATAGGCAAAAGGTACTGTGGCTGGCGTAAGGTTGGACAAAGAATTTAACTGTCCTCTTTTCCTAACGGAAACGCGCCAACGGCAACACCTCTACCTGAAACCCTATTTTCTACCGCTCAGATTGTGGCAAATGTATTAATTGAGTCACCCACAGACCGCTGATAATCGCGCTTAGCAGCACGGCAATGAGCGAGGTGAAACGATAATCAGCACTAAATAATAGAGCGCCTAGAATGGTTCCCACTTGGAATCCTAGCCCCCAGCCAACCGTGTTTGCCATGAACCAGTCGCGAATGAGTGTGCCTGTACGCGGTAAGAGGATCAAGTGGGCCAACGAGAGACAGGCCCCGATTAAAACACCGATCACACCACCAATAAGAAACCCGCTTAGCATGCTGACCCCTTGAAAGCTGACGATTTGTTGGGCGATCAGGTAGTCAACAAACTGCTGGGCAAGGTATTGTGCAGCCATCATGCCGACTGCGGTTAGGCCGATCCATAGCCATGTCGGCCGACGCAGATAGTTGCGTAGAATTAGCCATTGTCCAATGCCAAGGAACATCGCTATCCAGCCAAAGCGGGTGATCGTATCCGTTTGCGTTCCCCAAGTTGCAAACAGACCAAAGGCCCAGCCAAATAGGTTAAAGAAAACCCATTGCGCCCAAATGATAAATTGTGCCTGACGAATAAATTGTGGGTTGTAATCCATATCCGTAATTTGTAATCCGTCGTTGGTAATCAACGGACGGATTACAAGTCACGAATTACGCTAGTTGAAGGTCAGCGTTTGTTTGAATGCGCCGCGATTTTTAAGCGTGTGGGCGGCTTCGTACTGTGGTCGAAAGTGAGGACGTACGGTAACAACTAATTGGTCATTTTTCCATACGAGATACGTTTTCAATTTGGTGACTTGCCAACTTTGGTAGTAGGGGAGCAGTTCGAGGGGGATGGAAATCGGCCGAAAATCAACCGACTCCCCCGTTTCTGGATCAAGCAAATGCGCCTCAAGCGGCACAGACTGAATCCAAAAGGTCGGCGGATTCACATAACGCACAACCAGCAGCTTATCTTGCACCATTGTAAACCGCTGAATCGTCTGCCACGGTCGCGACCATAGCACCTGCCCATCTTCATGAATATAGTGCAGCTGATAATTGTGAACACCCCCATTCTCATGCTCACCATTTGTGATTGCCAGCAAATGCTGCTTGCCAACTTGTGCAAGACGATTGCCATAGGCAACTCTCAACATGCGGTGTCCGCTTGTCACATCAAGCGGAAGCGTCCAGATTGGTTCGCTAAGCCGATATTTGTGGCGGCTAACCATAACGGTTGTGTTAGAGTGCGGGGCAATAGAAATATAATCTTCTTGCCATTGAATTGTATTGAAGTCGGTATCAGAGCGATCGATTTTATGCATTATGCGGCATTCTCATCAAACAAAACTAAAATCAGTGTAAATCTCATCCTTGGACGAAACCAAACGGCAGAACCCAGCTTGCTTTCTATATGGATTATGTTTTGATGATAACATTGGCAGCTATCGGTCTGGCTTACCCTCCAACTTATCTCTTTCGCCAGAGCTGCCACGCCCGATAAAATGGCGCAAGGGCAACAGGCACAATGGAAAGAAAACTGAGTGTCAGGACAATTTGAGCAGCGGTTGCATGACGCCGTTGCTGAGCGCCATAGGTTGCTAGAAACGTTTCATGATCACCCTTCATCAACAGATCGCCCACCAGATGATAAGCATCATCAACCAGCCAAGGTTGCCCCAATACCAGCAGTCGATCACCACTTGTGATAGCGTGCGGCTCCCCATCAGGTGGCAAATACAGCGCATTGGCTCGCAGTTCGTTGAGAAGTAGTTCGCCGTCCGCAATTGTTAGAATGAGCGATGTGGGCAGCGATTGCTCAGAGTGTTGAATATATGTGGCTAGATCTTGCAAGGTTGAGGGGGGATTTTCGGCCGAAATCACCCCCTCAAACATCACATACTGATTCATCAACTCAGCAGCTTTCAACTCAGCAATTGTCGAACTTATCGGCGTATCCAGCGGCAAACGCGCCCGCGTCTGCTCACCAGATGCAAAGCCAGCGATCACCAAAAAGATAAGCACAGCGGCAACCATAGGGATCACCGCTTTCCAAAGGGCACGCGCACTCACTACCTGAAAAACCAAAAAGCGGAGCATCAAAAATGTGATGCCCCAACAAATCAACAGGCCAATAATAAGTCCGCCCAGTCCCATAGTTACCCTGCTTCAACGCGCCGAATATTGGCCCCTAGCCCACGCAGTTTCTGCTCTAAATTTTCATAGCCGCGCTCAAGCTGGAAGATATTGCCAATGCGGCTTGTGCCTTTTGCACACAGCGCAGCCAACACCATCGCCATTCCCGCACGAATGTCAGGGCTAGCAACCCCTTCAGGATTTGCATGCAGTGGGCTTGGCCCGCTAACAATCACGCGATGTGGATCGCAAAGCACCGTTCGCGCTCCCATAAAGTTCAGTTTATCGACAAAGAAGAAGCGGCTTTCATACATCCAGTCATGCAACAGGACGGAACCTTTTGCCTGCGTCGCAATAACCACCAAAATGCTCATCAAGTCGGGTGGGAACCCTGGCCAAGGCTGCGGCTTAATCTCCAACATACCGCCGCTCAGCATTTGGTCAATGTCTAGCTTTTGATTCGATGGCACGATGATGTCATCCCCATCCACCTGCCACTCAACACCAAGCTGACGATAGACGTAGGCCATCATGTGCAAATTGTCAACACCCGCGTTCGCTATGCGAATTTCGCCTTCGGTAACAGCAGCGGCTCCGATAAAGCTGCCGACTTCCATAAAGTCTGAGCCAATCGTGAACTCGCCGCCGCCCAACCCATCAACCCCTTGAATCGTCAGTCGGTTTGAGCCGATGCCTTCAATTTGTGCGCCTAGCACGTTCAAGAAGTTGCATAAATCCTGTACGTGTGGCTCACAAGCTGAATTGTCGATAATCGTTTCGCCCTTCGCCAACACGGAGGCCATAATCGTGTTTTCAGTCGCCGTTACGCTTTGCTGTGCCTGAAGCAAATAGCCTGCACCGTGCAACCCGTCGGCCTGCATCTTAAATGTACCGTCCTCAAACGTGATGTCTGCGCCTAAAGCCCGCAACCCTTGGATATGGGTGTCGAGCGGCCGACCGCCGATCATGTCTCCACCGGGCATGGGCAGTTCGATCTGTCCTAATCGGCCGAGCATCGGGCCAGAAAACACAAACGACGCCCGTGTACTGCCCGCCAGTTTACGATTCAACGTAGTGGACTGAACCTCTTGCGCGTGAATACGGTAGCTTGTCGGCGCAATACGTTCAACTTCAACGCCTAGATCTTGCATGATCGCAATCGTTTTGCGCACGCCAGCAATATTGGGGATGTTGTGTAAGGTAATGGGCTGATCGCTTAGCAAACATGCAGGCAACAGTTTGAGCGCCGCGTTTTTATTACCACCAACAACAACTGTACCATTCAGAGGGTGACCACCCTCAATCTCAAAAACACTCATGAACACGCTCCTTTATCGGTTCTAATCATTAAAACAGACCCGATTGTAGGGAGCACCCACGTTCAGGTCAATTGAACTTAACAACCCCTTAACGGGCTATTGGGCCTTGCTCATCTAGCTGACTAGATGAAACAGATATGAACAAGCTCAAAACAGACTTGGCCTTATCACAGATAATTACATAGACTTGTAAACAATAGTTTTAGGTAAAAGAAGTCCCCTACTCAACCTCACTAAACAACTCAGGAAAATCTACTATGTCTAAAAACTTACTCGTTGTATTTGGTGGCACAACTCAAACAGGGCCACAAGAAGTATTCAGTATGAGTGCCCTGTCATCACGTTCAACAGATAGTTTGCAATTTAACTTTGCGACTTCCAGTCCAAATGTTCGCTTTAACAATCGAGATTGGCTGATAGGGGAGCCAAGCGGCTTTTTCAGAAACATCAGCGTTGATATTAAAAGCGATGCACCAACGCAGCCACCTGCGCTCAAAAAAGGACTCGACCGCATTAAAGATATTATGGAGGATGTCAACTGGAGTTCTAAAAACTATACAGAGAATTCAGATGCACGCGGCATGACAGTCGAGGCATGGAGAAATTTCTCGCAAGCGGCGGGAACCGTGCTGCAACATTTTCTTGAGGCAAACAGATCGACCTATCAAACGGTTTTTGTCCTCGCGCACAGTCGGGGCTGCGCTTTCAGCATCGCGGCTACTGAAGCCATCAAGGATATGGGGGTTGTCAAACGGCTTGTGTTGCTTGATCCTGTTGGCAAAAATGTTGGCTTTTCAACCACTATCATTGATAGCAATGTTCAATCTGTGCAAAAGCTGAAAAGTAAGATGGAGGTACATATCATCACAAAGTCAGAAAGCGCAACCTATAACTATGAATGCTATGCGGATCAACTGGTCGGTATCAAGCCTGAAAGCCACTATGCGGATCAGCGCTTTTCTAATCTAGAAAATGTGTATGTCCATGCGGCAAAAGGGCTGCATGAGGGGATGCTAGGCGCAGATCTATCAAATCGCTTTCATGCGGTGAAAAACATTATTTCAGCCAGTTCATGGACGCAAACCTGCTTTCAAGATGGATTTGTTGATATGGGCAAGTTGAAAACATCTGGGTCGCTGCAAAAATATAGGCAGAATGCGTCAAAGGCGCAGGATTATGATCAGGTAGCAGGTGATCAGCTAACAGCCTATGCAAAACTGATACGGCGGGTTGATCGTCGCGCCGCGTTCACACACTGCCTTGCACACAGGGTTGCCGAAAGCGGCAGCTAGACCATACCAGTAGCAATCTTCTATGGTTGTCCCGTTTTTATACGGCGGTAGTGGATGTGCATTTTGCGCTTTTCTGTGAGCCACGTGGCGACTTCATCAGGGTCGCCCGTGTTCACCATTTCGATAACGGCCGATAACTCACGCTGATAACGCAGCAGTTGGGCTAAAACGGCCTGTTGATTGGTGAGCAAAATGTCGCGCATCATCGCAGGGCTGGAGCCAGAGACGCGGGACGTGTCGCGGAAACCTGATGCGCTGACGTGCCAAACCACATCAGGGTCGTCGTAGGCTTCGGCCGCCACACTAGCCTGCTGCATCAACGTCGCCGCCAGCAAATAAGGCAGGTGACTGATCAAAGCAACCGTTTGATCATGCTCCTTGGGCGGCAACGTCACAGGATTCGCACCAATCAGCTTGATAATTTCGAGCAGCAGTTCGCGCAAATGCGGCGTGGTACGCACCGTAGGAGTCAAAATAAACGTCTGATTGTAATAAAGATCGGGCGCACTGTTTGCATAACCGCTCACCTCTTTACCACACATCGGATGCGCCCCGATCGCCTGAAACCAACCGGGCAAATCATTCATCGCAAGGCAAATGTCTAGCTTGGTACTCCCAATATCCATCACCATGCAGCCGCGTGGCGCAAGGCGCGGCAGCATCTTGATATGGTGCAAAATTCCGCTGACGGGGGTTGCCAAAATCACTAAATCCTGTCGGGTTAGCTGCATCCCATCCAGTTTGGCACGCGCTTCTTGGGCAACCCCTTCCTGAACAGCAAGCTCACGGGTTG
>JBMZDF010000287.1:0-7833 GCA_049614105.1 Promineifilaceae bacterium (SeqCode)
GTCAATCCAAAACATGGGTTGCGTTATCAGGATCTGGGATCAAGCAACCCGTAGCCCAAATCATGGATCTGGGTGGTCAATCCAAAACATGGGTTGCGTTATCAGGAGCGAGGATCAAGCAACCGACAGCCCAAATCATGGATCTGGGTGACCAACCCAGAACATGGGTTGCGTTATCAGGAGCGGGGATCAAGCAACCCGTAACCAAAATCATGGATCTGGGTGGTCAATCCAAAACATGGGTTGCGTTATCAGGATCAGGGATCAAGCAACCCATAGCCAAGATCCATGATCTTGGTGGTCAACCCAAAACGCAAATAACGTTATCAGGATCTTGCGTGGTTGACAGCACCCTCCCACCCCGCAACCTAGAATTGCCAGCAGATACAAATACAACGATAATCAGGGAAACCAGTCAGCGTCTGTCTTAAACACAATAGGGATGTGGTGAGTAGGTATGGCTGTATCAATATTAATCTGCACCGACAATTTGAATGAGGAGAACGCATTTTGCCTAGTACACCCAACATCCCCAAGATTGGTCAGCTTGCGATTGTTCGTAATCGTCAATTCGTGGTGGATGCCGTCTCAGATGGCACTATCAACAATGGCTTGACGGAACCGTTCACCGCGCCGCCTGTGCAACAACACCTTGTTTCGCTGACCTCTGTCGAAGATGATGCGCTTGGTGAAGCGTTACAGGTCATTTGGGAGCTGGAACCTGGGGCGCGAATTGTTGAGCAAAATAGCTTGCCTAACCCAGTTGGTTTTGACACCCCCACCCGTTTTGATGCGTTCATGAATGCGGTTCGTTGGGGCATTATTTCGGCCGAAGACGACCAAATCCTGCAATCTCCCTTCCGCAGCGGGGTCGAACTCAAAGCATATCAGCTTGATCCGCTTGTGCGCTCACTCTCAATGCCGCGCGTCAATCTGCTAATTGCTGATGATGTCGGACTTGGTAAAACAGTCGAAACAGGCATGGTGATGCAGGAAATGTTGATTCGCGGACGCGCTCGTACCGCACTCATCGTTTGCCCGGCTGGATTGCAATTGCATTGGCAAGAGCAGATGCGTGATAAGTTTGGGCTGACCTTTCGCATCATTGACAGCGCGGCCATGAAACTGCTGCGCCGCCGTCGCGGGCTGCACGTCAATCCTTGGGCGCATTATCCACGTTTAATCACCTCAATCGATTATTTGAAACGCGATCGGCCGATGCGGCTGCTGCGCGAAGTATTGCCCAAAGATGGCGAGATCAAGTATCCGCGTCCCTTTGATATTCTCATTGTTGATGAGGCACACAACGTTGCGCCGGCCAGCAGCGGCAAAGCGAGAAAGTACGCGACCGAATCGCAGCGCACCCGCGCCATTCGTGACTTGGCCCCTCATTTTGAACACAAGCTATTTTTGAGCGCCACGCCGCACAATGGCTACAAAGAAAGTTTTACGGCCTTGCTCGAACTGCTCGATAACCAGCGTTTTGCCCGTGGTATCGAACCGAACCCGACCCAACTGCGGCGCGTGATGGTGCGACGGCTCAAAACGGAGCTGATGGACAACGGTGTGCCGCTGTTCAAACCGCGTGTGCTGACGCCGTTGGAAGTATTTTATAGCGAGAAAGAAAAGGCGATTCACCGTAAGTTAAAACGGTATGGCGAGTTACGAGCGGAAAATGCGCGTGACAGTGGCGAACGTTTTGCGACTGATTTTGTGATCAAGCTGCTCAAAAAGCGGCTCTTTTCTTCGGCCGCTGCGTTCCACACCACGCTGCTAAAACATCAAGCGTCGCTGGCGGGTAAATCGGCCGAAAAGCGCAAAAAACCACGCCCCGACATCCTGCGCCGCAAAATTCAGGCGATGCAGGAAGATAGCTCTAACGATGATGAGCTAGAAGAAGCGGTCGAGAACGTGACCGTGAGTGCGTCGAGCGCGATGGTCAATTTGACATCGGCCGAAACAAGCCTCCTCACAGACATGATCAACTGGGCCAGCCACGCAGCGGCACAGGGCGAAACAAAGTTTGATACGCTCATCAACTGGCTCCACAAAATCGTCAAGCCGAATGGCAAATGGAACAATGAGCGCGTCATCCTGTTTACCGAATACCGCGCCACGCAAAAATGGCTCTATGAATGGTTGCTGGGGGCAGGGCTTGATCGTGTCAAGCTGATCTATGGCGGCATGGATAAAGAGGAGCGCGAGGCGATCAAGGCGGAGTTTCAATCTGACCCCGCGCTTGACTCGGCCGGCAGGGGCGTGCGAATTTTGCTTGCAACCGACGCCGCATCTGAGGGTATCGATTTGCAAAACTACTGCCATCGGTTGCTGCATGTCGAGATTCCATGGAACCCGAATCGTTTGGAGCAGCGCAACGGGCGCATCGATCGTCACGGGCAGCAGTTTGCGCCTGAGATTTTCCACTTTGTGCCAGCGGGATTTTCGGCCGAAAACCCCACCGACCTCACCCAAGCGGACACCCTCGCCGCCGATCTCGAATTCCTGATGCGTGTCGCCTTCAAAGTTGAGCAAATTCGCGAAGACCTGGGCAGCGTTGGCTCGGTGATTGCCGAGCAGGTAGAGGCAGCCATGCTGGGCAAGCGGCGCACGCTCGACACGGCACGCGCTGAGTCGCAGGCGGTCAAGGCGAAGGCGCGATTGCGTTTTGAAAAGCAGCTACAGGCCGACATTGATAAATTCCATTTGACCGTGTTGAAAACCCGCGACCAGTTGGCGCTTGAACCCGCCAACGTGCAATACATGGTGCAAACGGCGCTGGCGCTGGCGGGACAGTTGCCGCTTGCGCCAACGGGCGAGCAACACGTTTATAAAATGCCGTTTTTGACGGGAAGCTGGCGCGACTGTACGCACGGGCTGGCGCATCCGCATACACGCGAGATTCGGCCGATTACCTTCGATGCCGACCGCGCCTATCGTCAAGATGATGTTGTCTACATCCATCTCAACCACCCGCTTGTGCAGCAGTCGATCCGCTTGCTGCGGGCCGAAGTCGCCAAGCATGAATCGACCAACGCCGCGCTGTATCGCGTGACCAGCCGCAGCGTGCCAAAACATCACCTGCCTAACGGCAAACCAGCCGTACTCGCGTTTGCCCGCATCGTGATCACGGGCGGCGACAACCAGCGTTTGCATGAGGAATTGATTGTCGCGGGTGGGACGGTCACGCACAACGCGCCGCGCCCCTTCCGTCGCATCACGGCGCTGCGTGATCTTGACAATATCGTGGCTCATTTTGAGGACGAGCCGCTCAGCACGGCGCATCGCGAACTGTATCAACGCCTGTGGCCCAAGCTCAAAACGCCGCTGTTTGATTCGCTCAACAGACGTGGCACGGAGTTGATGGGGCGGTATGAAGAACGTCTCATTGAACGCGCCGAGAAGCAGTCGCAAGAAATTGAAGCGGTGCTCAACGATCTCAAGCGCACGATTGAGCAGGAACTGGCTGTCAACGATCGGCCGCAACAGCTTGAACTGCGTTTCACCGACTGGTCAGAGAACGAGCGCCAGCAGTTGCGCAAAGATTACAGCGCCCTTCGCACCCGTCTGGACGCGATCCCGGCTGAAATCAAACAGGAGAAAAAGCGCATCATCGATCGCGTCCTCTCTCCAACCCCCCGCCTCTTCCCGATCTCAGTCGTGTTCATCAACCCCAGCAGCTAAAAAAGCATGCTTAAGCATGCTTAACAATCCACCTAACGGTTTCAACCGTTAGACACCATTCAAAAACTATGTCAATCGCCCAAAACCACAACGAATGGCTCTCTCTTGTCGATATTTCTGGCCCGTTTCTGAGCGTCAAGGTGCTCAAGGAGACGTTCCCGCAGGGGATCGAGCGCGTCGATTCTGGCGCACGCTCCGACCTACGCGCCGCGCACGAATCGTGGGCTGACAATCAGCAGGGCGTCTCGCCTAGCCCCGTTTATCATGCCGCATGGGTTGATTATGTCCTCAGCGACTTTCTCGACTATGACAACGAGACGCTGCTCAAGGTTGATCCCGACACCTGCCCCGCTGCGTGGGAGACGACGCTGATCGGCCGACAAATCACGCTGCGGCCTGATTTTGTGCTGAAAGATGAGGACGAGACGACCCCGTTTATGCTGCTGCGCATGCTGGATAGCCGTCAGGGATTGGAAAAGCGCAGCACCGAAGCGTACAGCGACGAGGGTGACATGACGCCCACAACGCAAATGCTTGAGCTGTTGCGCGGAACGGGCATCGGAATGGGGCTGCTGACCAACGGATCGGCGTGGATGCTGGTGTATGCGGTGCAGGGCGAGGCGGCGAGCTATGCGACGTGGAGCAGTGAGCTGTGGTTTGAGGAACCTGTGACGCTGGATGCATTTTATACGTTGCTGCATCTACGGCGCTTTTTTGCGCCCGATGACGAACAGTTTCCCGCGCTGATGGCGGCCAGCGTCAGCAATCAGCATGACGTGACGACAACGCTGGGTAAACAGGTGCGCCACGCCGTTGAGATTTTGGTGCAGAGCATCGCGAAAGAGGATGCCAACGCGAACGGCACGCTGCTGGCGCATTTAGACGACCAGCAAATTTATGAAGCGGCGCTGACCGTCATGATGCGGCTTGTCTTTTTGCTCAGCGCAGAAGAACAGGGGTTGCTGCTGTTGGGCGACCCTATTTATGACCAGAATTATGCGGTTTCGACGCTGCGCGGACAGTTGCGCGACGCGGCCGATCAGGTTGGCGAAGAGGTGATCGAGCGGCGCACCGACGCTTGGGCGCGACTGCTGGCGACCTTCCGCGCCGTTTATACGGGGATTTGGCATCCTGATTTGCGGTTGCCTGCGTATGGCGGATCGCTGTTTGACCCTGACCGTTTCCCATTTTTGGAAGGGCGCAGACCCGATCAGCCGTTTAATGACCCGACGCTGACCCCGCTGCAACTTGACAACCGCACCGTGCTGCATCTGTTGGAGGCGCTGCAACTGCTTGAACTCAAGGCGGGGGGCATCACAACGGTGCGGGCGCTCAGTTTTCGGGCGCTCGATGTGGAGCAAATCGGGCATGTGTACGAGGGGTTGCTCGATCACAAGGCGGTACGGGCCACGACGGTGGTGATCGGTTTGACGGGGATTGGCGGACGTGAGCCTGAGATCGCGCTGGCGACCTTGGAAGCAATGGAGTCGAAAGGGGCGAAGGCGTTCAATAAATTTATGAAGGACGCAACGGGGCGCACGGCGGCACGTATCAAGAAGCTGCGAGCGGAACCGTTGAGCGACCTGCGGCGCGGGCGCATGTTGTCCGCCTGTGGGGGCGATGAGGCCTTGTTGGCGCGGGTTGAACGCTGGGCGGGGCTGATGCGGGACGATTCGCGCAAGGTGCCGATTGTGATTTTGCCCGACGAGGTGTATGTGACGGCGGGGGCGACGCGCCGCCAGACGGGATCGCACTACACGCCGCGTTCGCTGACGGAGCCGATTGTGCAGCACACGCTGGAGCCGCTGGTTTATGTGGGGCCGGCGGAAGGGGTGGCGCGTGAGGATTGGACGCTGAAAAGCGCGGGCGAGATTTTGGCGCTCAACGTGTGCGATATGGCGATGGGCAGCGGGGCGTTTTTGGTGCAGGCGTGTCGCTGGCTGGCGCAGCGCTTGATGGAAGCGTGGCGGCTTGAGGGGGGCGAACTGGGCAGCGGGCCGACCGATACGCGCCCGTTTGTTGGCCCTTACGCGACGCAAAATTTAGATGAGCTGTATGCACTGGCGAAGCGGCTGATTGCGGAACGCTGTTTGTATGGGGTGGACAAAAACCCGCTGGCGGTTGAGATGGCGAAGCTGTCGCTGTGGCTGGTCACGCTGTCGAAGAACAAGCCGTTTACTTTTGTTGACCACGCGCTGCGGCACGGTGATTCGCTGATAGGAATTGATGAGGAGGCGTTTCATCACTGGTCGCGGACAGATGCGACCCCAAGGGGAACGCTGCTTGATGAGGAAAATAGGCGCATTTTAGCGGAAGTGAAGGGGCTGCGGAAGGAACTGCGCTTGATGCAGGTGCTTGATGTGCAAGATGCCAAGGTGAAGGCGGCGAAGCTGGCAGACGCGGACGCAAAAATGGCGCGTCTGATGACGGGCGCGAACTTTTTAGTGGGGCTGGAACTGCTCGACTGGAAAAAGGCGTACAAGCCGTATAAAAAAGATGCGGTCAAGCTGGAGGCGCTGCTGGCGTTTCAGGCGGGCAACGAGTTTAGCGTCGTGGCAAAAGCGGCAATCCGCGCCGCCCACGCCCACGACGCCTTCCACTGGCAGTTTGAATTTCCCGAAGTATTTGAGCAAGGCGGCTTTAGCGCGTTCGTAGGAAATCCACCATTTATTGGGGGAAAGCGTATTCGCGAGTCACTTGGTGATGCTTTTCGTCAAATTTTATACGCTCTATATCCCAATTCTGCAGGTGGAGCCGATATTAGCGCGTTCTTCTTTTTAAGAGCATTTAGATACTTAAGGTCTTCAGGTACGCTGGGCCTAATTGCAACAAATACAATCGCACAGGGAGATACAAGAAAAACTGGCTTAGACAACTTGCTTGAAAACGGTGGGAAAATCTATCGGTCGCGAGACAACGTAAGCTGGCCTGGTCATGCAGCCATTACTGTGACAATTGTCAATTTAGTTCGTGGTAATTATCTAAATCAGGCTATTTTGAACAATCAACCTGTGAAATATATTTCGAGCTTACTTACTACGCATAAAGCGATCGGTGAACCTCATGCTTTGATTCAAAATAGAGATAAAAGTTTTGTCGGGTCTTTCGTAAACGGCATTGGTTTTGTCATAAGCATTGAAGATGCTCAAAAGCTAATGCGGAGTAATAGCCAGTACTCAGAAGTGCTTTACCCATACATGACTGGTAGAGATCTGAACATGCGTCAAGATCAGTCAGCAAGCCGTTGGATTATAAATTTCTTCGATTGGGATATTGAAATTGCAAAACAATATGCTGAACCATTCGATATTATCAGGAAATATGTTTATCCAGCTAGAGCAAAAGTTAGAAGGAAAGCACATCGAGAATATTGGTGGCACTATGGTGATAAACGGCCTAAGTTGTATTCAATTATCAAGGAAATGGATCGAGTACTCATAATCTCGGAAGTCAGCAAATATGTATCATTCGCTTTTAAGAACACGGGAATCGTATTCTCGCACATGCTAATTGTTATTGCGCTTGACACATGGAGTGATTTTGCTGTCCTTCAATCAGATTATCATCGAACATGGGTGTGGGCTTATTGTTCAACGATGCGAAATGCAGGTATTCGCTATTCACCATCTGAAGGATTTACCACCTTTCCTTTTCCAGATAGAAAAGCGAATTTAGAAGTTTTAGGTGAAGCCTACCATTCACTACGTCAATCACTGGCAAATATATACGAATGTGGGATTACGCAAATTAACAATCGTTTTCATGATACTGTTGAGCAAGCCAGCGACATTGTGCGGCTACGTGCATTGCATGTGCAGATGGATGAAGCGGTCGCCGCTGCCTATGGCTGGGACGATTTGGCCTTAGACCACGGTTTCCACGAAACGGCGCAGGGCATCCGCTTCACCATCAGCGAAACGGCCCGCCGCGAAGTCCTGCAACGCCTCCTCAAACTCAACCACCAACGCTACGCCGAAGAAGTCGCGGCGGGGCTGCATGACAAAAAGAAGAAGAAAAGTAAAAAGCAAAGAGCAAGCAGCAAGAAAAAAGCGGCTCCCGCCCAAAAATCACTGTTCTAACCCACCCCGTCTTTTCTCACGGAGACGCGCCAACGGCGACGTCTCTACCAGAGACGTTAACCTGTAGAGACGC
>JBMZDF010000288.1:0-7830 GCA_049614105.1 Promineifilaceae bacterium (SeqCode)
CCCAACTCAACGCGGTTCAAATTGACAGCACAATCGCCTATCTGACCAGTGAAAAGCTGGTTGAGACACCTTTCGCCCGTCGCTTTGAGGTTGAAGCGTGGTTTCCTTTCCAATTAAAAACGCTCCGTCGCTATTTGCGCGAACGGAGCGTTGGTCATGTTGTGATGAAGAAACGGGGGTCGCCGCTGGAGCCAGATCAGCTCAAGCGACAGCTCAAACTGAAGGGATCTAACTCGCGCACGCTTTTCCTAACCCGCACGCAAGGTGATCCCATTGTGATTGTTAGCCCGACATCGGCCGCAGGTTTTTAGACGTTACCCATTCTCAGATAAAAGTCTATCAACCAGCGTGCCGTCGACTGCTAACGTCGCCGCTTTTTCTTCCCGCCCACGGCTCGTTTTTTGGCAGGGGCTGCTTGAATACCGCCGCCCGCGTTTTTCTTTTGATCCTCTTTGAAGTGGCAAGATTTATATTTTTTACCGCTGCCACACCAGCAGACATCATTTCGGCCGAGTTTTGGCTGCTCACGTTTTACAACAGTCCCACGACCGTTGCCGCGCTTCACAACGGTATAACCGCCGCCTGCACGATTGCTTGAGCCGCCCGCCTTGACCGCCGCCGCCTGATTCGCCGCCGCAACAGATTGTGCCGCTTTGCGCTCTTGCTGCTGAACATATTGTTGGTGACGATCAATTTGTTCAAAGAAGCCTTTGGCAACATATTCATTAATATTGTTACGCATGTCTTGGAACATCTCGAACGAACGTTTTTTATATTCAACCTTTGGATCACGTTGTCCAAACGCTTGCAGGCCAACCTCTCGGCGCAAGTCGTCCATCGCGGTTAGATAATCGCGCCATTCGCGGTCAAATGCGTTGAGCAACAACAACCGCTGGAACGCCCGATACTCTTCATCACCAATCCGCTCACGCCATTTGTCCGCTTGCGACTTGATATGTCCAGATAATGCTTCGACCAGTTGATCGCTGTCGAGCGTATTTAGACCGTCTAGTAGCAACTCGGCTAACGCATCATCGACACGGATTTTGAACTTGTCCTGCTGTGCTTTAAGCGCATCGATTGACGCCCCTTCAACATTAAAGCGTACAAACGCATCGTTGATTTCTGTTTGAGCTTTGCGCCAAACGGATTCACGATCGCCAGCGTCCATATGTTGCGCCAAGAACTCGTTGTACAGTTCCTCAAGGGCGGTCATGAAACCACGGCGCAATGATTCGCGACTAGACAAGCGATCGCGACGTGAGGAAACGTTGGCCGCCACGTTTGGCACTTGTGGCAAGAGGGGGACAAAACTGCGCATCGATTGCAGCAATTGGTAAACGTTTTGCCCTTTTTCCTCGTTCTCGTCCACAAGTTTCATGATGCGTTGAATCGTTTGCTGAGGCGATTTGCCTTCTAGCTCTTGATTCAGCGTCATGAGGCCCGGCACGAGGCTGCGTAAACGCACAAGCACGGCGCGTAGATTCACGTCGTCAGTTGCATCGGTACTGTACTCAGTCACGGTGCGGTCAACGTTTTCACGCATGAAGCTGTGATAGTTGTCGAGATAGTTATCAGCTAACGTGTTGACAACGCCGTTGAATGCGCTTGCAATTCGGCCGTCAAGATCGGCCGTCTCGCTCAGCAAAATGTCGCGACGATCACGGTACATCGCCTCACGCTGTTTCGCCATGACGTCATCATACTCAACAAGATTTTTGCGAATGTCGAAGTTGTACCCTTCCAGACGCTCTTGTGAACTTGCAATCAGACGGTCAATCATGCGGTTCTCAATCGGCATATCTTCAGGAATCTCAAAGCGATTCATAAAGTTTTGCAGACGTTCGCCACCGAAACGCAGCATTAGTTCATCTTCAACCGATAGGAAGAAGCGAGAGGAGCCAGGATCACCCTGACGCGCTGCACGACCACGCAACTGATTATCAACACGACGTGATTCATGTCGTTCCGAGCCGATGACGTGCAAGCCGCCTGTTGCCCAAACGTCTTTGCGTTCAATCAACGTTTGCTGCTTGATGCCCACAACGCGCTCAACAATGTTGTCTGATAGCCCGGGAACCTGTGTCACAACTTCCCGCGCTTCGTCCATTTCGTCATTCATCACGGCACGAATGACGGCCGCACGCGCCTGATAATGTTGCTCAAACAGCATTTCGCCCAAAAATTGCGCGGTGCGTGTGTTGTCGCCAGATGCAGCTTGATACTTATTGTAAAGCTCAAACAAACGCACAGCCTCTTCTGCAAGTGCTGTGTCAACATTTTCTTTGACCAAATACTGTCGTGCTTGGTTGACCGCGCCCAAACGGACATACGTGACCGTTTGGCGTGCGACACCTACTTCGACATTGAACTCAGCCGCCATGCGCTGCGCTAAATAAGTTGTTAGCTGAACCTGTTCGATTTGCACAAGCGCCGCATCAAACTCTTTCTTGATCGTGATTAAGCCGTCAACCAGCTCTGCATCAAGTTTGGGATCGCGTCTTGCCGCCTCGCGTGCTGCGCCAGCGCCTTTGACAAGCCAAATTTGTGCCAGATTAATCATGCGGCTGCGGTCGAAAAGTTCTTCTTCGAGTGCGCCTGCTGCAAGCCCTTCAGCGTTACCGCCGAGCAAAATGTCAGTACCACGACCAGCCATATTGGTCGAGATGGTGACAGCACCTTTGCGACCCGCTTGTCCAACGACCAGTGCTTCTGATTGGTGGATTTTCGCGTTGAGAACGTTGTGGGTGACGCGATCTTGTTTTAATAATCGGCCGATTTTCTCCGAATGCTCAACCGATGTGGTCCCGACCAACACAGGGCGACCCATCGCATGATACTTCTTGACCTCATTGACAATGGCTCTGTCCTTCGAGTCAAGCGAGCCATACACTTGGTCAGCAAAATCGGTTCGTTTGTGGAACGCTGTTTCGCCCGTCTTAGGGTCAACCCAGAAAATTTCTTTCGTGCCGTCTGTCGTGACGTTTTTCTCAACAAGTCCACGATTGCCAGAGTCAACAATGTATTGAACATTGGTTGGCAGTGGGAAAACACCCAGCTCATAGATCTTGTCAAACTCTTCCGCATCAGTCAGCGCCGTACCCGTCATCCCTGCCAAATTAGCGTACATGCGGAAGTAGTTTTGCAGCGTAATCGTGGCAACAGTCGTTGTCTCACGCTGGATCTCAACTTTTTCCTTCGCCTCAATCGCTTCGTGTAGACCGTCTGAGTAGCGACGGCTGGGCATCGCACGACCCGTTGTCTGATCAATGATGACAACTTGCCCCTCGCGCACCATGTACTCTTTATCGCGATGGAATAGGTATTGCGCCTTCATCGCGTTGTCGAGGTAGTAGGTGAGGTGATAGAAGCGCGGATCGTAAATCGTGTCGCCGTTGTCCGTGTCGATTTCAGTGATACGTTTTTCAAGTTCAACAACACCCAAGTCGGTCAACGAGACGCTGTTGCTCTTGTGATCGATGTCGTAATGCCCATCTGGATCGTCATCCTCATGAGCCATATTTTCTTTGAGACGACGCACATAATCGCTAAAACGTGAGTACTCTTTGCCTGTACGTGGTGCAGGGCCAGAGATAATGAGCGGCGTGCGCGATTCATCGATGAGGATATTATCGACCTCATCAATAATCGCCATGTTGTGACCACGCTGCACAAGGCGGGCCTTGTTGGTGACCATGTTGTCACGCAGGTAATCAAAACCAAACTCAGATGCCGTGCCGTAGGTGACATCGGCCGCATACGCTTCTTTGCGCGTTGCAGGACGCCAGTGAACGAGTCGCTCATCTTCTAGCTCTGCACCAGGATTCACATAGTCCGCATCATAGGTCCCGCTAAAACTGTTGGGGCCAATACAACCGACCGTCATGCCCAGAAAGGTGAATATTTGACCCATCCAGCCACCGTCACGCTTTACAAGGTATTCATTGACTGTGACAAGATGTACGCCATCGCCGCTGAGTGCATTGAGGAAAATGGGACCAGTGGCAACCAGCGTCTTGCCCTCACCTGTACGCATTTCAACCACGTTGCGGCGATGGATGAGAACCCCGCCCATAATCTGTACGTCGTAGTGGCGCAGTCCCGTTGTGCGTTTTGACGCCTCGCGAACGAGGGCGAACGATTCAACAAGCAGGTCTTCTAAATCTTCCCCTGCAACAGCACGTTCGCGCAGCTTTTCTGTTTCTGCCCGCAACTCATCATCTGATTTGGCTGCAAAGCTGGGTTCTAACTCGGCGACTTCATCAACAACGAGCTTAAGCTCTTCCATGATTTTGTCATTTGGGTCACCGAGGATTCTTTTGAGTAAACGTTTGAACATATTTCACGTCTTGCGTGGTGCATCAGGCGATACATGAAAAAGGATCATGCAAACGCATTTGATACATCGCGTAAATTATCTATTTAGGTGTGGGTGTCTGGATGAGACCACAGCGCGTAAGTTTACCAGATTGCGCTTAGAAAAGAGTTAGCTGGGTTGCAGAGGCACACGATATAAGCAAGTTTAAGCTATTTGTTTAGATTTGTTAACGGTTTTGGCTTGCTTAGTCAAATGGGTCTGGAACGTATTTGAGAATGCACGGTAACGGTCAATTTGTGGTGCAGGGTAGGGTGAAGTGGACGATGGCCCCGCCCGTTGGGGCGTTTTCGGCCGAAACAACCCCCCCATGCCCTTCAACAATCCCCTTCGTAATAGACAGCCCCAGCCCCGCACTGCTGCCGTGCGATCGGCTACGCGCTTCTTCGCCACGATAAAACTTCTCAAATACATAGGGCAAATCTGCCTCAACAAACCCTTTGCCTGAATCTTGAACCCACACGTGGACAATGCTGCCTTGCCGTTTGGCGCTGACGTGGATTGTGCCGCTGGCTGGGGTGTATTTGAGCGCGTTGCTGATTAAGTTGGACAGGACGCGCCCAATTTTCTGTGGATTCATTTGAACGAGGTCGACATTTCGGCCGATTTCACCCTCCAACCTAACCCCCTGCTGTTGAGCCAAAGCGGTGAAACTTTCTAACGTATCAGAGATTAAATCGCCCAGCGCATGCGCCTCAATATCAAATTTCATGCCGCCAGCGTCAAGTTGAGCCAGTTCAAACAGATCGTCAATCAGGCTATTTAAGCCAATCACGTCGGCGCGAATTGTGCGATAGTAGCGACGCACAACGGCTGGATCGTCCACAACACCGTCATTCAACGCCTCAATCATGGCGCGGATGCTAGTCAACGGGGTGCGTAAATCGTGCGAAACCCATGCGATCAGATCGCGACGCAGTTTTTCAAGCTCCTCGCGTTGTTTGGCCGCATCCTCAAGCCGTGCCGCCATTTCATTAAACGCAACCCCCAAATCAGCGATTTCATCCCGCCCGCTAATCTCAGCACGCGCTGCGAGATCTCCCTCTGCGACGCGCTGCGCCTTGACCTGCAACTCGTTTAAGCTTTGAGTAGTGCGATCAAACCCCATAAAGCCAAACGCAGCGGCGATGATAGTTGAAAAGATCAGCAGGATCGACGTTTCATAAACGATGAGCTGATCAACAAACATCAAATTGGCCGCAATCAGCCCGTTTGCAAGCGTCAACACGCCCACAATCAACGTCATCATAAAGAACGTGAGCCGAATTGAGGGGGAGTACATCAGCCCAAACCAATACAGCACCAGTGCAAACGCGACGGTGACGACCGCGCCCGAGCCAAGCGGGACAACCATTGAGATCAGAAATGCTTGGTCGCCGCTGACCAGAAAGCGCAACAGAAGCGCCAATATGAAAACGGCAATCGCAACCCCGATCATGGGGATTACGACGGTGGTAATGCGGTTGCGACGGGTCGGTTTAACAATGGGCAAGACGCTCATAATCAGGCTCCAGATTCAAATTTGTAACCAACGCCCCAAACGGTTAGCAGCCAGTTTGGCTTGCTCGGGTTTTCCTCTAGCTTTTCGCGCAGACGGCGAATGTGAACGGTTACGGTACTTGGATCGACAAATTCTGTTCCCCATACTGAGTCGAGCAGTTGGGCGCGGCTGAAAACTTGGCGCGGACGGTTTGCCAAATACCAGAGGAGGTTAAACTCAGTGGCGGTTAGGTCGCAAATGACGCCATGTGCTTTGACGACCCGTGCGCCTGGATCGATGTGTAAATTGGGGAAGTCGAGGGGTGATTCGGCCGAATCTTCCGCCTTATTGCTGTTGCGCGAACGACGCAAAATTGCCTTGACACGTGCCACCAATTCAATCGGCGAAAATGGCTTGGTCACGTAATCATCTGCGCCCAACTCAAACCCATAGATTCGGTCAACCTCTTGACTGCGTGCGGTTAGCATAATCACGGGAATATCCAGTGCTGGATTGGCTCGAATTTGACGCATGATCTCAAGCCCGTCTACCTCTGGTAACATCAAATCGAGCACAACCAGATCAGGCATCTGCGTTCGTATTGACGTAAGTGCATCGCGCCCGTTTGACGCCTGCCGAACACTGTATCCTTCGCGTTTGAGATAGAGGCTAACAACCTCACGTACTGCCGCTTCATCATCTACAACTAAAATTTCATCCATAATGGCCTGTTTTCTGTTAAAAGTCACCCTGCACACTTAATATAGAACACACAAAAAATTTGACCGCAAAAGCGGTTGAACAATTAGCCACGTGCCAAACTAAGGAGCCGTTTTTGCAAAGCGCCACTTGTAACTTGACTTTCAAGCACTTTTTGTGGCGCACTTAAGTAGATCACAGAAAGTTTCGATCAATAAGCCTCAGAGGTTTGTTGTCATCTACTCTGGTCTGTACATAAAAACCTCTGAGGTTTTCGTCAATAACTACTTGTGTTCTACTTAATATATGCAAACAAATGGTAAATACCCGGATACTAACTTTACAACGTTTACGTTCGTTTTCATTGTATCTTATGTTGTCGATCTCACGCCTGCCATGTCTGAGGCTTAACTGTCCTGTAAGGATTACTGTTGTACTATGGTGTTATAACTAACCGAGACCTGATAGGGTAAATATGGCAATCTATTTTTATTATTTTTTGATGATTGTCGGAGCTAATATTTATTGTAGTTGTAGCATTTGGTCTATTTAGTCATAAATTGCTTAAGTCAGATTAACCCGCCGCTAAAGGCGACACCTTAAACTAGGTGCATGTTTGTAGAGCAAAGCAGTTTTACAGCCGAATACAGACCTCACTAGAAAGGACATCCCCATGAACCTTAACGAAACGCAGGCCTATTTGCAGCAGAAACAGGCTTACTTAAATCAAAAACTAGAAGCAGCATTAGCGATTATTGCCGAGCTAGATGAAGAAAAAATGATTGACGATCGCGAGATTGCGTTGCTAAATTCCAAAATGCGTGCCCGTGATCGTCTAATTGCCAAACTCGCAAGCCGTATTCGAGAGCTTGAACAGATGATTGGCCTTGATGAGGCGCCTCCACCAGCTTTACGTGAGGCATTCGCAAACTTTTAAAATATAGCAGCCAGACAGATCGTTTACGGTCAAGGCTTGCTCAAAAAGATAGGTATCCAGTGACTTTCGCTCTCAACTGAGACGATTGAATTTGGATGCTGCAATTTTTGAGAGCGTCTAAATGTTAAACGACATCGTTTTTTAGACGATGTTTTGTCTTTGTGTTGCTTAATAACCACGTCCCACACTTTAATCACCTGCCTGCGGCTTGACCGTTCGGCCGATTGATTAAACGAAAACGGACAGCATATGCTGTCCGTTTTTGTTTAGATAGGCTAATTTTTTAACACTTAAAGTGAGGAAAACCCGCCCTCGTTTTGTTTTGAACGTTACTTAGAG
>JBMZDF010000289.1:0-7826 GCA_049614105.1 Promineifilaceae bacterium (SeqCode)
TGTTAGCCACCGCCCTTGCCACAACCCGCTATAACGGAGCCGTTACGGCGTGTGGCCTTGTCGCGTCTGCTTCGCTAAAAACAACCGTTTTGCCCTTTATTTTGCGCGGCGTCACGCTCTACGGCATCGACTCAGTAGAATGCGACATCAACTTCCGCAAGCGCATTTGGTCACGTCTTGCGAGCGATTTACACATCGAAAGCCTCGAATCGCTCATCAACGAAATTGCGCTCGCACAGCTCCCCAACGAGATCGCCAAAATTCTCAAAGGGCAACAGGTCGGCCGCGTCGTCGTCAATCTTCTTACACCGTAGACAAACAGGTCACGTGGCCCTAAGATTCGACAGTGACAAACCATTCATTTTTAGAGCAGGATGACCGCTTCCCCGCCATCCGTGTCCCAAACGGCCACGCCCTCCAGTTGTGATAAAGACGCTACTCAGCCGTCTCAGCATTGTGTAGCCACAGCTCGCCGTTTGGGTGAATGCGGATCGCAAACGGATAAATATCCAGATTCTTCTCGTTGGTCCAGTAGGGGTCCTCGCTTACGAGCATCGCCCAATAACCTGTTGCGTCGCGCCCTTCACGCATGAGGTAGACAGTGGCAAGAACGTGCTGATTCGCATCGACAATATAATTTTCGAGCAGAAACCCGATGATGTCACGATCTGACAGGTCATCTCCAACATATTTTCCAACCAGAACCCCCTCTGCATCAAGCTGATCGGCCAACAGTGCGCGGCTGTATGTCAGGTCTTCAAACTGGCTGTCGTCAGCCGCTTCATCTGGTCGATCATTTAGCTCCCACTGCGTTAGGGCTGTCCCAAAATCGTATTCGCTAGCGACACCAGGTTCAAACAAAGTGCAGTTGGCAAGCAGTGCAGCAAGTCCAAAAAGGAGGCAGAGTGTGTATATTCGAGAGTGCATAGGTTGCATCAATTTCCTAGATTCAGCATCGCTGGCATTGTTTGGCTAGGATGCTTGTGTTTGGTTGCGGTAGCATGTGCTCCGCAGTTTATTCTATGAACGTTGCAACGGGGGTTTTTCCAGCATCGCTACCGTAGTACACCATAACCAGCATCGCTACCGTAGTACACCATAAACTAAATTACTGATCAACCGTGACCATATTGTTCAGCATCACTTTTAGATTGTCTGCAAGATTGTCGGGGGCTTGCCGCTTGCCCGTTTTCACCCAATACACCACGACAGAATCATACTATTAATGCGAATTTCGGCTGAAACCACCACATATTCCTCTGAGATTTGCATCTGTTGTACCGCTTACGCTGGCATCCCCTGCACCTACGCTAATATCAAAGACATGCAAAAAATCTTTGTTCCTATTA
The DNA here is from genome assembly GCA_049614105.1 of Promineifilaceae bacterium (SeqCode). Lineage (GTDB taxonomy): Bacteria > Chloroflexota > Anaerolineae > Promineifilales > Promineifilaceae > CALECP01. The sequence continues at coordinate 1,350 of JBMZDF010000289.1, forward strand.
CAATTAATAATATTGGGAAACCTAAACGAGTTACATATCTATTATATTTTTCGCAATATTTATGCTTCCATACAATTTAGCGAACATGAGGCATGATGCGTAGGACAGGTTTTGATGTCAAATCAATTTGTTACCCTTATCGACCAAATGCTGATTGAAGGAAATCTAGCTGAGGCACTAGAAGAACTAAAAAAGAGAACACAACACTATTCTAACATCATCCAAAATGAAGTGGCTTTGCAAATGGGTCGCTACAATCATCTTGACCGTAACTATCGCCAAGGGGGGCTAACACGTCAAGAGTATAATGTCGAAATTAACATCTTGACACGGAATCTGCGCCAGCTACTGAATAAATTGAGCAGGCATAAAAGTGATGAGGGCACGCTTGATCTTGTGACAGATATTACAATTGATTTGCCGAATGATACAACATTTGAACGTATCATCGGTGCAAATCATTTAAAACAAATCAGCTGGCTTCAACAAGGATTGAATTTATCAAAAAGTGTCTGCCGAATCTTGACGCCCAATGGACGTGGCACAGGTTTTCTAATAGGAAACAACCTACTCATGACAAATAATCACGTTATTGGGGATCGTCATACTACTGATCATTCAATGGCCGAGTTCAACTATGAGCTCGATGTATTGGGAAATGAAAAGAAATCAGTTAGGTATCAACTTAGCTCAGATGTATTTCATACAAGCAGCTCCATTGAACTAGATTATACAATTGTCCGCATATTATCCAGTCCTAATCAACCATCGCTGGAGGCATGGGGTAATCTAACGTTAAGCGATGATGCCTTTGTTGCAGCACAAGACCATGTAACTATTATTCAGCATCCAAAAGGTGGATTTAAGCAAATTTCCATCACGGCAAACCAAGTAATCAGTACGCAACAACCGTATTTACACTATATTACTGATACCATGCCAGGTTCAAGTGGTTCACCTGTATTTAATAATCGTTGGCAGGTGATTGCGATTCATCATGCTTATGGTGGTGTAAAAACTGATGTAAAGGGTAATCGGTGTGAAGTTAATCAAGGCATTTTGATGAGTAGTATACGCCCTCATGCAGCTCATTTCTGGCCTTCATAGATATCATGAGAGTTTGTGGCTATGGAAAATCTCGTACAGAAAGTAAGAAATATCCCTGATGATAAAATAGAAAATGCAATAAATTTATTGCAACAGCAGCAACATGCAAACAAAAATGTCCTTGCGACAATCCAAAAGAATTGGAACTCGTTAGACAACGATAATCGTCAAGGCTTGTTGAGTAGAGATAATTTCAATGTTAGTCGAAATAGACTTTGGGCAAGTATCTATCAAGAGGCAGAGCGCATTGACGAAGAGGATGCAAAACATCTTAGTAAGGAGACAATCATGGGTAAAGACAAATCGATTATCGTTGCATTGATAGGTTTCATAGGAGTCGTTATCGCAGCTTTCATTACTGCATCAGATGGTTCTCTCTGTAGTATCTTTAATCAGTGTCCAGATCCTACGGCAGAAGTTACATCGATTACTCGTACAGATACTCCAGAGCTAAATTCTGGAAATACACTAGAACCAACTCCTACAAGTATTGAAAGTACTTTTCAGCAATCAAGCTTAGAAGGTTGGGGTATATATCCTGCTGAGTCAGCTTTGGAACTTCTGACGGAAAATGAGAATGGTTACTTAGAGTGGGTAGATAATGGAGATGGCAAAATTAGTCACTTTATCGCGCCCGAAGAGTTTCATGGTGATTGGGCTTCATATAATATGTTGTCATTTAACATTAAGTCTTACGGTGGCTCATATTTTCACATTGAGCCGCAGCGGGCAGATGTGAGGATATTTAGCGGTGACCAGTTTATAACACGTTACCTTCCAACCCAATTACAACGAGACGCGAGTATTTGGAACACGATAGCCATAAACCTTGCGGACGATTCTAGGTGGTATATCTCGCCAAATGCTTCCTTTGCCAGTGTTTTGAGTAATGTAACTAGGTTGGAGATTCGTGCAGAGTTTGGGTATGGTCCAGACACAGCAAACTTAGATAATGTGCGTCTATCAGGTACTACGCAACCATTAGTGTCGCCTATCTCTAACCCGTTTCTTCCAGATGTCAATCTATTGAATAATCCTGGAGCAGAAAGTAAGCTTCAATTTTGGCGTTCAAATGTAGATAGCTATACAGTACGATGCGCTCAAAATAGTGACGGGGACGATTGTGTTGATGAGCCAGCTGCGCGAAGCGGCACGTATTATTTCTTTCCAGGTCCTTGCGAAGAATGTAGAGTTGATGGGGTTGATGCGACTTTGACTCAAAGCATCGCACTCCAGGATTTCCACACAGCGATCGATAATCTAGAATTCGAGGCGAATATTGGTGGTTATGTCAGAAACTATGAGGGAGCTGATCCAAGCCGTATCATAGTAAAGTTCCTTGATGCAGGTTCCAAGGAGCTTGCCATCAGTGACTCAGGTGAACGGACTGCAGATTTTTGGACTCTATGGACAGATACAATAGACATTCCTGTGGGAACCCGTTCAATCGAATTCCAACTTGTATCACGGTTCTCTGGCGGGGCAACTAATACAGATGGTTATTACGATGACTTGTTTGTGTACATTCGCCAGAAATAAGCAGATCAACGGGGCAGAAGCTCTTCGAGTAGAAAAGATTTTCATGCAAATATCTCGGTAGAAACCCATTCACCAGAGAGTGTATACTTATCCAAGCAGGTTCATCCAATTTTAGAACGTTTGCTGACAACACATAAGGCAGTGGATGAGCCGAAACTAAACAGAAATTTGCCAAACATAACTACCTATGGAACAGCCTGGCTACTGAACTTCATTGCTAAATCTTTTCTAAACGCTGCTGGTTAATCCTGCGGCTGGCATGTCAGACATTGCGACAGCGGCAGGTGTCGGACGCGCCACCCTCTATCGCCACTTTGAATCATGTGAAGCACTCATCGAAAAGTTGATTCTCATCCGCGCATTTTGCAAGAGCAGGGGCGTGACGTCATTGTGCTAGAAGGGGGCGAACGCATGGGCGCCGCCTGAACATTATCAAGGTTGGTGGTGGTATGGTTGATGAAGGCAGCAATTGGATTCACGGCTTCCCCGCAAACCCACTCTACCATCTGGCTCATGTGACTAAATGGGGGACAGATCCCTTTTCGTTGGGCAGTTATTCGACGCCAGCAGGTGGTGCTTCGGCTGAAAATCGCACCTCAAAGCAGCCGATCAACCGTCGCTATATTGTTCAGCATCCCGATTAGCTAGGGCGGAGATGCCGACTGACATCTCCGCTGTTTGTTGGATAGTGAGATGGCGTTACGCACCTGCTGGCATCAGATGCCCAATGCCGAAGTTAGTTAAAAGCTGGCTTTGTACCTGATAGCCTGATTAATCATATCTGCCCTTGAGAGCGAGTCAGCTTCTATCTTCTCAAAACCTACCAGATACCTCGTTCCACTGCTCTGCGGTGGAACACCCCTCTTGCCGCTCCACAGCCTTTTCTCTGCCAAGAAAAGTTCTCCACAGGCCGCATAGCGGCAAGCAAAAACACTCCCACGCGGAGCGTAGGAGCGAGTCAGAAATGCACCAATCAGACCCTACTGTCTCGCCCTTTACTCAATTTGTTTCGGTGACCTTATGAATAGCGCGGGGGCTGTCGACATTGTAGCCGCGCGTGTGGGCGAGGTGCATGGCGAATAGTTGGCCTGTGATGATGGCGGTGAAGGGGGAGAGCCATTCGGGGAGAGAGGTGGGTAGCTGGATAGGAATGCTATCTTTCTGGAGCAGGGAATCAACATCGCTGATGACAATTGTTTCGGCCGATCTCCCCCCCACCCGCTCAACAAATCCCTCAATCTCTGCACGCAACGCCCCCGCTGGCGCAATCACAAACACAGGGAACCCCTCATTAAGGATTGCAAACGGGCCGTGTTGAAAATCGGCCGAACTGTAAGGCTCCACAATCGAATAGCTTAACTCCTTCATCTTGAGCGCCATCTCGAAAGCGGTCGCATAGTTGTAGCCACGCCCAATGACAACGCAATGCTGCATGTAGCGATAGCGTGGCGCAAGTGCGGCAAGCGTGTCGTTGAGGCTGAGCGTTTGGGCAATGGCGGCGGGGAGCTGTTGTAATTCGGCCGAAAGCCCCCCATCGCCAGCCAACATCGCGCTCAACAAAGCAATCGCCGCCAGCGAACTTGTATACGTTTTTGTCGCCGCCACCGCTTGTTCATGACCCGCATGGAGATTAATCACAAAATCGGCCACCTCGGCCAGCGGCGACGCGGGCGTATTGGTGATCGCGGCGGTCAGTTTGCCCTGCTGCCGCGCCGCACGCAGCACGCTCACAATGTCAGGGCTTTGCCCACTTTGACTAATGCCCAACACAAGCGCATTGCCAAAGCTAATCGGCCGCTGATAAAGCGAGAACAAGCTGGGCGTTGCCAACGCCACCTGCAAACCGTTGATCGCGCCCAACACATATTGAGCATAGCGCCCCGCGTTGTCGCTCGTGCCGCGTGCCGCAATCACCACATGGTCAACCCCTCGCGCCTGCATCGCGGTTGCAAGTCGGGCAATGTTGTCCGTTTCATTGGCGAAAAATCGGCCGATGGCGACAGGCTGCTCATGAATTTCTTGAAAAAGAAAGGTGCTGTTTAGAGGTTTCATAAGTAAATATAAGAGGAATTAGATCCCCTTCCCCTCGGGAGGAGCTAGGGGAGGGGCATTGCATAAGCCCAAAAGTGGCAGGTGGTCAATGCCTCACACTTTCACTGGCACGCCACCAATGATTGTTTGTTGAATACGAAGTTTTTTGTCAAGCAGCACCAGATCAGCATCGCAACCGACATCAACCCGCCCTTTGTGGGCAAGGCCCAGTAAGTCGGCTGGAATTTGGGTGATAGTGCGAATCGCGTCGGGAACTGAGCAGTTCGTCCAGCGCCACAGGTTGCGCAGCGCCTGATCGAGCGTGACAATGCTGCCCGCCAGCGTGCCGTCGGCCAGTCGTGCAGAGGTCGCATCAACCCGCACACCCTGTTCACCCAGTTGATAAACGCCTTCTGCACAGCCCATCGCCGCCATCGCATCGGTGACAACGTTGATGCGCCCTTTTGCCATACGCCAAACGAGTTTGACCAAATCGGGGTGGACATGCACCCCGTCAGGAATGATGCCAACGGTAGCGCGTTCATCCGCGAGCAACGCCGCCGCCAACCCTGGCTTGCGATGGTGCAGGGCGGGCATCGCATTAAAAAGATGCGTTCCGTAGCGGACACCCACGTTGAATGCATGGCTTGCTTGGTCAAAGGTCGCCATCGAATGCCCCGCGCTGACGATCACGCCATTTTGTGCAAGCTGACCAATAACCGCATCCGCATTTGGCAGTTCAGGCGCAAGCGTCACCAGTCGGACGCCCGTTTCAGGTCGCCAGTCAGCCACCTCATCCACGCTAGGCTGGCGTAAATGTTCGGCACTGTGCGCCCCCTTCTTGAGCGGATTGAGATAAGGGCCTTCAACATGCAGCCCCAACGGAATTGCAGACAAGTCCCTGCCTCTCTGGGGGAAATTGGACGGAGACGCTTGTTTAATCACATGCCGCGCACGCTCGACCACGTCCAACGGTGACGTGATAATCGTTGGCAAAAAGCTGGTGACGCCAAACTGCGGCAGTTGACGGGCGACCTCCCAAATAGTGCGGGGGTCGTGGGTGAAGTCGTGACCAAAGCCGCCGTTACACTGGAGATCGATAAAGCCTGCGCAAAGGTAGTTGCGTTCGGCGTCGATGATTGGCGCATTTTCGGCCGAAATCCCCGCCCCCAACGCCACAATCTTCCCATCACGGATCAGACAATCGCCAACCCGTTCACCGATTGGCGTCACGATTGTCGCATTGCGAATTAACATGCCAAGCTGTGTTTCAACGGCTGAGAACGGGAGAGAAGTCATGGGTAGTGTGTTTAAGGGGAGAAAAGAGAAATGGTGAATATTGAATATTGAATAAAGAATTAAGCATCTGATGGCTCTGCTTCTTCTTTTTCATCATTCTTCATTTCTTTCCATCTTCCCCTTCATCGCAAGCTGTACCGCGCCGTTCAATCCTGCATTGAAACCGCTGGGCGCGAGCATAAGGTTGTTGTCGAGCAGTAGTTTTTGGTTGAGCAGTGATTGGGTGCGTAGCCGTGCCAGGGTTGTTAAGATTGGCGCGAGAAACGCATCACCCACGCGGGTAACGCCGCCACCTAGCACCACTTTTTCCACGTCATACATCATGAACAGCCATTGAATCGCCTGCCCGATTTGGGTGCTGACGCGCTTGATAATTTGTTTGGCGACCAGATTGCCAGCAAGGGCAAGATGATAGACATCCCCAGCTTGTGCCACCGCAAGCTGTTTGTCACGCGCTTGGGCCACAATTGCGGGGCCAGAGATACGCTGTTCGAGCAGGGT
>JBMZDF010000290.1:0-7820 GCA_049614105.1 Promineifilaceae bacterium (SeqCode)
TTGAGAGCGGCGACACGTTCTTTGATCTCTCGACGAATCGGCCGACTGACGTTGCGACCTTTCAATAATTTGTGGGATTCCATGTTGCTTCCGAAATAAAAAACCTCCCGACGCACTGGTGGGAGGTTTGAATAGTTAAAGTTGAAGTGCGTATTTTACCACAGTTTGGAGCGGCTCGGCGACAGGTGTAATGGGTTAGGGACGGACAACGAAGGTTGTTTCGGCCGAAATAACGCGCCCATCAACCACAAATTCACGATGGTCATTGCCGTTTAACGTCACAACAACCTGATATGTCCCCGGTGCTAACGCGCCCAATGAGATCCAATCGCCATACATGCGGGTTACTTTTTCGCCGTTCAGATAAACATGTGCATGCCCTTCGTTTGGTATGCTGGGTGTGCCGAGTGCTGCGGGAGTAAAGGCCCAGTTATCGATCGCGGCATGCAGATTGTAGCCGTTGCCCATGTCTGGGATCGCTTCGAGGGTGGTGAAGGTTGGAATTTCGGCCGAATTGGTCAAATCAAACGGCTCCAACACAACCGCTGTGCTGCTTGCCCGTGCAAACTGTTGCTGGGCTGAAACGGTGTAGCCCAGTCCAAACAGCGCGAGTGCCAAAATAAAGTTGACGCCCGCAAAGGCAACGCGCCAATTCATCTTTTTGTGAATCTGAATCGGTGCAGGATAAAACGTGTCAGACCCGCTGAGTAGAAAGACGACCAACGCAGCGTGCAGTGGTGTGTGGCCGATCACTTCGAGCTTGCCAAAAATCAGGGTGGTGGAAAAGAACACAAGCGTAATAATCGCCGCCAGCGGCCGTTCGAGCAGACCAATAATTAGCAGAAAGCCCAAACTCATTTCAACAAACGCTGCGCTGTAAAGAAAAAATGAGGGAGGAAGCCCCATAGCGAGCTGTGGATTTTGTTCCAGCAGGTAGAGGGTCCAACTTGGATAGACCAGCTTTTCATAGCCGAGCCAAATCAGGCTAAAGCCAATCGTTGCAAAGAGAGCGGGCAGGCCGATGTCGCGCCAGCGTTTGTTTTCCAACTGGGCCGTTGCCAAATACAGACCAATGCCCACAAAATGCAGATAGTCGAGCATGTGGAACGTGCCAAATTCTAGAACGGCAAGACCGTATAGCAGCAGGACGCCGGTTCCCGCATAACTCGTGGTGCGTGGGAAAAGCAACAGAATCGCAATGGCAAACTGTAGCCAGCTAACCCAAGCGGTGGCGAGTGCCAGTTCGGGCGTGAGCAGCGTGTTGTTTGCCCATGAAATGAGCAGCGTTGCGGCAATTGCCACGCGCATGACGGTCAGGCTGTGCGTTTTGCGATCGGCAAGCCACTGATTGATTTGGTTGTACCAACTGATGTGGGTGAGGCGGTTGTCGATGACCACCATGGCGCAGATGACGACGACGCTGAGCGCGGCGAGGCCGATGAACAGCGGTGTGACAACTTGTGCGAGCGTGAGGGGTGGGTCGGAAAAGTTGAAATTTGCGAACCATTTGACGTGTGCTTCGGCCGAATTTGGCAAAAGCCACAGGGCAACTGTTGCGACGAATAAAGCTGTAAACGTTGATCTGGAGAAGCGTTGAACAATCACGATGACCTCCAATATTTATTGTGAATAATTTCACAATATGCTTCTATGGTAACATCAGAAGGTCAAATTGTCATTAGATGCGGAGGGTTGACTTTTTAGTACTTCGGTACTATAGTGATCATAAGCCAAGTTTTATCTAAAGGTTTTGAAGCACATTGGTGCTGAAAATCTACATCCACTTAATTCCTACAGATTCACCAGTTTAGTTTTCCAAGATTGCTTTAAGTAGTATGTTTTGTGTCTTGTATTTGCGATAGCCATATACAGTAGTTCGTACTTACAAAACAATATTCATCATCATATGCGGAAGTTTCAACAGCCTGCAAGGTGCTGTTTTCGCGTTGGTTGTATACGCACAGATCAGACTATGATGGACGGTCAACATCGGCGAAATTATAGTTATTGAGTGGAAATGAAAGAATATAGGAGAAAAGAAATGAAAAAACTGTTAGCTGTTATTGCGTTGATTTTATCCGCCGCCTTTGTTATCGGATGTAATCAGACTGATCCTGTGGACGATCTCTATGGTTATTGGAGTTCAGATACGGTTGCTGTAACTGGTATTGGCCTTTTCGATGGCCTCTCGACCCATGAGTACAATGAGGATGGAACGTATCGATGGGATGTTGAATTTACCGATCCTGGCTCTGGTTGTCATGTCGTATTATATTATGTCGGTACTTTCGCAGGTGATGAGACAATGTTGCAGATAACGCCGACAGGAGGCGAGGTCGAAGTGGACTCATGCGTGGATGTGGAAGCAAATGCGGCCAGTCGTGCTTTTGCGGATGAAGAAATTGCAGCAGCAAGCGCAACTTTGGACCGTATTGTTGAGGGTGACACGCTCACATTCCTGCATGAAGACGGTCTAGAGCGCATATACCAACGAACAACGCGGTAAGACGGCTCTACTCCTCGGAAAATGGAACAGATCGGTTGGTTCCGATCTGTTCCCAACAGTGCGTCGCTGGTCTATTTAATGTCGTGTCCTTGAAATATAGAGACGACCGACTGAGTAAAACATCGCTGTTATCTATGCTTATCTAAGATGTTGCGGCCTCCACATGGGCAAATGTATCTGGAGATGCCGCCAGCCATGCGCGTTTATAGGAGGCTGGCAAATTATCTGGGTTGAGTAGGTCATTAGGCTGAAGGTATTCGTAGATTTCCCCGTAGTGGCGGATGTCGCAGGGGGAGGTGCGGCGCATGATGTGCCAAGGGCGCAATTCGGCCGAATTTTCAATCCCCATCGCACCCATCATCTCGGCAACACTTTCGACCGTCTCATGATGGAAATTGCGAACGCGCACCTTTTTATCAGACGGCACAAGCCCCGCCATCAAATGTGGGTCTTGGGTTGCAACACCAACAGGGCAGTGGTTTGAATTGCACTTGAGCGCCTGAATGCAGCCCAGAGCCATCATCATGCCACGTGCTGAATAACAAATGTCGGCACCCAGCGCCAGCCGTTTGACCAGCGCAAACCCCGATGTCACCTTTCCACTCGCGATAACGGTAATTTTGTCGCGTACCCCAAAGCCAACAAGCGCATTATGCACAAAAATCAGCCCTTCGATGAGTGGAGCGCCAACATGGTTGCTAAATTCAAGCGGTGCTGCACCTGTGCCGCCTTCACCACCATCAACCGCAATAAAATCAGGCGTGATGCCTGTTTCCACCATCGCTTTGCAAAGTGCCAAAAACTCGCGCCGTTTGCCGATACATAATTTGAACCCAGACGGCTTGCCACCTGATAAGTCGCGTAGCTGGGCCACAAACTTTAACAAGCCTGTTGGTGTGTCAAACATGCGATGATTAGGCGGTGAGAGTACATCTTTGCCCATTTCAACCAGACGAATTTTAGAGATTTCGAGGGTAACTTTACTTGCTGGTAAAATGCCGCCATGCCCAGGTTTTGCCCCCTGCGATAGCTTTAGCTCGATCATCTTGACCTGCGGATGTGAGGCCGCTTTCTGAAATGAAACGGGGTCAAAGTTGCCGTCTGGTGTGCGACAGCCAAAATAGCCTGTGCCAATTTGCCAAATAATGTCCGCGCCACCTTCAAGATGATAAGGGCTGAGTCCACCTTCGCCCGTGTTGTGTGCAAAATTGCCCATTTCGGCCCCTTTGCTCAGGGCAAGCACGGCCGCTTTGCTCAGCGATCCATAGCTCATCGCGGAAATGTTAAAAATACTGGCGCTGTAGGGTTGGGCGCAATCTGGCCCGCCGATCGTGATGCGCAGCGAGTCAGGATCAACATGGCGTGCTGCAATAGAGTGGTTGACCCACTCATACCCAACGGCATACACATCATCTTTTGTGCCAAAAGGGACTGTGTCGCGAACGCCCTTGGCGCGTTGGTAGACAAGGGAGCGTTCTTCGCGATCAAAGGGGACGCCTTCGGTGTCGCTTTCAACAAAGTACTGGTAGATTTCTGGGCGAATCGATTCAAAAAGGTAGCGGAGTCGGCCGACGACGGGAAAGTTGCGACGAATCGCATGTTTCGTCTGAAAATAGTCGTAAGCACCAATTATTAGAAGCGGGGTAAGCAAAATTTGCGCCCATAATAATGTTGGAAAGAAGATCCCGACGACCGCCAAAAAAATGACCACAACTGCGAAAAGCTGGAACTCTCGTCTCATAATATAAGCTGCTCCGTTGATAAAGGATGCTATTTAGAAGTTGTATACTGAATAAACGCGTTTAAGTAGCTGCAATTAATCACCGAAAACCTCAGAGGTCTGTTGTTGCCTACTTTAGTATGTGAATAAAAACCATCTGAGGTTTAAGTTAAAACGATGACTCTTTGACGGGCGAGGGCACGTAAATCTTACCGATTTGCCACCATCAATTAGAATACCATAACATCAGTACCAGCAGTTCACAATGGTCTCTTCGCGCTCCAAACTGACCGTATCGTGTTGTCCGCTCATAAATTTGACGTCGCTCAGATCGAGATCAACAAGACGCCCTTTGTTGGTTAACGCCCGCGCCATATCGCTTTCGGTGACCGCAAGCAATTTAATGATGGTGAGTCCCTTAAAAAGCCGTAGCCCTTGAATGCCAGTTTTCTTGTTGACAAAAGGAATATCGCTAGGATAAATGCGTTGTGCCTTGCCGTTGGGCAAGATGATGAGTGCCTTTTGATTGCCCGACAGCGCGACGCCGTGTACCGTTTCGGTTGCCTTGAGCCGCAGCCCGCGTGAGCCGCGCACCGAAATATCCTTGACGTGCATACGAGCGCAACGGCCTGATTCAGTCATCAACAAAATAACATCGCTTTTGGTTGCTGGCAGCAAAACGCAAGGTGCATCTACTTTGTCGCGCACGTGCAGCTTCCAAACCTGATCCTCGCGCAGAGGTGTGTTTATAAGACGGCGTTGGAACGTGCGGGTGTTGCCCCAGCGTGTGACCAACACGGCCAGCGGCTTTTTCTCGGCAAAGTCCCATTTATCGACAAAAATAAACGATTCGCCCACCTCGGGATCGATTTTGTATTGATGTGGCGTCAGTGCAGGCTGGTGCATCATGTTGTACAGATCGTTTAGCTCGGGCGCGATAAATTTGCCATGTGTGGAGCCTACAAGGATTGTGCCAGCTTTAGAAATAAACATGCCTGTACGCAGACGGACATATTGATTCTCAAGGAGTTTGCCAGACCGATAGGGCAAAATGACCAGCTTGCCCTGTAGCGTGACGCCCACAATCGCGTGTGAAAACTCGATTGGTGCAGAGCGGTCGCGCCCCTCTTGCTCAGGCAGGGTAGTTGGTTGGGCCTCAATATCATCAAACAGACGAGTACGGACACGCGCAGAAATCTCATCATCTTCGGTGTCGAGATCATGACCGTAGATGCCCAACCCTTGCACAACGCCTATCATGTTGCGTTCGGCCTTGGTGGCAAACTCGGCCGCCCAGAATTTGTCGCCTAGCATGTGCTGGAACACAGGAATTTGCGACGAGCCACCCGTTGGAACAACATAGTCGATGTCGTCAAAGTCAAGACCTGAGTTTGCAACGACGCGGTCGATGGCACGATTAATGGTGTGCATTTCGTTGTTGATTAGGCGATGGAACTGGTCGCGGGTGATATTGATGTTGATGTCGATGCTTTGCGCTTTGAAGGTGAGCGTTGTTTCGGCCGAACTGGACAAATCCACCTTCGCCTTCTCAACCTGCTGTAGCAAACTAAAGTAAAGATTACGGCTAATCAACTCATGCAACGCCTTCATCGCATCTGGATTAGTGCTGTTGCCGGGGCGAGCCGCTTCCGCAATAAAACCAACCGTGTCGGTGCGTTTCATCTCCTCAATTGTCTGCCAATCGCCAAGTGCGTCCCAAATATGCTCAGGGAGCGGACGTTCGACAACGCTGCCGTCCATGCGGTCAATCGTTAGTTTGCTGCCCTTGCCAAAGATCGGCATCAACAGGTCAAACAGACGCTTATCAATGTCATCACCGCCGATCAAAACACCTTCTGTCGCCAAAATTTTAGGCTCATCGCCGCCAAGTTGCGCAATGGTTAAATCGAGTGTGCCGCCGCCAAAGTCAAAAATAAATGTGTTTGTCGGGCGGGTGAAGTCGCGATGATAAGCGTAGGCGGCTGCGATTGGCTCAGGGAGGAACACAACTTCTTTGATGCCAGCCAGTTCGGCCGCTTCAACAATTTTATCCTCAGCATGTTTGTCGATCGCTGGGTTGTCACTAAATTTGACGGGGCGACCCATCACGACTTGGGTAATGGGTTCGCCGATGAGGGGTTCGACAATCTCAACGAGGCGTTTGAAGAGGATCGAGATCAGTTCTTCGACGCGCATAAATCGGCCGAAAACGATCGACCCTTCATATTCAATCGTGCGCAACCCTGTCTTGATCGAACGAATCAAGCGCCCAGGTGCCAACACATCGATCATCGCGATCACCGCTTGGCTGATTTCCTCATAATCTTCCGTTGTCCCAACGCCCAGCTTAATAACACCCACTTCAACTGGTTTGAACAGGGAAGGACGATCTGTGTTGTTCTCCAGATACCAATTGCGGGCCGTTGTTCCAACATACTCCTCATAATTTTTAGTAATGTAGATCAACGAAGGGAGTAAGGACGGCAGTTCCTGATCCACACGAAAAGTATGAACGCGCTTGCCATCTGAAAACGAGATTGCCGAGTTCGTTGTACCAAAGTCAATTCCAAGCCACATAATGCACCATAAATTCACAGAGCAATATCGCTCTGACTTATTTGTATTTCTCTGTTGACAAACTAAATTTGGACAGCCGAATCGGCTATCCTACATCAAAACCACATTTTTTGCAGCCTAAATTTTCAGTTGTTTTGAATAGAGAGGAGGAGAGGGTGCGAGAATTTGGGTTGTGTGAAAAGTGAAAAGCAAAAAGTGGAAAGTGACAAGCATTTTATCCTTTCCACTTGCCACTTTTCACCCTGCTTGCTTTACCCTGCGTACATCGCGTCTAACGTGCTAGCAAAGTCCACCTCGATTGTTTTCCGCTTAATTTTCATTGAGGGGGTGAGGTAGCCGTTTGCGACGCTGAACTCTTCAGGCAGGATCTCAAATTTCTTGATGGTTTCGTAACGGGCAACTTTGCTGTTGACCGACGCCACAAATGCCTCAACCTCCGTGCGGATCTTGGCATCGGCCGCAAGTTGGGCTGGACTCATGCTTGTTTTGCCGTTTTGCTCTGCCCAGACGGCCAGTGCCTCTGGATCAAGCGTTAGCAGTGCCGACAAGAATTTGCGCTGGTCGCCATGAACAACAACCTGACCAATCAGTGGATGCTGGAGCAAATTTTGCTCGATAGGCGCAGGGGCGATGTTTTTACCAGCCGCCGTGATGATGAGATATTTCTTGCGATCGGTGATGCGCAGGAAACCATCCGCATCAATCTCGCCAATGTCACCGCTCATGAACCAGCCATCATCTGTAAATGATGCCGCTGTTGCCTCTGGATTATTGTAATATTCTTGGAAAACGCTTGGCCCTTTGAGCAAAACCTCTCCATCTTCCGCAATTTTCATTTGCGAGCCAGGGAGGGCAGGGCCAACAGTGCCGATGCGGTGTTTGTCGGGCAAATTGAGCGTGATCGGCGAGCTTGTCTCGGTTAAACCATACCCCTCATAAACAGGAAGCCCAATCGCATAATAAAATTCTAGTAGTTCAGTACTAATAGGAGCTGCGCCACAGGTTAGATATTCAATG
>JBMZDF010000291.1:0-7788 GCA_049614105.1 Promineifilaceae bacterium (SeqCode)
ATCAACACCAGAGGTTGCCAACGAGCTATTAGCCAACCATAAACGCATCATATTTTCTTGTTCAGGCATCTCGTGCGTCCAAGGCGCAGCAATGCCTACGGGCCAACCGGATAGTCCGCTTGGTGCGTCTCCGGCTGTCAAATCGCCGCCCGCGTCAATGAGACAAGGCCCCCATTCACTTAGCCATTCGACAACCGTTTGAGCCGTAAACCCTTTGCCAATGCCGCCTAGATCAAGTCGGACACCCTCTGGCAAATAGATTGCCTGCTGTTCAGGATCTAGTTGGACAGACGCACGTTCGCTTAAACTGACGGCAATTGTCGCAGATGCCGCATGTCCGTTGAGGTCATCAAAAGAGCGTTCATACCCAGCTGCGATCAGCGCATCGTGTACGGTGGGGTCAAATAAGCCGCCTGTTTCGGCCGATAACACAAACGCTTTGGCAATGACATTCCACATCGGCGGTGAGAGCTGCGCCCAGCGATTCGATTGTGTATTTAGCCAAGATAATTCACTCGCTACGCGAAATCTTGACATCCGCTGCTCCGCTTGTTCAAATGCATCAACAACCATCGTAAACGCCTGCTCAGCACGCTCGTCTGACTCTATTTCAAGCCAAACGGTCATGTGACAGCCCATCGAATAAAATGCGTGTGTATGCCAATTATTGTTCATGATTAGGGGAAGAAGTTAGAGGTTTGTCGTCTATTCTGGCCTGTGCATAAAACCCTCAGGGATTACGCGCATTTACTCAGAAGTTCAGCTTCTTGAAGAAGTTGAACTTCTCTGGTGGTAACAGCGTGAAGAGTTAGTTCTCTAAGTCTCCACATCTCCTAAGCATTTTGCCGTTTAATCGTCATCTTCCTCCTCTTCTTCATATTCTTCATATTCTTCCTCGTGCTCTTCTTCATACGCTTCACCCTCTTCACCATAGCCGCCGCTGTTTGCCGAAAGCTGCTCGTTAGCCAAATTAATTTGCTCAGTGAATTGAACCTCGCGTTCTTGTAAAAGCTGAACAGCCTCTTTAAGCTGGGCGTTTTCAGCCTGTAGCCCAGAGTCAGGCATAACAACGGCTTCACCCGCCACGTTGTTATTTGAGCTAGGGGCTGCATCGGCCGTTTTGCTATTGTTCCAGCCGCCAAATGTTAGAGCGATAATAAGCATGAGCGCCGCAATTGTGCCTGCGCCGATAAAGTTGGTCATCTGTTGTTTCGTCATTCGGTTGCTCCTTGTTGCACATGAAAAGCATGTTGACCGCTTTCCTGTTAGCCCTGTTTTTGTCGGCTAACTTGTTGTTGGTTGTTAATAGAAGAATACCGTTTTGCACAAAGGCTTACTTAAACAACAGCCTAAACAAACTTAAATGCAGTTTAACAATGAAGCCAGTGGTGAAGGCAACCGTTGAATTGCAAGATCGTTAGCAAACCGCTTAGGCTACCAGCTCAAATGCGAGCGTTCCATGTGCCTGCCCATTGAGTTGAAGCGTGATCTCATGGGTTCCTTCGTAGAGACGGCGCGTCGTCATCAGGCGCATGGGGTGTTTTTTCTTGATGGCGATCGTTTGTCCAGCAGACAGCGCCACCTGTTTCAGTTTGAATACCTTGCGCCCGCGCTTATTGCCGTTGCTAGCAAATCGCATCACATAGTCGGCCATAATATTCTGCGCTTTATGTGATTCGATTGTCAGCACAAACTCAAACGCCTCCCCTATTTTGACAGTTGGTGTGTGGGTCGAGAACCCGCGAATCGTCACCTCTGGCGTTTCCCCAAAGCCCAATAGCGCAAGTGCATCCTGATTGCCTTGTTTGACAAGCGTGCGCAGGCTGTGTTTGACAATAAACGCCATCTCCTTTTCACGCTGCTGGCCACTTTTCTGCCAACGAGCGAGTGTTTCAACAACCAACGTGGGGTCTAACTTGCTTACATCGTTGAGGTGATTGGCAACAGAGCGCGTCACGTAACGGGTGTTATCTGCATACAGGGCGTTCAGAATGGGAAGTGGGACTTTATAATCGATCACAAGTTTTTGCGACCAGGGGAGTTTAGCGCGTGTGCCTTCGCTGGCTAGGCGGCGGACATGGTAGTTTTCATCGGCCGAGCACCTTTGCAAAAATGCCACCGTTTCGTCTGGAAAAGCGTTGATAAAGTAGCGGATTGCATCTTCGGCCGAAAATCGCTTCGTAATTGTTTTGAGCGCATTCAAGGAAGGGGTGAGGTTTTCGGCCGAACAGCCATACATCGCCACAAAATGATTGAGAGGCGCAATGATAAAATCACCAAAATCGTCATCCGTCAAACATGCATCAAGCTCAGGCGGCAACGCACGCAAAATAATATCAAGTGCCGTTAAATACTCAGGTGGCAAACTTTTTTGTAGGCAAACCGCAATATGTTCAATACGCGCTTTCAATTCAAGCTGTGGAAAGGCATCCACAACCATTTGTTGGAACGAAACAGACGGGAACGCAGGATAAACAGCAGCGAATAAATCAGTCAGATACGCAACCTTTTCAGGATTAAACAGTTGGTCTTTGAGGGAGAATGTCGTTTTTGCTTTCACACCCAGAAGTTTAGCAGGCTCTTCAAAATCCTCTGAAAATCAGGGTAGACTTGGCATCAAATATCAATTATAAGTCTATACAGTTCTGTCAACAGAGACAGTAACCTGTAGAGACGTCCCGCTGGGGCGTTTGGTAAGCAAGATGGCGGCATCAGTCGCAACAGTAGGAGTTAAAAATGCGTGTTTTAAGTCGAAAATTTAGCAGTAGTTGGGTTAGCTGGGAGGAGTTACTTTATAATGCAAACGAGTTTGCAACCAGCATTGGCCCTAACAGATTGATCAACATCAGCCACTCAGAAGATAGCAATGAGGGCGTTGTGATTGTTTGGTATTGGTCAGAGAATATTCAAACGATGGATGTTCACCATTGGAAGGAGAGCTAGTTTGGACGAGCGATGAGCAGACGCCTTTCAAGGATTGATGACGATAATTAGTATCCGTCAGGCGCTCGTGAATCATCTATCCACAGCCTACACGCTCAATTCAGCGATGGGCCACGAAATTGTCACTTGGGTTCCATGACCAAGACCTTGGCTCTCAATCGCAAAGTCGCCTTTGTATAGTTCGATTATTGAGCGTACCAGTGCCAATCCCAGCCCTGTCCCAGAAATATCACGCGAGTGGGCTTTATCGACTCGGTAAAAGCGTTTGCCAATATTTGGCAAATCGTCGCTAGCAATCCCTGGGCCGTTATCAATCACCTGTAGTTGAAGCTTGTTTTGCAGTTGACACAACAACACCGAAACCTGCCCGCCGCTCTGCGTGTATTTGATCGCATTGCCGATCACGTTGCCAAACACAACGCGCAAATGGCTTAGGTTGGCCTCAACAGGCGCAATTGCGTCATCTGGCAGCGAGATCGTTAAGTCAATTTGCTTTGCGAGGGCGTGTTTACGATACTCGCGTTCCAAAATCTGCAACAGTCGCACCGCGTCAATCGCCTCTGACCCTGCCAGCATGCGTTTGGCGTCCAAACGAGACAGCAGCAGCAGGTCATCAACCAATCGCCCCATCCGTTTTACTTCACTATCAATTTCGTCAATGTACAGGGTGGCGAGTTCAGAATCGTCTGGGTTATCTTGCAATGCTTCAGTTCGTAAACGGATTGTGGTCAGCGGCGTACGCAGTTCGTGCGAGGCGTTGCTAGCAAAGGCGCGTTGTTCTGTCACCATTGCTTCCACACGCTCTGCCATTTTGTTGAAAGCAGTTCCCACCGCGCCAATCTCATCTTTGCTGACTTGCGCCACGCGCTCCGACAGATCGCCTTGCGCCATAGCAAGCGCTGTGTCGCGTAAATCAGATAGTGGCTGCGTCATCGTGGTGACAAACCACAGCGTAATCGCTAGCCCGATCCCTGAAATAATTACAAACCCAGCGGCTAGTTCTGTTGAACGTTGGATCACAGTTGCTTGTGGTTTGGTAATTGGAACTCCGATCTGCACGATCCCCATAACCTGTTCTTCATACAGAATCGGTACGGCCGAATACACGGTGCGCTCGCCGTTGAGATTGTTTTGATAGGTGTAGGTGTTGAGGGGGGTTATTTCGGCCGAAATGTTATCAGTTGTCCCCACCAGTGCCTCTGCCTGATCAAACAGTGCGACCTGCCCATTTAGGTTATCGGCCGAAGCCGCCATCAACTGTGCAACTGTTGGCGAACTATGCTCCAATGGCTCCACCAAACTCGTCGCCAGTTGCAGCGCATGCACCTGCAAATTCTGACCAAAATCGTCATAAGCTGCATTCGCCATCTGGACCCCTGCCCAAGTGGTTAAGCCGCCAAATCCAAAGAAAATCATCGCCAAATAGACCGCCATCAAACGGCCACGCAGTGAATTAAACATGACGACTCCTAACGCCTATCTGACGCGGCAAACCGATACCCAACCCCTCGAACCGTTTGAATCATCTTTGGCTTACTCGGGTTATCCTCAATTTTTTCACGCAGCCAGCGAATATGCACGTCTAGCGTGCGCGTATCACCAAGCCAGTCGGTTCCCCAAACCTCATCAAAAATCACGGCACGAGTCACGACCTCACCTGCGTTTGCCATCAAAAGCGAAAGCAACTCGAACTCTTTATGGCGCAACGTCAATTCTTTATCATTTTTGTAAAGCTGGTGTTGATCGAGGTCAAGTCGCAAAGACCCTAACGCAATCACGGTGCGCTCCGTTCCTTTACGCTCGATCGCCACGCGGCGCATCATCGCCTTAATCCGCGCCATCAGTTCGCGGCTGCTAAACGGCTTCACTAAATAATCGTCCGCTCCCAACTCCAACCCTAAAATTCGATCGACTTCTTCGCCAAGCGCCGTCAGCATCAAAATCGGTACGCCGCTTTGCTGACGCAGTTCGCGGCAAATGGCCCAGCCGTCCATCTCAGGCATCATAACGTCAAGCACAACCACATCGGGCTTTTCTTCAAGCGCCATTGCAAGACCTATGCGTCCATTGTCGGCTACAAGTACATCATGGTTGTTCCGCTCCAACGTGCGGCGAAGGGGGCTGGTGATCATGCGATCGTCGTCTATCAATAAAATTTTAGTCATGCGTGTGCCAGATTGCGGTCATACCGCGATTGTTCTATTTAACAGCTATCTCTCAAACAGAATAGCATATCATGGGCAAAACGGTGGAAACCAGCCCAACTATGCTGATCACAGTTAATCATTAACGAAAACCTCAGAGGTTTTTATGCACAGTCCAGAGTAGACAACAACAAACCTCAGAGGTTTATTGATCGAATTATTTTCAGAATCACGGGAGAACTTTTGTGCTAGAATTATTAGCATGGAATTGGTCACACCTGAACCACAACAAACGCTACAAGCAAATGCGGCGCTGAACGATAATGCGGTTATTTTTGCGGCAATGCGGCAGGCAGTGGATGCCGCATTAGCAGCCAATGAAATTATGACGCGAACCCATTACCGTTATATCAAAGCGATTGAGCGCACCGAGCGTGACAATGTCAATTTGACCGATGCGGTTGCGCTGCGTCATTATGCAAATGGGTTGCCTAATACGTCAAAAGCGCAGTTGAAAGCGGTGTTGAAGCGTGGTTCGGCCGAAATTGAATTCCTCGCCAAATCGCGTGCCAACGCAACCAACTACACCCACATGATGGCAATTGTCGCCAACATCCAAGCGTTACATGCATCCATAGTGGTCAAAAGCCGTCCGTCATTACAAAAAGGCCATCGCATGACACGTGCTCAAGTTGAGGTTTTCGGCCGATTACTACCACCTGACGATACGGTACGCGGTCGCCGCGATCGGGTTCTGATTGGCTTGATGTTGGTTGCGGGGTTACGGGTCGCAGAGGCAACCGAAATAACTTTTGACCATATTACCGTTGTCCCCAGCGGTGCGGCTGCGTTGAAAGTCAACGGCAAAGGGGGTAAGCAGCGGCAGGTAACGATTAAGAGGTCGCTGGCAGTTGCGATTGAGGCATGGGGACGCGATGTGCAGCACAAGGGTCGTCTTGCGCGTGCCATCATGCGCAATGGCACAATTTCTGACAAGATTTCACCTACCAGCGTGCGTAAATTAATGCGGAAGTATGGGGTTGGTATCGCGAACAAACTGGGGGTGACTTCGGCCGAACGCAAGCAGCTTTCAGCCCTCACACCTCACGACCTGCGCCGCACCTTTGCATGGTTCGCCTACGATAAAACAAAAGACATTGAAGGCGTCAGTAAACTACTGGGCCACAGCAGTGCAACTGTGACAAGGCGCTATATCGGCCTCGATGCGCCCGAAGATACCGCGTACAGCGATGCTGTGCCTTTTTTATGATTGCCCATTTAGCGGGTTTAAGCGTCCTTGTGTTGCAACCATTGGTCTAGTTCTCGCAGGCGGAATGATTTGAGAAGTGTTAAGGCTTGTGTACTGAAGGTGGGATATTCGGCCGAAAATCCCTCAATACATTGTTTTGCGCCTGAAATATCCCCTTTACTAACCAACTGGCGTATCTGAGCCAGCGATTCGGCCGATGGCCATACAATTTCTGGCTGCAAACTTGTCTTTGTTTGTTCATACACCCAATCAATGTGCAGCAGCGATTTCATCGTCTCCAGCAGTTGCTCAGCATTAAATGGTTTTAACAAAAAGGCATCAACCGCTAACGATTCTGTATCTGTGTCCAGTACAGATGCCGAGAGCGCAATGATTGGGACATTTGCCAATGTGTCATGGGCGCGAATATGTCGAATGAGCGCAAACCCGTCAAGCTGCGGCATCACAAGATCGGTTAAAATCAAATCAGGCTGGGTATGTGAAAGCCAATCGCGGGCAATAATGCCGTTCTCGGCCTCAGTAACAAGAAAACCGATTGGTTGCAAGAGGTCAATGAGAAAAGCGCGATTTTCCCATTTATCATCCACCACAAGGATATGTGGGGTCGCATCTGCGATCGCTTGAATCATCGGCCGTTTTTGTGGATTTGTTTCTACACCAGCCAATGGCAAAGCTACTTCAAATGAACAGCGTGTTCCCACCTTTTCTTGGCTCGCAATGTTTAGCTTGCTCCCCATTAAATGTAACAACCGTTGAGTCAGAGCCAAGCCCAGACCTGCGCCCTCTACCTCTTGTTCCACTGCTTCAACACGATAAAACGGTGTTTGGATGTCTGCCAAGGCATCACTTGAAATACCGATTCCCGTATCCCGAATTGTTATATGTAGCCACACCAATTCCGTCTGATGGTGGCTTGCCGTGACGTTGAGTTCAACCGTGCCGACCTTTGTATATTTAATCGCATTGTCAATCAAGTTAAAAAGGATCTGGCGCAGCCGCTTCTCATCCACTATCACATAAGCTGGTAAATCGTCAGCAATATTTGTGTGAAAGACCAACCCCTTCTGTTTGGCGCGTGGCTGCATGATTGAGGCAACCAACTCAAATAGGGCTGGTAATGGTACCGTTGTGTCATGTAGGGACAATTTATCCGCATCGATTTTGGCGAGATCCAGCAAGTCGGTGATCAATTCTAACAAATGCTGCCCACTTTGTTCAACAATATTCAGCGTGCGCGTCGTTGGTGACTGCCGACGAAATAACTGCGTGTATCCCAAAATAGCATTGAGCGGCGTGCGCAATTCATGGCTCATATTGGCAAGGAAACGGCTTTTTGCACTATTTGCTGATTCGGCCGCTTCTTTAGCCTGCTCTAACTCGATTGAACGCTGCTCTAGTTCTGACGTTCGCTCCAGAACACGTGCTTCAAGC
>JBMZDF010000292.1:0-7788 GCA_049614105.1 Promineifilaceae bacterium (SeqCode)
GTTCAGGGAACCAGTCCCTTAGTGCTACAGCAACCCCTTAATTTAACAAAGGAAGGTGCTAAATCTGGACAGCGTCGCTGGCAGATAAGAGTCATAGAGCTTTTTGCTATGCCTCTTGCCACGTCAAGAGGCTTTTTATTTGTAACGCTATTAGCTGTTAGCCATGAGTCCAGAATGTGTATCTCTGGTTATTTGCTAAGTACTAACAGCCATCAGCATATTTCGGAGAGTTTCTTATGAGTACAAGCTTTATGACTGCGCCCAGCATTCTCTTCTCTTCAGAGTCTGTTACCGAAGGGCATCCCGACAAAATGTGTGACCAAATCAGCGATGCCGTTGTCGATGCTTGCTTTGCGCAAGATCCAATGAGCCGCGTTGCATGCGAAACAGCGATCAAAACTGGCTTTGTTTTGCTACTTGGTGAAATCACAACTAAAGCACAAATCAACTATGATGAACTAGTTCGTGGTGTCGTTAATGACATCGGCTTTGATCACAGCGACAAAGGGTTCGATGGAACCACCTGCGGTGTTCAAGTTGCAATTGCACAACAAAGCCCCGACATTGCACAAGGCGTTGATGATGCACTTGAAGTACGTGGCGACGGTGCTGACGATGTAGACAAAGTTGGCGCGGGCGATCAAGGTATGATGTTCGGCTATGCTTGCAACGAGACGGAAAGCTTAATGCCGCTGCCTATCGACCTTGCCCACCGTTTAGCTCGTCAGTTGAGCGCTGTTCGCAAAGATGGCACATTGCCATGGTTGCGCCCAGACGGTAAGTCACAGGTAACGATTGAATATGCTTACGGCAAGCCAAAGCGTGTTTCAAACGTTCTTATCAGCACCCAACACGCACCTGAGATTAGCCAAGAAGATATTCGCTCTTCTATTATTGAGCATGTCATTATGCCAATTCTCCCAGCAGACTTGGTTGATGACGGCATGGAAATCTATGTCAACCCAACAGGTCGTTTTGTTGTTGGTGGCCCAATGGGTGATGCCGGCTTGACTGGCCGCAAGATTATCGTTGACACGTATGGCGGCATGGGTCGTCACGGTGGCGGCGCATTCAGCGGCAAAGATTGCACGAAGGTTGATCGCAGCGCGGCTTATGCCTCTCGCTGGGTTGCCAAGAACGTCGTCGCGGCTGGCTTGGCTGACCGTTGCGAAGTTCAGGTTGCATATGCGATTGGTGTTGCTAAGCCATTGAGCGTAAACGTTGAAACGTTTGGCACAGGCAAGTTGACC
Source organism: Promineifilaceae bacterium (SeqCode) (assembly GCA_049614105.1). GTDB lineage: Bacteria > Chloroflexota > Anaerolineae > Promineifilales > Promineifilaceae > CALECP01. The sequence continues at coordinate 1,251 of JBMZDF010000292.1, forward strand.
AATGAGCAGCTTCAAAGCATCATCGACAGCGTGTTTGACCTGCGCCCAGGTGCAATCATTCGCGATCTTGACCTGCGTCGGCCGATTTATCGTCAGACCGCAGCTTATGGTCATTTCGGCCGAACTGACATCGACCTACCTTGGGAAGATACAAGCCGCGCCTCAGCTTGCTGGGATGCTGCACAACAGTACATGTAGAAAGTGAAGTGCTAAAGAATATTGAATACTGACTGTTGAAAAATAATTTCTTCATCCTTCATTCAATATTCTCGTTTCTCTTCAATACTAACTTCTCATAAGAGCAGTCTCTCAGAGTTTAAACTCGCTTGACTGCTCTTCCTCCGTTTGTTATCATTTCGCGTCCTGTGTAAGTTCCACAGGCAATTTTTGACGCATGTTTGAAGCATTAGGCGATAGACTACAAGGTGTATTTGACGGCCTCAATCGGCAAGGTAAGCTGACTGAGGAAGATATCAACGTCGCAATGCGAGCCGTTCGTCTCGCGCTGCTTGAGGCTGATGTCAACTTCCGCGTCGTTAAAGATTTTGTCAAGCGCGTGAAAGCACGCTCTATTGGCGGCGAAGTAATGCGCAACATTACGCCGGGCCAACAGGTTGTCAAAATCGTTCATGACGAATTGGTAACAACGCTTGGCGAGCCAGGGCGCTTAAATCTTGGCGTGCAACATCCAACTGTGATTATGCTCGTTGGGTTGCAAGGTGCTGGTAAAACGACAATGGCGGCCAAAATGGCGTTGTTCTTACGTCGTCGCGGCAGTCGCCCCCTACTGGTTGGGGCGGATGTTTACCGTCCAGCCGCTATTGACCAGCTTCACACGCTGGGTAAACAGCTACAAATTCCAGTCTATGATGAAGGTGTAAACGGAAACCCATCTGATATTTGCTTCAACGGGATTGAACGAGCAAAGAAAATGGGGAACACGGTCGTCATTCTTGACACCGCTGGCCGTTTGAACATCGATGAAATGAAAATGGATGAGCTGCGCGATATTAAGGCGCGTTGCCAGCCAATTGAAATACTGCTTGTTGCTGACGCAATGACGGGACAGGAAGCGGTACGCGTTGCGACCGACTTCAGTAATGCGGTAGACGTCACGGGTCTGATTATGACCAAGGTTGACGGTGACTCGCGCGGTGGTGCAGCCATTTCGATGCGTGCCGTGACGGGTGTCCCGATTAAGTTCCTCGGTGTTGGCGAAAAGATGGACGCTCTGCAAGAGTTCCATCCAGACCGTTTAGCCCAGCGTATTCTTGGCATGGGCGACGTGCTGACATTGGTTGAGCGTGCTCAAATGGAGCTTGACCAAGAGGAAGCGCAGAAAGCGGGCGAGAAGCTGATGTCGGGCAAGTTCGATCTTGAGGACTTTCTCGGTCAGATGCAGCAGATTAAAAAGCTAGGCCCTATCAGTTCGCTGATGGAAATGTTGCCCGGCATGGGTCAAATGACCAAAGACGTTGACATGAGCAACGCCGAAAAAGATTTAGCTCGAATTGAGGCGATAATCTACTCGATGACGCCTGACGAGCGGCGAAATCCCAAGTTGCTCAAGGCCAGCCGCAAGCGACGTATCGCAGCGGGGTCTGGGACAACGATACAAGAAATTAACCAGCTTTTACGCCAGTTCCGCGACATGCAAAGCATGATGAAAAAGATGCGGAAAGGCGGTCGTCGTGGCATGATGAACATGTTGCGCGGGCTGGGAATGTAGAAGTCAGGGAACATGCCCTGATTTCGCAGGAAGTGGCTAGCAGATTGGAACCTGTTGTTTGCAAGAAATCGCAAAACGTTTGTTTCAAAACTGCTGACAGAGTGTCAACTCTGCCTTTTGTGATTGTGTAGCCCTTCATTTACACCAAACCAATACAAACACAAAGTCGCTAGAAATTAGCAACGCGCATGGTGCAATCACGCCTGCAAGATGTGAATAGCTAGCAACATTGCTTGCTGAAAGGCAAGCGGAGAATTAGAACAATGCTACGAATTCGTTTAGCACGCCGAGGAAAAAAACGTCACCCAAGTTATCGGGTGGTTGTTGCTGATATTAAGTCAAAACGTGATGGTCGTTATGTAGAGCAAGTTGGCTTCTACGATCCAATGACCGATCCAATCACTTTCAAAATGAATGAAGAACGCTCGCTTTACTGGCTGAGCGTTGGTGCGCAGCCATCAGATGCTGTCGCACGCTTGCTAAACAAGCAGGGCACAATGGACCGTCTCGCACGCCTTCGCGCGGGTGAAGAACTGGGTAAATTGGCGGCTGAATTTAACGGTACACCTTGGCCACCAGTGGTCGAAGAGGCTGTCGTTGAAGAGGCTGTTGTTGAAGCGGTTGAAGAAGTCGTGGAAGAAGCAGAGGCTGTTGTTGAAGAAGCAGCGGATGCAGAATAGTCCGATTTTCGGCCGAAATCAAGGCAGTCTCAACCAAACCGAGACTGCCCAGCCCGTCCCTGTTTCTAAGTGGAGCACATTATGTTCAAAGACACAGTAGAGTTCATCGTCAAATCGCTCGTTGACCACCCTGATGATGTCGAAGTCCATCAAGACGGAAGTGCAAGCTCGATTATTCTCGAAGTTACCGTCAACGAAGACGATACAGGGCGGGTTATCGGACGTGGGGGTCGCGTTATCAACGCAATCCGCGTCGTTATTCAGTCGCTTGCAGCCAGAGACGGCAAGCGCGTCTCACTGGAAGTGATGAGTGACTAGACGAGACCACTCATCGACTAAGAATAATGAACGGGGTTCTGCGGAGCCTCGTTTTTTGATCATTGGCCGTATCCGTAAACCACACGGTGTCCGTGGGGAACTCAAAGTTTCGATTCTGTCGGAGCTTCCTGAACGCTTTCTCTGGCTAGAGCAGGTTCACTACGCACGACGGGCCGATGACCAAAACCCCTCGATCCTTGAGATCGAAACAATTCGTTTTCATCAGGAAGATGCCCTAATTAAGTTTGCAGGGTATGATGGGCGCGACGCAGCAGGCGTATTGCGTCAACACTATCTGCTTGTCCCAATTGAGGAAGCGATTCCTCTTGAAGAGGGCGAATATTACACCTATCAGATAATTGGGCTAAATGTTTATACTGAATCAGGCGATCACTTAGGTGTAGTCTCTGATCTCATCGAAACAGGTGCAAATGATGTGTTTGTTGTTGATGGTAAATTAGGTGAATTGTTAATCCCTGACACAAAAGAAGTGGTTAAAAAGATTGACATTGAAGCCAAGCAAATTATGATTTCGCCTATTGACGGCCTGTTACCTGAGGGGAAATGAAGAATCATGAGTGAAGAATGAAACAAATCAATTCATCATTCTTCATTCACCATTCAACTTCTCTCCATTTCTTCTGGCTCTAAATTTTAGAGAAGAAAAATGTAGCATTACGAATAAAGAATAAAGCAAACTAATTTATCATTCTTCATTCACCATTCAACTTTCTTTATGTCTTCTGACCCCAAGTTTTGGATCGGCTTTAACATTGTAAAGGGCATCGGACCTGCGAAGGTGCGTGCATTGCTCGATCATTTTGGCGATCTGGAACGGGCTTGGCACGCAAACGAGCGTGAGCTTAAGAAAATCGGGTTTGACAAACGTACTATCAAAAGCTTTTTTGGTACGCGGGCTGACATCAATCTGGATGCTGAAGTTGATAAATTAGCCCAGCATGGCGTTCGGATGCTTTGTTGGGATTCGGCCGATTATCCCACCTCCCTACGCCACATCCCCACCTCTCCCCCAACCCTTTACATCAAAGGCGAGCTAAAAGAGAGCGACAAATGGGGGATCGCCATCGTTGGCACGCGCAAATTGACCGAATACGGTCGCCAGATGACGCATGAGATTACGACAGGGCTGGTACGCCGCTCAATCACCATCGTCAGCGGGTTAGCGCGGGGCATTGACTCAATCGCCCACAAAGTCGCAGTCGATATGGGCGGGCGCACCATTGCCGTGTTAGGCTCTGGCATTGACCAGATTTACCCGCCAGAGAATCGCCGACTGGCTGAGCAAATTGCAAACGGCCGAGGCGCGATTGTGTCAGAATATGCGCTGGGTGTTGCCCCAGAAGCAAAAAACTTTCCGCCACGCAATCGCATTATTAGCGCCCTATCGCTGGGATCTGCCGTCATTGAGGCAGGCTACCCAAGCGGGGCGCTGATCACGGCGCGGTTTGCGGCTGAACAGGGGCGCAACATTTTTGCGGTCCCTGGCAACGTCAACAGCGCAGCGAGCAAAGGAACAAACAAGCTTATTCAGGACGGGGCGAAGCTGATTACATCAGCCAAGGATATTCTGGATGAGCTTCATTTAGAGCATGTGGAGGAGCAGAAGGCATTGCAATTGACATTGCCTGAATCGGCCGAAGAAGCGGCCCTCATTCCACATCTGCTCAATACGCCTGCACACGTTGATGACCTCAGCCGCGCAACAGGCATGCCGTCAGCACTTGTAGGCAGTACGCTCACGCTGATGGAATTAAAAGGCATGGTTCAACAAGTTGGACGTATGCAATATGTTTTGATAAGGGAAATGGGGGCAACGTATTCAGTTGACAGCAAACCGGAAGAGGGGCAAGAAAAGAAATAACGAATAATCTTCTTCATTCTCTTCTTCTCTTTTCCCCATAGGTAGGTAGAACCATGAAAGTTGTAATCTTCGCAGGTGGCAGCGGTCGTAGACTGTGGCCTATTAGTTTGAAATCATCTCCTAAACAATTTGAGCCAATTATTGGTGAGCAATCAACTTTGCAGCTCGCCGTTGATCGCATCATCGATCAGGTTGGGGCCGAGAATATCTATATTTCGACCAACCAACTTTATGTCCCAATTATTGCCGAGCAGCTACCAATGCTGCCCAGCCAAAACCTAATCGGCGAACCAACACGACGCGATTTAGCTGCGGCGGTAGGACTTGCACTTGCCCACATCGGCAAATCGGCCGACCCCGATGAACCAATTGGCATCCTTTGGGGTGACAATTACATGGATAACGTGCCAAAGTTTCAGAAGGTTGTTAGCGTTGCCGAAGATCTAATTCAGAGCAAACGAACTAAGATTATCTTCATGGGTGAGACACCGCGCTTTGCCAATGATAACCTTGGCTGGATCGGGTTGGGCAAGCAAGTTGATACGATTGATGGGCAGCCCGTTTATGGGTTTGAAAAATTAACGTATCGGCCGCCGCTGGACGAATGCAAGCAAATGTTTGCAAACGGCACGCACGTTTGGAACACTGGCTATTTCATCACGTCGATTGGTTATGTTCAGGGCAAGTATGCTGAGTATCAGCCAAAGATGTGGGCAGAATTATGCGAGATTGGTGATTCAATCGGAACAGATGCCTATGAGGCAACACTTCAACGCATCTACCCAGAGCTTGACGAGTTGAGCTTTGATGATGCGGTGCTTGAGTATTTACAGCCAGATGACGCCTTAGTTCTTCATGCAGAGATGGGCTGGAGTGATCCAGGGACGCTATATGCGTTGAAGGAAGCTATTCGGCCGAATGAGGACGAGAATGCAGAACGTGGCCGTGTCATCGCCCAAAACACGCGCGATAGTCTACTCTACAATTATGAATCTAATAAACTGTTGGCAGTAATTGGATTAGATGGCATGATTGTAGTGAATACAGATAATGCCGTTTTAGTCGTACACAAGAGCCAAATTCCATTGGTCAAGAAAATGGTCAATAGTTTGGTGGGTACGGAATTAGAAAAATTCACGTAATGAATTGTGCGCGTTTAGGACACCCCCTATTAACAAATTGAAGCAACAAGCGGCAAGTTGCAAATGACGCAGATGAGTCAGTCATCGTCAACAACTAGCCGCTTAGGAATTTTATGGCAGAAGAGATCAAAGGATATTGTTTAAAATGCAAAGAGCACCGCATTGTTAAAGATGCTTATCCAGTGTGGGCCACAAATGGATCGCCAGCAACACGCGGTACCTGTACTGTTTGTAATACCAATATGTACAAGCGTGGGGCAACAGCAGCGCATGCCACGCTAGAAAAACCTGATCCAAGCACAATATCCCGCTCAAAATCAAAGGCATCTGCAAAAAGCAAGAAGCAGGCTGCGGCTAAACGGCGCAGCGGCACGCTTGTCATTGTAGAATCACCCGCCAAGGCCAAGACAATTGGCAAATATCTAGGTCGTGGCTACGTTGTTAAGTCAAGCGTAGGCCATGTGCGTGATTTGCTCAAATCGCGCCTAAGTGTCGATGTTGACCATGATTATGAACCTGAGTATCGGGTTCCAAACGACAAGCGAAAAGTAGTTAAAGAGTTAAAAGAGGCAGCGGCCAAAGCCAAGAACATCTTGCTGGCAACTGACCCCGATCGCGAAGGGGAAGCCATTGCGTGGCATGTGCTGGAATCGGCCGAAATGGAGCCTGTCCGCACGCAGCGCGTTGTCTTCCACGAGATCACCAAAACGGCGATTCAAGCGGCCGTTCAAACCCCTCGCGAAATCGACATGGATCGCGTGAATGCACAGCAGGCACGCCGTATTCT
>JBMZDF010000293.1:0-7756 GCA_049614105.1 Promineifilaceae bacterium (SeqCode)
ATCTTCGGGAAGCGGTTGGCCTGAAATGATCAACTCGTACACACCCGATTCTAAACGGGAGAAGCTGAAATTGCCAAACTCATCTAGATCGCTATTGGCAAGGGGCTGGGGCGTGTTGGCCCGAAACAGCGTGGCGGAGAACGTATCAAACAGATCTGCGCCCATAACCATGCCGCTGAGCAACTGGCGTGAGGGGTCATCAAAGTCAGCATCTGTCTCAACCACAATTTGATAGTCGCCTGCTTCGTAGATGCCTTCTTGCGCCCCACGTAGCCCCATGGCAAGGGCTGAGGGCATGTCGCCGCCGACCAATTTTGCTACAAAGCGTTGAACTTGCTGGAGTAGTCCAGGTGTTTCTGCCGAAACTGGCGCAAGGTCTGTCCAAAACTGTTGCAGAATTTCGGCCGAAACCATTCCCTGCGGGTGCCGCTGCAACTGGTTACGCACGTCACGCGCCTCTGCGCGACCGAGCAAACCCATTTCAAGCTCACCAATGGTTAGGGAATTCGGCCGAAGTTGACCAAATTGAACGTGCAGTGTCGCTTGCTGCTGCTCAAGTTGCGTCAACCTTGGTTGTAACAACATCTTATTCGCTTCAATTTCCGCCACGACAATCGCATCAGCCTCGCCATCTAGATAGGCCAATAGATCATAATCAGGGATGATTTTATTCTCATTCATTTAATAAGCCACCTCATGTGTGACAACCTGCCACCTTCCATGAGCCCATTCCACATCATCTACCAAGTGAACGACAGCCCGCCTGTTTTTCCGTTAGCTTGAGGGTCGTGGAGGGAGATCAGATCCTTCCCCAACTTGATAAGCCGAAATCGCCACATTTCGTTATACTTGCTGCAACAAAAACGACGGCAAAAGAGGTTAGTATGTCAACAATTGTAGCATTTCAAGGCGAGGCGGGCGCGTATTCACATCAGGCTTGTAGACAACATTTCGGTGATGATGTGCAGACACTCGCTTGCAACTCATTTCAAGACACCTTTGCGGCGGTACATTCAGGCAAGGCGACGCACATCATGTTGCCAGTTGAAAACGCCGTTGCGGGAACGGTGACGACGGCAACTGATGTCTTGGCAGACTATGATTTGCGTATTCAGGGTGAGGCATTGGTTCCTGTGCGCCACTGTTTACTGGCTCCGAAGGGAACCCGACTGCACGACGTGACGCGGGTTTTGTCGCACTGGCAGGCGTTGGCGCAATGTGCTGAAACGCTACGACGGATGAATATCGAGCCTGTCAACCATTACGACACGGCTGGCGCGGCGAGAGACCTTGCGGCAAATCCAGAGCCGAACACAGCCTCAATTTCTAGCGAATTGGCAGGTGAACTATATGGTTTAGAGGTGTTGGCCCGCGACATGCAGGATCGCCCTTACAACACCACACGTTTTTCAGTGGTTGGCATTGGGGATGTGCCGCGTGGCGAGTTTAACAAGACCTCGATTGTTTTCACCACACGTTCTGACACACGCCCTGGGGCGCTCGTACGTGTGTTGAATGAGTTTGCTAGCCGCGATATTAATATGACTAAAATCGAGTCGCGCCCACGGACTAACGTGGCGTGGCAATATCGCTTTTTTGTTGATATTGATGGGCATGAAGATGATGAGATTGTGCGTGATGCGTTAACGGGTGTGCTGCGTCACTCATCAATGCTCAAGGTGTTAGGGTCTTATCCTGTGAAGCGCGGATGAGTAATAAGATCGACGTGTCTTTCCTCCTAATCGGGCTGATGGGGCTGCTGATGTTGATCGGTTGTTCTGCGACGGTTGAGCCAACGGTGACGCCGTTACCAACCGCAACCCGCACGCCTCGGCCGACCTTTACGCCCGCCGCAACGATTACGCCCCCTGCGACGCTGCCGCCACCTGTGAACGCCACGGCGATCCCAACGGTGAGTGCGCTCAATCCGCCTGTGGAGGCGCTGCCAAAAGGCGGTTACTCTTGTGAGGATTATCCTTGCCCGGGTGATAAGGAAGGGTGGGAGTCGCGCATTCGTGTGCCAGATGGTTTTTCGGCCGAACACATCACCGTCATCCCAGACAACCCAACCAGCCTAACCTTCGGCCCTGATGGCCTGCTTTATGCCGCAACGATGACTGGCACAATTTATACTGTTGATGCAGACGGCCTGATCCAAACGGTTTATGAAGGATTGCGCGTGCCTGTTGGGACAGCGTTCCAGCCTGAAACCAACCGTTATTATGTGTCAGATCGCGTCAGCAACGACGAGGCGCGTGTTGGATATATCGATTTTGACACAGGCGACTACACAATGTTGTTTGATGGGGTTCCCTGTTGCTATGCAGGAATGCACGCCGCTAACGGGCTGGCGTTTGGGCCAGATGGCGATCTGTATGTTGCCGTTGGCGCAATCGCCGATCATGGTGAAGTGCTGAATACAGACGAACAGGCTGATTTACACCCTTGGGAAGCGTCTGTGCTGCGCGTCAGCCCTGATGGCAGCCGTGTCGAAAGTTATGCACGCGGTATTCGCAACGCATATGACATCGCATGGGATGGGAACGGGCAGCTTTACGCAAGCAACAACGGGCCTGATTATGGGCCGCCTGATACCCTGTATCGGGTTGTGGCGGGTGGTGAGCATGGCTACCCTTGGTATGTTTGTGACAACTGTTTTGGCCCTGCACCTGCCGAGGTTGACATTGTGCCGCCTGCACATGAGTTTATTCCGCACAGTGCGCCCACAGGGATCACGGCTTATCTGCACGAGCAGTTCCCCGGTTACTACAATAATTTGTTTGTTGTGCTGTGGAGTGCGTTTGAAGGGGCGCAAAAGATTGTTCGGCTTGCGCCAAATGGGGCGGGGGCAACTGATTTTGCGACAGGGTTTGCCGCCCCGATTGATGTGACAGTTGGGCCAGATGGCGCACTTTATGCGGCCGATTGGGCAACAGGCGACCTGTTCAAAATCAGTTATACAGACGGCGAATAAACCTCAGAGGTTTGTTGTTGTCTACCCTGGTGGCGAATAAAAACCTCTGAGGTTTTCGTCAATGCCTAATTGTGGTTAACTCAAGGGTGTGTTTCAAATGGGTTGGTGACGATAACGTAGACTGAGCTTGTCGAAGTTGTAGCAGCATATCGCTCAGGCTTCGACATGCTCAGCCACCGCTCTTTACTCAAATGAAACACCCTTAGCTGAATGGGAAGAAAACTTAACACAGTTGGGATTGACGGAAATAGGCGCAACAATCGCGCAACTGTCTCGTACTAGAGTTAAGGCTTGGTGATGGGTGTAGGTAGAATTTGCCGCCGCTGTTGTACAAGCCTATTCGTTGAACTGTTTAAGAGGCATGACAGACGATAATCAAACAGTCGTCATGCTGAAAAGTGCGCCACACATATTTGCGCTGGATGTACGCGCTTTGGCAATCACATTAATCATCGTAACTTCTTAGAGAGTGTTTGAAAACAACTGTCTAAGGGTTGCAAAGGATACGACATGGCCGGAACACTTGGGCTTTTTATTGACCTTTTCTACTATATTTTGTTGGCACGTGTTTTACTTAGCTGGTTCCCTGGGTTCCGCAATAATCCCGTGGCACGACTCCTCTACGACATTACCGAACCCGTCCTGTCCCCATTGCGCGGCATCATTCCGCCTATGAGTGGATTTGATTTGAGTCCAATTATTCTCTTTGTAATCCTCGGTTTTATCAGGCGGATGTTATAGGGTCGAGAGACTTCGCCATGTAGGAAGATGAATGATGTACGAAGTTCACGCTTCGCACCTCGTTAACTGCACTAACCGTTTTTGTCAGTGAGACAATACAAGCGCCTAAATCATCATTTGCTAAGAGTGTGCAAGAAATTGATCAAAGCGGATGCAGGGTTTTGACAAAGCAGGGTTGCCTAGCTAGACTAGCGGACGCTAGCACAAAGCTTTCGACACTGTCAACATTAAGGATAAACGACATGCTTAACAATCTCGTCAAAACCCTATTCCCAGCAAAAGAAGTAGTTCACGCACACTGTGACGGCCCTTGTGGCGTTTATGATCCAGCGCAAGCTCGCGTTCATGCGGAAGCCGTTCTATCAATGACCAAGAAAATCTTGGCACTTGATCCAAGTGATGGTAGCCATGCAACTGCAAACACGCTGTCTCGCTACATCGCGATTAAAGAAGAAGAAGCACACGCAACTAAAACAGACTTGCTTGTTCTTTGGACTGATTTCTTCAAACCAGCTCACCTAGAGCAATTCCCAGACCTGCACGAAACATTTTGGATGGCTGCAAAACAATGCTCAACCTGCAAAACGCACGTTGATTTGGAAGCGGCCGAGTCATTGATGGCAATGTGCGAGAAAATCCACAACATGTTCTGGGCTGCAAAAGGCCGCGACGTTGCGTGGGTACGCGCTAGCTAAGCCTCTTACTTATTCAATCGGTTGTTGACAAGAAATTATTAGCAGAACGATTGAACAAATAAGCTGAAATCCTTTTCAGTTATTCCAAGCAGCAGCCGTTTTGAGCTGCTGCTTTTGGTTTTACGCAAGCGCCGCCGTTTTCGAGTGGTCGAGGCTTCGATGCTGCCGTTTTTGAAGCCCGGTGACGAGGTTCTCGTTAACGTTCAAGCTTATCGCCATAAACAGCCTGAGGTTGGTGATGTGGTTGTTGCGCTGCACCCCGATCACCCTAACTTTTGGCTGATAAAACGAGTTGCGCAAGTAAAGCTAGACGGCAGTTGTTTTTTAGTTGGTGATAATAAGTCTGAAAGTACAGACAGCCGTACACTTGGCTGTTTCCCCGCATCGTTGTTGCTTGGCAAAGTAACGTCCTGCCTATAAGATATAGGCCGCTGTTGTCTCCCTAAAGCCACCCATTCGAGTAGATCTCACAATCCTTATCGTATACCTGATGTCCGATATTCAATAACTATCGCTAAGCAACTACCTGTTAAAGTGTAGCCGTGCTCCAAGCGTACCAAGACTTTTGTACGGGGAATGTATCTTCTGCCGATCTAATCGTATAGAATGAACAACCAGGGTAGTTAGCAAGGTATTGCTTAGGAGCTATAGCAGCAGTGTCATATTTCAACGAAATTCGAGATCAAATTATTGGGTCAGATTCGGCCGAATTCAATCAATGGAGACGCGCGTTTGCAATTCAACGTGTACGTCTAATCGCACTAATTGGCCCCATTATCACATTGATAATCACCTTGGCCGAGGTAATCGTGCGTCCTGCCGTACTTCCTGTCAATTCGGCGATCCTATTGTTTCTTTCCCTCTGTTTCTGGCTAGTTTATTTAGGCGGATCACGCTACCCACTGACAATTTTTGTCATTTTGTTTAGCGTGTGCGGTGGAACGATTGTTGCAACACGCTTTGGCCTGTTGACATCCGAGCTTCGACAGACAACACTGCCAGCCGCTGAGCTTGCCTTTATTTTATTTACAGGCGTTTTGCTCCTTCCCGTCTATTGGCGCGTCCATTTAATCGCACATATTTTGCTGGGCTTCATGTTGGTTGGGGTTGTGGTGGGGTTTGGGATTGAGCTACCCCCTGTGGAGCGAGCGCGTTCATTATGGATTTTATTTAGCAGCGCGGTCGCCTTGTTCTCCGTTATTATTCAACAAAATAGCTATCGTCGCCAAGAAGAACTGATTTTAAAGGTGCAGAAAACTGAGTCGCAGTATCGAGATATTTTCAACAATGCTGGGGAAGGCATCTATCGGTCTATCCCAAACGGCGGATTTGTCACGGTGAATCAGGCGATGGCGCGTATTTTGGGGTATGAATCGGCCGAAACACTCCTAGACGACAACCCATCTATCGAATCAATGTTCCTAGAGCCAAACGGCCGGGCCGAACTTCCTGACCGCGAAGTAGGCAACGATCACCGTTTGATCGATGTTCGGTTTCCGCTCAAACGTCCAGACGGGAAGATTATACATGTCGCGATTAACTCGCGGGCTGCGCTTGATGAGGACGGGAATCGGTTCTACGAAGGGTTCATGCAGGACGTTTCGGCACAACATGCTGCGCAAAAAGCATTGGAAAATCGGGAGCGTATTTTGTCGGCTATCACGTTCGCAACGGAGCAATTCTTGCGAGCTTCTTCGTGGGAACATGTCGCGGACGGCGTATTAGAGTGCTTTGGTAAAGCAACAGATGCGGACCGTGCGTTTATTTTTGAAATTAAATCGGCCGAAGAGAACTCATTTGCCAGCTTGCGTTCAGCTTGGCGGCATCCCGAACTGCCTTCCTTACTGGAACAACTGCCGTTCGACCATATCCCGCTCAATACGATTGGGATGAAACTTTGGATTCAGCAGCTTGAGAACCGTCGGCCGATTGAGCAACCGATTGCCACAATTCCCAATCAGCAGGCAAGAGCGATGTGGAGCCAACTGAATATCAATACGATTGTGGCTGTTCCCGTTTTGGTTGCTGACCAGTTATGGGGCTGCATGGGATTCACCACGCACGATAAACATAAACAATCGTCTCCTTCTGAGATTGATGCGTTACAGGTGGCAGCAAATAATCTGGGGGCAGCGATTGAGCGCGAGAAGATTATGCAGGAGTTCCTGCAAGGGCAGAAGCAGGAAAGTTTGGGCGTTTTGGTTGGTGGTATTGCGCACGATTTCAATAATTTGCTGACAGGGATGTTGTCGCAGGCATCTTTGGCGGCGTTTAAGCTGCCAGAAGGGCATGAGGTGCGCGGGCATATTGACAAGGCGGTATTTTCGGCCGAACGAGCGGCCGACCTAACGCGACAACTGCTTGCCTATGCGGGTAAAGGGCGTTTTCATGTCGAGCCAGTTAATCTGACCCAATTGATGGAAGACAACCTGAGTTTATTTGATTTGGCAATTCCGGGAAATGTTGTGCTTGATCTACAGTTATCTCAGGACTTACCTTTTGTTGAGGCAGATCGTGGGCAGATGCAGCAATTGGTCATGAATTTAGTGTTGAATGCGGGGGAGGCGATGCAGACATGCTCAGAGGGGAAATTGACAATTCGCACATCGTCCGCCTATATCGAAACAGATAATTCAAACGCTATGTATTTAGGTGGTACGACGCTACCCGCTGGCCCTTATGTTCACGTTGAAGTGATAGACACGGGTGTTGGAATGAACGAAAATACGCTTGGGTCTATATTTGACCCCTACTTTTCAACAAAACCTGAGGGGCAAGGTTTAGGCTTATCTGCAACGCTTGGTATCATTCGTTCACACAATGGTGGCATTCAGGTAGTCAGCGAGCTACACAATGGGACGCAGTTTGATTTTTGGCTTCCAGCTATGGAAACTACAATAATAGAGGCCCAAAATGGTAATTCAATAGGAGAGGTAAGTTCAATGGTTATGATTGTCGATGATGAAGAATTGGTGCGCGAAGCGGTGTCGGATATTCTAGAGTTTCAGGGTATTGACGTGCTGCTTGCGGCGAGCGGTTCCGCAGGAATTGAACTCTATCGCAAACGAAAAGCAGAGATTAGAGCGATTGTGCTAGACATGCGGATGCCTGGCATGAATGGGCGCGAAACATATTATGGGCTAAAAGAAGTTGATCCAGATGTTGTGGTTTTGATGTCGTCTGGGTTTAGCGAGATGGAAATCTCAGCTCAATTTGAGCCGGGCGAAATTGCTGGGTTTCTACAAAAGCCATACAATCTCGATACGTTGACGTCAACAATTCAATCATTGCTTAAGTAGATCACAAGTAATCATTGACGAAAACCTCAGAGGTTTTTATGCACAAA
>JBMZDF010000294.1:0-7743 GCA_049614105.1 Promineifilaceae bacterium (SeqCode)
GAGGGTTATGTCCCCAAATATGTTGGATCGATTTGAGCGCAGGCTGGAGCATGGGGTTGACAAATAGCTGATCGAGTCGAAACCCGTTGTTGCGGTGCGAGTACCACGTATAAACGCGCTCATCCCCATGCAGATGTCGCAGTGCATCAACCCAATCTTTGGCTTCCATCGCTTCCATAAAGTCATGCTCACGCTGGAAGAATGCGCCCGAGTCGTTTTCCTCGTCAATGCCCCGTTTGCCTGAGTTGGTGTCGCCGCCGAGCAGGCATCGGCCGAAAGGCCACTTCGCCGCCACCTTCTCCACCGCATCCAGCATCGGATATTTGCGTTTAGACGTGTAGTTTGGAACGTGCATCACACCAGCCGCGAAAGGAATCGGATAATCGACATGCGCCAACAGCCAACGCTGGTCTTCCGCTGGCGCAAAAGGCAGATCCACCTGTTGGAGCGGGAAACGGGACGCCAGCAGCAGCGCATTGGTGGCACGTTTGGCGACGCTAATTGTTTGAATCTGGTGAGGCCAACCGTGTGCAGCAAGGTTTGCGGCGAGTTGTCGGCTGGCTGGCGTGCCGCGAAATTCAGACAGGCCAATAATATCGGGTTGCCAAGCAAGCAACTGCTCGAAAATGCCGCCAGCACGCTTGCCGCCTCCCGCTCGAATATTCCAATAAACACAGCGCATTTGGTTATCTTACCGCCAAGTGAGGGGCGGTCAATTGGGTTTGTTCAGGTGGTAGGAGGGCGTTTAGCTGCTGATGGAAGTCGGCTAGTATCGTTGTGGTTAGGAGCTTTTTGATGCGTTCGGCCGAAACCACCCCAGTCAAATAGCGTTTCAAAAACTTGCGAAACAGCACCAGCCCACGCTCCCCATAATAAGCGACCATCTCGTTTGCGTGCAGCCGCACCAGCCCGATCAGCTCAGCAAGCGTCAGCTCATCACGCCGCTTGCGCCCCAGCAGCCACGGGTTGCCGATTGCACCACGCCCGACCATCACCGCGTCACAGCCTGTGTAGTCCAGCATCGCGTCGATGTCATCTGGCGTGCTGATGTCGCCGTTGCCAATGACGGGGATCGAAAGCGCTTGTTTTAGCTCAGCGATGGCGTCCCAGTTTGAATGACCGCTGTACTTTTGCTCCTTGGTGCGCGGATGGATTGCGACGAGGCTTGCGCCGCTTTCCTGCATGATGTGCGCGATTTCGTGATAATTTTCTGCACCTTGCCAACCCAAGCGAATTTTGCCCGTGATCGGCATCGGTAGCTGTTTACTGAGCAGTTCAAACGTTTTGGCAACTTCGAGCGGCTTTTTCATCATGCCAACGCCCGCGCCGCGCCCGCTGACTTTGCGGGTAGAACACCCCATGTTGATGTCGATAATATCTGGTTCGAGTTCGGCAATGCGCAGAGCGGCGTTGAGTAGGCGTTCGGCCGAATTGCTAAAAATCTGAAACACCATCGGGGATTCCTCCCCCTTCTTAAAGTCGAGCAGCCGCCACGCTGATTTGCCTCCGCCCAACAGTTCTTCTGCCGCCACAAATTCTGTGTACTGCATCGCCGAACCAAACGATCGGCACAGCGCCCGATGCGGCACATCAGCATACCCCGCCATCGGGGCCAAAATCACGTCCCCATAAATGGGAATATCGCGGACAAAAAAAGTGGGTTCAAGCATAACTATCAGGAAGTTTATCATGCCCAACGGGGTCACAAAAAGTTTCGATCAATAAACCTCAGAGGTTTTTATGCACAGGTTAAAGGTGACGACAACAAACCTCTGAGGATTCCGTCAATGGCTAATTGTGATCGGCTTAGTTATTGCGTGCAGCATGAGAAAATCAGATCGGTTCTGACGGCACGCGATCAAAATCAAGTACACTGTGCTCGCCATGCAAGAAGTTTTTTGTCGCGGAAAGATTCTGTTTCGGCCGAAACAGACACACCTCATCCCCCTATTCGCTATTTGCATAGGGTTCCTGTTTGGGATTGGCTGCACCAATGTCCCGCCAACCCCACTCGCAAAAGCTAGCGCCACAACAAAGCCATCAGCGCCAACACAAACGCCCGTTCAGGCAAGCAACACGCCGCAGCCAACCATCATCACCCCGACAACGACGCCAACGCTTGTACCCAGCGCCACGCCTGTTCCAATTTCCCCCACAGACATTATTCTCGGGGACGGGTCGCTGTGCGTTTATCAGCAAAATGGGGCGTTTGTGTACACTGAGTATCTCTGCAACAGTGATTCGGACGATGAAATGCAGTTGAAAAAAAGCGCATCGCTGCGGTTTATTTATTATCTTCGGCCGAATGACCCCGCAATCAATCTGGCCCTAATGGGGCCGCCTCGTGTCCGCGCCCGTACCGTTTCCGTTACAACAACGGACGGCGCTGTCTGCGAACCACAGCTCATACAGAATTGGACCGTTGCGGACAGCATGCACTATCAGTGTGAAGACGCTCAGGGAAATAAGCGGCTTGTTGAAGGAGATTTACAGGTTACGGATAATGGCGTCTGGTCGCTAGATGAGGATGATGTGGCGCAAATGGTGCTCAAACATGCACCCGTTGCGCTGATGGGGGATGAGGCCTTGGACTATGCGGTGCAAGGTCTGACCCAAGCGTCTGTTGAAGAGACGATGCAGCTTCACGGCTTCCGATTAAACTGGTCCGCGAACGTTTCTACAAACGGCAACCAGTACATCACCCGTATTTATGAGGGCGCAGCAGCCAGCTTCGCTTACCAATCATCAACCCTGATTGTCTACCAGCTAATTAAGGGGCAGTATCGTTTGATTGATTCGGCCGATCTCATGATCGATGGACATGTCACCCCCTTCTCACTCGCTGGGCAAACGATCGAAACATGGCATGATCTCAATCAGGATGGGTATGTCGAACTTGTTCTACAAACCGCGACGGGTGGCAATTTCTGTTGCAACGGCATCGCCTTGTTCCAGTTGCGCGACGGTGCATTGATCAACCTCACTCAACAGATCACATTTTTAGAGCGAGATCATCCCAATAAGGTGCGTGACCTTGATCAGGATGGCTCGGTGGAGTTGATTGCCAGTGATTATGTTTTTGCAACGCTTGGGGGCTGTAACGCTTGCGGTTTTTATACCGATCGCATTTACAAGTGGGATGGGGAGTTGTTTGTTGAAAATTCGGCCGAATTTCCCGATCACTACCGCAGCCGCATCCGCACCCTTCGCGCTCAAATCGAGTATGGTCGCTTGTTTTCCCCCCATAACCTAATCGAACTCCTGCTCATCTATGATCGAATCGACCAGACAGAGATCGGCTGGGAAATACTCACGGCGCGTTGGCGTCCTAAGACATGGGACGAACATTATGGCTATGTTTATCAAAACCTTGAATCGAAATTTGCCAACCCTAATGGCCAAAGCGCCGAAGAAATTCTGTCTCTCTCAACCGATCTTGAAACAGTTCAAACGCGACTACAAAACGCATTGTACCTGCTTGACTGGGAATCAGACACGCTCATTAACGGCACAACCTATCGCTCACAGGGCTTTAGTTTAAACAGGCTGTTCACCAATTCAAATCAGGTGCTGGTTGTCTCACGCAAGGTGGATGATCGTTTTGTCATCATTCATTCTCAACCTTACAGCGCCCTGATGCGTTACAAGTTAGCGGGGGAAACACTTTCTGGCTGGCAGGACGTTAACCAAGATGGCTATGCTGAACTTATGTTGTACGAGCAGTCAGACCAGTTAGCGATTTTGCAATTGAACGGCGGTTCGGTGGTTCGTTTCAGCGACAGGATTGAGCATCTTGGAACGCTTAATCGGGCGCATGATTTTGGCGAAGATGGGACGCTAGAGCTAATGATGGAGGCGTCTCACATGCCGCATGCTGAGGAATGCGAGCGATGTCTGCTGACAAGCCACTTGATTTATCGGTGGGATGGCGAGGCATATGTTGAGGTTTCGGCCGAATTTCCAAACGCATACCAACACAACATCGATCGGCTACATAACAGCGATCTAACCAGACACCCACATCAGCTTGTTGAACTACTCTACCTTTACGATCGCTTAGGCAAGCCAGACATCGGCTGGCGCTTCCTTGATCTATATTGGCAACCTGCTTGGGATTTCTCTTATGGCGATTTATATAATCAGCTAGCGGCAGTCTATCGTGATGAATAGCTACAATAGACCACCCCAATAGCACTAAAAGTAAAGACTGAACCACAAAAAGTGTATCGTAAGATACATTGCCACCTTGATCGCCTATGCTTAGGGCACGTATCACCCACTGTGTAAACACCATTTACTCGTAACTGTACTGACTTAGGCAATCCTCATGGTTCAGCTAACAAAAACAATCGTCATCACATTAATCATCACACTTTTTATGAGCGTTAACACGGCGTTCGCAGCGCCTGACGCGACATGCGACGTACCGACGGCCGCTCACGTGACGCTTCAAGCAGCAGTTGATGATGTTACATGCAGCACGATTAACATCACGACCAACGGCGTTCTCAACGAGAATATCACAATTGGGCGTACCGCAATCATCAAAGGGGCCGTTGATACAGACAACACACCACTCACGATTATCGATGGGCAAGCTCTTGACTCAGTTTTTACGATTAACGGATTCAACACCGTTGTGCTCCGCAATTTGGTGGTTCGCAACGGCGAGGCGACACAAGGCGGCGGTGTTCACATCGTTGATGACGCATCAGTTACGCTTGACAATGTGGTTCTGACGGGCAATTCGGCCGAAAATGGCGGCGGACTCTACGCCAACAACGGCTTCCTCAACGTCATCAACAGCCAAATCACACACAACACGGCAACAAAAATTGGCGGCGGCATCCTCGGTGTCAACGGCAGCGTTGATATGCGCGACTTCGGCATGTACAGCAATTCGGCCGAAGATGGTGGCGCGATTGGCGTCGCGAACGCAGCCCTCATTCTCCAAGACGGCAAGTTCACAGGCAACAACGCAACTCGCGACGGCGGCGCACTTTTCCTAACCGTTCCAAACGGCACAAGCACGCTCACCAACCTACATTTCAACAACAACACAGCGGACAACTTCGGCGGCGCAATTTTCTCTCGTCGCGGGCTTTCTATCACGGGCAGCACGGTTAACGACAACAAAGCAGCCAACGGCGGCGGCATCTACATCGAGCGTAACAACCTCAACTTGATGGAAACGCACCTAACTTGGAACCAAGCGACAGAAAATGGTGGCGGCATTTATGCAACCAAAACAGTGCCAGGCTTTGTTGTAGACGCCAAATTAACCGTCACCAAAAGCTCGTTGACTGACAACATGGTTGACGGAAACGGCGGCGCTATTTTCGCCATTGGCGACATTGACACAACGTTGAACGAGGTTGGGGCTTATCGCAATTCGGCCGAAAATGGCGGCGTTATCATGGCAACAGGCACAGATGCCATTGTCAAAATTAACGGCAGCACCATGCAGCACAACGTGCTGACAACAACCGAACCGCTCACATTTGGTGGTGCGGTCAACGTCACAGACGGCGTTGCGCTAACGATTAGCAACTCATACTTTAGCCACAACAACGCCTACATTGGCGGCGCTCTCTCAGCAGACAAGGCCGAAAGCGTCAGCTTATTTACAAGCGCATTTGCACACAACACGGCCGGTTTTGGCGGCGCTGTCCGCATTGATGCGACCTCGATGAACATGGACAGTATGTATTTTGGACACAATACCGCGACTTCAGGCGAAGGCGGCGCAATCTACACGCTCAACACGCAAGTTGTGATGCGCAACACAACCGTTTACAAAAACTCAGCCCCTCTTGGTGGCGGGCTTGCTCAGGCGACTGGCTCATTAGACATCGAAGCGGTTGCCTTCGACAGCAACACGGCCACAGCGGCTGGCGGCGGCCTCGCCATTTTGACCGAGGTTGCAGGGGAAATGCGCAATTCAAGCGTCACCAACAACACGGCGGGCCAAGGTGGCGGGCTGTTCATGCTCGGTTCCTATAACCTGCGACGTGTGCTTGTGGGTTACAACACAGCAACGTCAAACGGTGGCGGCCTCGCCATCCAAAGCGGCAATGCAGCCCAAGTTACGCTCGACCAAGCTTCTATTTATCGTAACTCAGCCCCCATCGGCGGCGGTATTAACCACGCTGGGGAAATTCTGAACCTAACAAACAGCACCGTCAGCGAAAACAGCGCAACAACGGCGGGCAGCGCCATTCACGGCCCTGGCCCTGTCATCGCAGCCTATTCAACCATTGCATACAACACGGGCGTCGGCGCGGTTCACAAATTAGCCGCCGTCACACCGTTCATCTTTGAATTTAGCATCATTCACAATCCAGCAGTCGACAACTGCACAGGCGACATTAACACAATCCAGCTTGCCAGCACCATCGACAGCGACGGCACATGCTCAACCACCCGCACGGCGCTCACAGGGGTTGACCCACTGCTTGCACCGCTTACGGACAACGGCAACGACTTGCTCAGCCACGCGCTGTTAGCAGGCAGCCCAGCACTTGGCGGCGGCGAAAATTGCCCGCTGTTTGACCAGCATGACAACGGTCGCCCAACAACCAACTGCGACCTTGGCGCTTATCAAACGTCACTCGCTCCAACGGCCATCACACTTTCATCACAAACATCGCAAAGTGGCACAAGCAGCATCGTTTACACCCTGCTCCTACTTTTGAGCCTCGCCACAATTTCAGTTTCTGCCTACAAAAAAGCCTAATTAGTACTTCCCCCACCTAACCTCTCCTTCTGGGGAGAGTGCATTGCATAACTCGTTAACAAAAGGCCCCGTTCACAGATAGTTGTGAACGGGGCCTTTTGCCTTTCAAATGCACAGGCAAAATTAGCCCGACGCCTCTCAGCCAGATAAAATGACCGTCGTTATGTTGATGAGTCGTGGCAGTCACGGCTACTTTTATTGAGCATCTCAGACAGTTTGCAAGGTCGTGACCATCACGGACCAACAGACTCACCCCACCCAAATCTTATGAGCTACTGCATCTACATTGGTAAAAACTTAACGGCCGACGGACGCGCCTATCTGGCGGGCTATGGGGATGAACCCTCAAGCCACTGGCTCGAAATTGTGCCACGTCAGCAGCACGCCAGCGACGCAACGATCAGGGTTGGCGTTACGCCAGCGGCGATGATGCCGGGCAACTTGACGCAGATTCCACAATCGGCCGAAACAGCCCGCCACATCCGCGTCAGCTATTCATTTTATCGCGGCGTTCCAGCCCCGATCACCAACGGCGGGCTGAACGAATACGGCGTCGCCGTGCGCGATATTTGGTCAAGATCACGCGATGAACTGCGCGACATGACGCCAGCCGACCAGACAGGGCCAAACTACAGCGATTTGGCACGGATCGTTCTGGAACGTGCAAAAACGGCACGTGAAGGAGTTGAGTTGATTGGCGACTTGATCGCCCAGCATGGCTATTCAACGTATGGCGGCAACTCGCACTTTATTGCTGACCATAACGAGGGTTGGGTTGTGATTGAGTTTGCAGGTGGCGTGGGGCTGTGGGCGGCGCAGCGCGTGGGACCAGATGAGATTCGGGTGTCGCGTCCGGGGTATATTGAGGAAGTTTCGGCCGAAAATCCCAACTTTCTCCACTCCCCTAACTTCTTTAGCTTCGCCATCGAGCAAGGTTGGTACGATCCAACCGCTGGCAAACCATTCAACGTCAACAAAATTTATGGCGACGGCAAAGGACGCTGGGA
>JBMZDF010000295.1:0-7740 GCA_049614105.1 Promineifilaceae bacterium (SeqCode)
TTATGCTGTTGGCAACGCTTGGTATGCTTGGTTTGGGGTATATTGGGCAGCAAAACTTGGTGCGGGCGGCCGAACGTTCGGGCGTTGGCACGGCGTTCGGCAAGATTAAGCTACAGGATGACAAGCGCAATCTTTTATTGTTGGAAATTGACGGCTTGATTTTCCGGCTGTTTGGTTGGCAGCGGGCGGCGTTCGATCCAGATAAACCGTATCGCGTTTACTATTTGAACGACAGTATGAAGGTGCTTTCGGCCGAAATCGCGGTCAGACCGCCTGACAAGCCGCGCAAACGCCGTATATCTCTAAAAGATGCCCCGCAATTGTAAAATTGTGCTGCACCGTTAGCCGCTGACTGAGCTCATCCGCCAGCGAGCAGTCGTCAAATTCAACCGTTGCGTCACACTGCATACAAACCAAATGATGATGGTGTCCGTCTTCGAGCAGGACAAAGTGGGCAGCACCGCTGCCTTGGTAAATCGGCCGAATCACCCCCAACTCGGTCAGCAAATCAAGCGTGCGAAACACTGTCATTCGCCCCACGCCCGACCCTGCAACCCGCATCGACTCGTACAAATCATCGGCCGTCATATGACCGTCAAACGACAACAGCGCATTAATCACCTTGCGCCGCGATGCCGTAGCACGGTAGCCTTTCGCCGCTAATTTTGTCTCAACCTGTGTGCTGTTCATCTTACGCAAACCTCCTTGCTAACAAACCACGTTCTGGGGCAAACACAAAAACCAGCCCAAAAATCAATGTCGCGACCAACACAACTGATGGTCCCGATGCAATCTCTAAATAAAATGAGGCGTACAGCCCGACAAAGCCCGAAATTGCGCCAATCAGCGCCCCCCACAACATCATCGGCAGCAGGCGTTGCGTAAACAACGAGGCGGACGCCGCAGGTGTCACAATCATTGCCAGCATCAACGAGATTCCAACCGCCTGTAGCGCCACCACAATCGTGACAGCAATCATTACCAGCAGCAAATAGTCAAACGTCTGGACAGGCAGGCGCAGCGTTCGCGCCAGCGTTGGGTCAAATGATACGACCTGTAGCTCTTTGAAAAACAGCGCGATTACAACCAGTACAACAAAGCTCAAACCTAACATCGTCCAGAGGTCGGTGCTGGAAACACCGAGCAGGTTGCCAAACAAGAAGTGGGTTAAGTCGACAGCGTACCCGTCCGTTGCGGACAGCATCGCAATGCCCAAGGCAAACGCCCCCGCAAATATTACGCCAATCGCGGAATCTTCGCGCAAGCCGTTGCGTTTGCTCAACGCACCAATGCCAAATGCGGTCAAAACGCCCATCACCAGCGCCCCGATCACCAGCGGGATGCCCAATAAAAAGGCGATCACCACCCCAGGCAAAATAATATGCGCCAGTGCATCTCCCAAAAACGCCATGCCGCGCAACACGACGTAGGTTCCTAAAATTGGGCAAAGAATGCCGACAAGCACGGCGGCGATTAGGGCGCGTTGGAAAAAGGCGAAGTTTAGGGGATCAAGGAGGAGGGACATGGGGAAAATGATGAATATTGAATGATGAATCAAGAACATCATTCGCTTTTGTTTTGTTGAGTTGCTCTTGAAGAGAAATGATGGATAAAATCCGTCATCTGTCTTTGTTTTGTCGAGCTATTCGGAGCGATGCGTTAAGAATCGCCATTAATTCGTTACTTTCTTGCATTAGATCGGCCAACAAGGTTTGCGACACAATGTTCGCTTCGATTAGTAATTCCATCCAGTAGGCTGACTCATCTAATTCTTGCAGCCCAACCGAAATTTTGCTAATAAATTCTGCACTTGACTGCACACGCGACGCCTCACGATAATGCGCCCCAACCGATGTACCGCTTCGCAAAAGCTGACGCCCAATTACCTGCGCCTCCTCCCACTTTGGCAAACTAACAAACAACGTCACAATCCGCACCGCAAACAACTTAGTCCGCTCCTTCAAATCATACGGTCTTCTTTTATTCTCTTCTCCTTTTCTTCATTCCCTATTCAACATTCTTCATTTCTTCTCAGTGATGGTCACAACAACTATCGGCAATAATCACATCATCTTTTGTGTGCAGATGTCCGTTGTAGGCGCGGGTTAGATTTTCGGCCGAAAGCACCCCCGCAGGTTCTCCCAACGCCACAATCCCCCCGTTGAGCAACATCACCTGATCAAACCGCTGTGCCGCCATATTCAAATCGTGCGTCGCCACAATCGTCGTGATGCCGTCCTTACTCACACCGTCCAGCACCTCAAAAAATTGTTCTTGGCTTGGAATGTCGAGGCCCGACAGCGGCTCGTCCAGCAACATAAGCTCTGCTTCCTGTGCCAGCGCCCGCGCAATAAACACGCGCTGCTGCTGCCCGCCAGAAAGTGCGCCGATCTGTTTCTTAGCCAGATGCACGGCGTTGACGCGCTTAAGGCTGTGCTGCACGACGGCATGATCGTGCCGTTTCGCCCAGCGGAAAAGGCCGATTTTGCCCACGCGCCCCATCATCACTACGTCTTCAACAGTGGCGGGAAAGCTCCAGTCAATTGTTTTACGCTGCGGGACATAGGCGACGCACAGATGTTGGGCTGGATTGCTGCCATAAAGGGTGATCGCCCCTTGCGAGGGCTTAATCTCACCGACCATCAGCTTAAACAGCGTGCTTTTCCCCGCCCCGTTCGGCCCCACCACGGCAACCTGTTCGCCCGTTTGCAGTTCAAACGACAAATCACGCAGCGCCACGACCTCACCATAGCGCACCGTCACGTTTTCAACACGAAACAACGGCGCATTCGGCACATGCGTGACACCATACTCAACTTGTGTTTGCAAAGGGGAAACAGGCGTTTTGGCAATCATACTGGTATTTTATACCAAAACACACATGAGACCACCCTTTATCCCCTTAGAAATGTTTAGATATTAAGCATTGCCCGTTGAAGTTCTTCAATTTGATGTTCTGCTAGTTTTGCCAAATAATTACCCTAAATTTGATTCATCAAGAGACAATTGTTCGTGGAAGTATCAAACATAAACACCTCAAAACAGGTTGGAATAACAAACATCTTGAAACCATCCTCTTCAGGACTTAGAATGCAATTGCCCTAGATTTCAAATGTTTTCATATGCGATCCTTATCGCTTGCAAAAAAGTCTTTACTGCTTTTACATACCAGCCCTGCTTATAACAGACGCGACTACAATTAACATAAGCTGTCGCGTATTCTGGATTCAACCGCATCGCTTCTCTATAATCTGACAGCGCTTCTTCGTATTTCTTCTGCTCATAGTACGTATTTCCACGATTGTTGTATGCTGTCGCGTCTTCTGGATTCAATCGCATCGCTTCTCTATAATCTGACAACGCCTTTTCATATTTCTTCTGCTCATAGTACGTATTTCCGCGATTGTTGTACGCTGTCGTATATCCTGGATTCAACCATATCGCTTCTTCATAATCTGACAGCGCTTCTTCGTATTTCTTCTGTTCATAGTACATATTTCCACGATTGTTGTATGCTGTCGCGTCTTCTGGATTCAACCGTATCGCTTCTCCATAATCTGACAACGCTTCTTCGTATTTCTTCTGCTCAGAGTAGGTCAAACCGCGATTATTGTACACTGTCGCGTATTCTGGATTTAATCGTATCGCTTCTCCATAGTCTGACAGCGCTTCTTCGTATTTCTTCTGCTCATAGTATGTATTTCCGCGATTGTTGTACGCTGTCGCGTATTCTGGATTCAACCGTATCGCTTCTCCATAATCTGACAACGCTTCTTCGTATCTCTTCTGCTCATAGTACGTATTTCCACGATTATTGTACGCTGTCGCATATTCTGGGTTCAACCATATCGCTTCCCCATAATCTGACAATGCTTCTTCATATTTCTTCTGTTCGCTATGAGTAATCCCTTGTGCCATCCATAAATAACTATCACGCTCTAGGACGACACCCTCTGACAACGCCTCCGCTTCCAATATCCAGTTAAATACCTCTACATATTGATGCCATGCCTTTGTCTTGCCAAAACGCGCTAACAGCAACTTGACAAGTACCTGGGCAGCATCGGGCTGTTCCGTAATCAAATAACCACCAGCCAGCAAAATTTGCGTCTCGTCATCCTCAGCCGCCTCCCAAATGGGAATCGCTAGTTGATATGCCTGTTGAAACTGATCACCAAACTCGGTACGCTGCGCCAGCCACCCTTCCTGTGTCAAACTATGAAATGCATACCCTGTCGCCACACGTTCCACAAACATCAAATCAAGAATCGTTTGAACCTCATTTTCAGCGGGGGGCGTTTCAAACTGCGCCGCAATCACCGCTTCAGTAAACCACGGCAAATAACCACAGCGCCACGCTGCATCTCGAATACGCTGCGGCAAATTACTCAACGTAAACGCCGCCACCAGCGCCGCTTTCTCGGCCTCGTTTGTGGTCGTTGCCAACTTTGCAAAAAACTCTGCCTGATTCATACCGCTCCTGCCGCACCCAAAAACTGCGGCACAACCTCAACAAATTTCCCTGGCACACCGTTAAACGCCTGATACAAAACCTGAATTTTTTCCCGTGTGAGTTGGGTCGCCCCGACCTCTTGAGAGTAAGTCAAATAATCTTGCTCTTTGACCGCTTGAAGCACCTGATTCAAATAATCAGCTTGCCACGCCAATTCGGCCGTATCAAAACGACGCCCTGCCAGCACAATCACTACATTCGGCCGCGCAGACAATCCCAACAACAATTCTCGATACACCCATTGATAAATTGTCTTGTCAAGCGACTGCTCAAATGCATCAACTAATAACACAACCCGCCCTTGCAACACTTGCTGCTGCAAATCATCCACAAACGCCCGTGTGATCCGCTGCCGTTGGCGGGTCGTCACCGACTCATCAGCTCGCTGCTGCGCCAATAGCGTCATCAGAGCAGTAGCAATATCTTCAACAGGGGTCGCAGCGGGCCTTGTCCGATCAATCGCATCCTGCGCCACTTCGAGTTGTCGAAATTGATACGCACCAAGCTGTTGCGCCAATGTCCACAAAATATGCCGATAATCATGATTTTGCGTGCGTAAGTCAACATGCGCACAACGCGCATTCGCTTCCGTCTGCGCAATCTGTTGATACTCTTGCAATAGTCGTGACTTGCCCATCTTGGGACCGCCTTCCACCAACACAATCCGTTCCGCCCGTTCGCCACGCATAATCTGACGAAACTGCGCCACTTCATTGTGACGGTTCATCATGATTTTGCGCCGCGCCCGCACTTCGGCACGCGATGGTGCTTGATAACGCCTTGGTGCGGTTGTTGTCACCGTAAATTGTGCTGCAAAGCGCTGTAGCACAATGTTATTCGGCCGATCTCCCGCCAATGCCCCAATCAACTCCCCATGCCGATCACGCTCATCAAACCAGTCAACCGTCTCAAAGACAATCATCTCGTAGTTATCCGCCCGTGAAATCTCTGGAAGCCGTTCGTTACAATAAATACGAATCGCACGCATTAGAGCATCATAACGATAACAATCAAGTATCGCCTCTGTCAGTTCCTTAATTTGGTGTCCTGCTAGCTTTGCCAAATAATTACCCTCAGAATTTGCTAGCCTTATTATACAGACAACAAACCAGCCTCAAAAAACGACACACATCGTTCCCCGTTACTAGTTCGCATCTTTCTTCATCATTACCCTGTCGGCGCACCTCCCATCTCAATCGCCTGCTGTACAACCCTACGCATCCGCTCAATCTCCACAAAAACCGCCTCCCCGCGCATCACGTTCCCATGTCCTGGCATCACCACCTTTGGGGCAAGCGCCTTGATCATGGCAAGTGACGCGAGCCACTCGTGCCAATCCTCCCGATCGCCTGCCTCTAAATTGGGAATGTAGCCCGTCACGATACAGTCCGCACAAAACAGCACGTCATCACGCTTGTTGTAAACAGACTGATTGATCGACGTATGCCCTGGCGACGCCAGAATCTCGACCTCAACACCACCTAGATCAAGGATGTCGCCTGCCATAAGGGGCTTGTTTGGGTTAACAATCGTTGTGTTGGCATAAAACGCCCCCGCCTCCCGCGCCTTTTTCCGCACAGGATTAAGCACCGTCTCGTTATATTCGGCAATCTCCCCCGCAAACTGCTGCGCCGTGCGCTGAATCGCAGGATGCCCATAAATGTCGATGCCCAACGCATGAAAATACGCATTGCCACCAATATGGTCAAAGTGCGGTTCGCAATTGAACACGATCAACTCGTTTTCAGGGCGAATAGCGGTTGCGTAGCCGTAAATCGTCTGCGCCGCCAGCCAGTTCGCGCCCGTATCGATAATCAATGTCTTGGCCTCACCGACAACAATGCCAGCGTTAACAACCCACGGCGGAGCTGCACCTAATCCTGTAACTGCGTAACTTGTTTTTGATAGTTGCATAGATTTGAATTTAACCGTAAAAGCGCGAAGACGTAACAGGTAATTGTGGCTGCTGTTGCCAGCGCATCTTGTCTTCATTGGTCATTATCCGTTATTCGTTATCCGTTATTCATTATCAATTGACCTAATTTGGCTCACAGAACGAATGGTGAATAATTAACAATGAACAGTGAATGGAGAATGGGGTGACAATGACTGCATTCACCATTCATTATTCGCTGTTTTAGATTCCAACGCTTGTCAACTGTTTAATACCAACATCTCTTGCTCCAACACTTTGTGTTGACGGTAGCGAATCATGATGATAAACGTGCCGAGGCTCAGCAGCATGGCGACGATGCTGACGGTGAGCATGGTGGCGTTGAAGGGGATCAGGATGAGGGTTGAGATGAATTCGGCCGAAATCAAGACCAAAATTCCCACAATCAACGTATCCCGCCCAATCTTCGACAGCACCCACGACCCCAACGGCGCACCAATAATCACAATCGGAATCGCAACCAGCCAATAATTAAACGCCACCCCAATATCCTGCGACACAACGCCATGTAAAAAGAAGCCCACCAGTGAGTTCGCCGCCATAATCATGATCGTCGTCGGCGTGCTCACCCGCTCATCCACCCCAAACGCCAGCGTCAAAACAACGAACGTCAGCGCGTCTGCGCCTGCGCCTGTGTAGGCGGCGAAAATTCCGCCGATAACCCCAATCGCCAAGAAAGTCGCGCGGGTTGAATGATTCCAATACGGCATCGCGTCACAACAATCCCAGCGAATCACCCAGCGCGTTACAATCATCGCAATGCCAAAGGCGGTTAGCATCAGTGTAAATAAAATTTTCGGATAGGGCGCGGGAATCTGCACAAAATACGTTCCCAACACCATGCCAGCCGTTCCACCCAACACGGCCCAGAGCAGCACGCGCGGCAAAATCTTAACGCCTCGCAGCCAGATAGTCAGTGCGGCTATCGTCATCCCAACCGATTGAATCATCAGTCCAAATGTTCGCGCATCGGCCGATGGCATTTGAAACACCTTTGTGAAAACGGGAAACGCAACCGCAGCCCCACCCTGTGGCGTTGCCCCCGCAATAAACGACCCAAATAACATCGTCAGGGATAACCCCCAATACTCGCGAAACAACCCCCACTGCCCAGCGACCGTCATATAAACGGTCCAACTCAACAAAATTACACCAACAATCATTGGGTATATTGAATTTTTTTTCATATTAATCTTCCTTGTGTTCTAAATATCGTATGTCCGTTTGGCAACTTCTGCATGCAGCTTTGCCGCCTTAGTTATCGTTGCCATCT
>JBMZDF010000296.1:0-7716 GCA_049614105.1 Promineifilaceae bacterium (SeqCode)
CGAAAGCGATGAAGATTGCGGCGTGGTTGATGATGGTAACTATGTTCAGGTAAATGATCAGCTTATCACCGCAACAGGGAGTGCTGTTGATGGGGATGCGTATTCATGGCCTGACACATCGGCCGAAGGCAGCAAACGCTATTGCTATCAGCTTGAAGATGTTGAACTGAACGGCACAAGCGAACGCCACCCGCCTATCTTTGGAAAAGCACGCAGTCAATTTGATCGCATCATCTACATGATTCTTGCCCCGCTGAGCCTGATTATTGGGCTGGGACTAATTGTGTCAGGGGTACGTGCGGAGCGTCAATTATGAGCCGGCCAATTATCCCAAGCAGTATATTCTGGAGCGAAACAGAAGACGGCGTTGTGGTGGTTGATCCAGTCAATGGTGACGTGCGGGCGTTTAACGGGGTTGGCTCCGATGTGTGGAAGCTGATCAGCCAACAGCAGACGCTTGCCGAAATTGAGGCTGGTGTGGTGGCTGTTTATGATGTTTCGGCCGAAATCGCAAAAGCAGACGTCGCCGCCTTTATCGCTGAACTTGATAAACGGGATTTAATCAAGTGGACTGAATAGAAACAGGCTGATAACTACAGGCGTTATCTACGCAAAAATCTTTTTAACTGAGAGCTTTATAGCTCTCAGTTTTTGTTTTATGGTGACGACTCACGTAAATCAAAGCGATCTACAGATTCGGGTAGAGAAAATGGGAACTTTTCGTTTAATAGGATCGTTATATAGATGCAGCGCAAGATAGATTGTGTTGAAATAATACGGAGATACGCCATGCGTAAACAATTGCTTGTTTTCTTTGCTCTTCTTTTTTTGATAGTTGGCTGTGGAGGTCACTCGGAACAGACTGCGGATTATTCCACTGTGTATAACGAACGGGCTGAGGAAACCATCTCTCAGTCTGTTGAAGGTGGCGCTCTTTATGATTCTGACGGCGCGGTGGGGATGGTTGGCTCAAGAGATAATTCGATATCGGTTGCGGATTATTCCACGATGTATAACGAACAGGCTAAGGAAGCTGCCTATCAGTCTATTGGTAGTGGGTTGTCTAACACACTGACTGAGGAAGGCGGTGCTCGTTATGATTCTGACGGCACAGTGGAGGGTATTGGCGCAAGCAATTCGATTGGACCCACTATTCGGGGGGGAGCGCGTCAACAGACCCAACAGCGCCTAATTATCAAAACAGGCAATATGTCGATTGATGTAGATGATATCGACATCGCAATTAATGACGCGATCGGTTTGACAACGGGGCTGGACGGCTACATTATCAGCCAAGAGGTGTCTGGTCATGACTATTACCGATCTGCCTCGCTTTCACTGGGTGTGCCAGTTTCTGAGTTTGAAAATGTGATGGCAGCGTTGCGCGAGTATGGTGATGTGGGAGCCGAGTCTGCCACAGGTGAGGATATTACCGAAGAATATGTCGATTTGAATTCGCGCATGACCAATTTGATCGCGATACAAGGGCGTTTGCGGGCTTTGCTGGAGGATGCGCGTAATGTTGAGGACACGCTTAAAGTTGATCGCGAACTACGTGACATTGAAGAAGAAATGAATATCATTCAAGGGCGTATCAAGTTTTTAGCTGATCGTGCTGCATTTTCAACTATCATGGTGCATTTTTCGTTCCAAGCAGAAGCATCAATTCCTGAGCCACACACATTTAATCTTGGTCGGACGGCACAATTGGCATTTGTGGAATTGCAGGAGACTATTTACGAAGTTACAGATGCCGCTGTCTATTTTGGTATTGTGTGTGGCCCTTGGCTACTGGTTTTGCTAGCGTTGGTTTGGGTGGTTATCCGAGTGATTCGACGTAATCGGCGTCGTAGAGAGGTTAATTCGGCCGAAATTACCCCACCCCCAGCCGCAACAGACGACTCTTCCAACAACTAACTTCTTCCCATCCCCCTCAGAGTGCTATCCCATTTGCACTCCATTCTTCCCGAACCGCCACAGATTGCCTCAGTCTGTGGCGGTTACTTTTTTGCCCTCAAACTGCATCGAATGCAACCGTGTATAAAGCCCGTCAGGATTTTTCAGAAGGGAAGAATGGGTTCCCTGCTCAACAATTTGCCCTTGGTCGAGCACAAGAATTTTATCTGCGTTGACAATCGTGCTGAGCCGATGTGCAATCACAAAGCTGGTGCGTTTGCTGCCATCCCGATTGCTCATCAAACGGTCAAGCGCATCTTGGACAAGCCGTTCGCTCTCGCTATCCAAACTAGACGTTGCCTCGTCCAAAATCAGAATACGCGGATCTTTGAGGATGGCACGTGCAATCGCAACCCGCTGACGCTGCCCACCGCTGAGCTTCACGCCACGTTCGCCGACTAGCGTTTCGTAGCCATCTGGCAACTCGTTGAGGATAAAGTCATGTGCGTTGGCTGCGCGTGCGGCTGCCTCAATCTCGGCATCGCTGGCGCTGAGCTTGCCATAGCGAATGTTATTGGCAACCGTGTCAGAGAACAAGATTGTTTCTTGCGGCACGATGCCGATCTGATCGCGCAGGCTAAACAGCGTCACGTCACGTAAATTGGCCCCGTCAAGCTGGATAGAGCCGCTGTTGGCATCATAGAAGCGCGGAATTAGATTGACGAGCGTACTTTTCCCCGCGCCGCTTGGCCCAACTAGCGCGATGATTTGCCCCGATTGCGCTTCAAATGAGACATCACGCAAGATTTCAGCACGATCGTTGTAATGGAAGCTGACGTGGTCAAATACAACGTTGCCTGAGATGGGTGGAAGTTGGATGGCGTTGGGACGCTCCGCAATTTCGGGCGTGCGATCCATTAACTCAAACAACCGCTCTGTCGCGCCTAGAGCGGATTGAAATTGAGCCACTAATCCTGCCAACGATGAGACGGGCGTGGCGACCATCATTGTGTAAACGAGGTAGGCGATCAGCCCGCCAGCGGTGAGGTTGCCGTTGAGTACTTGGATGCTGCCAAACCACATGGTGGCTGTGATAGCACCGAACGCCATGAAGCCGATGACGGGGGCGAGGGTGGCGGTGAGGCGGGCGCGGCGCATGGCGGCGAGATAGATTGCTTCGGCCGATTGTGAAAATCGGCCGATTTCGTGCTGCTCCCGCGCAAAAGATTTCACAATCCGAATCCCAGTCGTCGTTTCCTCAACCACATTTGCCGCACCTGCCAGCGCATCCTGAACTTGCCTAGAGGCGCTGCGGATACGTCGCCCCAAATAGACGATTGTGAGCGAAATAATTGGAATGCCGACTAAAATCAACAGCGTTAGCTGCCAATTCAGATACAGCAACGCCAGCGATGCCCCTGTGAGCAACACGATTTGATTCAACAGGGCAACGACATTGTTGGTAACGGCATCCTGCAACTGAGTGACATCATTCGTGATGCGCGACACAATCTCGCCCGTGCGATGGTCTGCATAAAATTTGAGCGAAAGACGCTGGAGTTTGGTGTAAAGCTCGACGCGAATATCTGCAATCGCCCGTTCGCCAACAAACGCGATGGTGAGACGATGACTAAAGCTGAAAACCATCTGCATAGCAAACGCGATAAAAAGCCCAATCATCAGCCGTGACAGGGTGCGACGCGGATCGGCATCGCCAACGCCGCCCGCTAGCAGATTAATAACGAACTCATTGAGGCGATCGGTTGTGTCTGGTGTTGTGCCAAACACGACATCGACCAAGTTGCGGATTACAAATGGCAATAGCAAATTGACCATCGAACCAAGCAGCAAGGTGACAATTGCTAGCATCATCCATAAGCGATAGGGCTTGATGTAGCGCAGCAGCCGCACGTAGGAATTTAGCCCTTCGCGGGTGATTTTGACTTTTGGGCTGGAGGGGTCGCTTTCATGGCGACGGGTTGCGTTTCTGCGATGCATGTCTGCATTTTCTCACATGGTGCAGACGCTTACGATTTATCGCGGGGGATCTAACCTGATTATGGCTTTTGGGCAGGTCGATGGGTGAGTTGCTGTTTCAGTTGTTTTGTAGCGTGCAGAAAATGACGATCAATTTCTAGCGCGGGTAACTATCCGCGCTAGAAATACAGTTTTAATCGAATCCGAACAGGTCATCGTTGTACGATGTGGCTGGGCGGGGGGCTGCAACTTTTTTGTTGCCGCGCATTTCATCATAGAAACTTTGGTCGTAGCGGCGTGAGCGGATTGGAATCGGCATTTTGACCCCCCAACCAAGCAGCAACACCTCTTCTTTTTCTTGCAAACGGGCAAGCATCCCGCGCAGTTGTTCTCGCCCTGCAAGACCTGTGAGCACGGCGCGGATGTCGTCATCATCCCCCAGCCAGCCCGTGATGCGCGTACCGAGCTGTGACATGATTTCATCATCAATGGCGGATGGACGCTGATCGATGACTAGCAGCGTGACAAAATATTTACGCAACTCACGCGCGATGATGCCAAAGGCGGTGCGCTTGGCGATGTGTGGTGCAAGCAGTTTGTGCGCCTCTTCGATACAAATCATCAGCGGTTTTGGCGCAGGTGCGTTTTCACCCTTGTGCTTGTCGGTCAGCTTGACCCAATGCTCGCGGATGCGGCGGGTGAGGATGTTGCTGACGAGCAAATAGTCAAGGTCGCTTTCAAACTGACCGAAGCTTAGGATGACGTGTTTGCCGTTTTCGAGTTTGTCAACGATTGACGTGACAGGATCGGTATCCTTTTCGACAACATAAGGCTTGCGGTAGAGTGGGGTGAGCTTGCGATGCAGTGCCGTTGCCGACTTTTCGTGGATGTTGTTGTCACGTGCCCAGAATTCGACCGAATGGGGCGCGGGGACTTTCTTTTCGCGCCCGTTTTCATCGACAAAAATCTCGGTTGCTCCCGGAACCATGTTCATGAACTTGATAAACCAGTCGCGACGGAAGCTGTTTTCGAGTGAGTCGAGAACGACAGCGGCCGAGTCGTTGAGGTTGATCACATCGCCTAGGAGGTAAATATCGGCCGAACTAATATCACGCATTCCGATTTCAAGCGTGAAGTCGGGGCTTTTGCCTTTGATGCGCGTGTTGGCCCCAAGCGCGGCAACTTGGACACGGGATCGGCCGAATAAATCTTGCAGCCCCAACACCGTCACGTTGCGATCAGAGTCAATGTCAGAGAAGCCATATTCGTTGTGCATGTCAAAGACAAGCGCCGCAGCCACGTTTGCCTTCATGACGCCTGCCAGCACCATGCGGGTCAGAAAGCTCTTGCCCGTTCCCGTCGCGCCAAAAATGCCGCTGGAACGTTTGACCAGCTTGGCCAAATCAAGCGCAACTGGATGGTGCGGCTCCTCAATGGTGGAGCCAAGCACAAAGTCGCCTTTGAAAATCTCGGCAACGTCGGCAGCAGTCGCAATGCGAACAGAGGCATGGTGAGACGGGACGGTTTTGACAGGTCGTGGCCCCGTTTGAATTTCGCCCGTGTCAACTTTATCTTGCCACGCTTCAAAAGCGGCCGTGCCAAGTTCGGGGCCGATGTTTTGCATCAGCGTTGTGAACATTGACATCGTTGTGTAGAGCGTTTTGCCGAGCAGGGCGGCTTGAATTGCAACGTTCATGCGATCGGAACGTTCATCTGCAAAGCGCGGATCGGTTGCGCCTAGTTGCAGATCGGTGATGAGGCCATAGTAGCGCCAGTTACCGCTTTCACAGACGACAAAGCTGCCTTCTTGCACGGAATCGGCCGAAACCGTCAACCGCACCCGCAACCCGTCTTTTAACCCGCCACCCACTACATAACCAATTGAATCACTCATTTAAACGTATTCCTTAAAACTGTTTCTGTCAGAATCTGTCAACTTTTGAATAGGGTTACACTTATTGTTTAGTGTTGAGTTGGTATGCCAACTGGGATTGTGCTGAGCGACCGTGAGCGACGTGCAAACTTGCGATCAAAGGTTACAAATTGCGTACAATGCTGCGAAAGTGCGAGATGCATTGCGTCTGCAAAATCAAGCCCCTGTTCATGCCAATCAAAGGCCAATTGGAGTAAAACAATATCCTCTGTCTGTGTATTTTGGAAGCCAGCAATTCGACGCAGTGCTTCTGTTACCTGTGCAGATGGAAACTTGTAAGTGAACCGCAACACCCATTCTGTCTCCAAGAAAACAGTGTTGGAAACAAATATCATGTTTTCTTGGAGTATTTTGTACGCTTGCTGATATTGAGATTCGTCATCTCGAACCAACAGGCGAACTAAGAGGTTTGTATCAACTGCAATCACCCCATTCCTCCTGAATGCCTGTCTGGATCCCAGCTTCCATGTCCTCTAGCGATTTGCGTGGGCCATTGTAGGGGATGAATGCTGCGAGGTCATCAATTGTATAGGTAGGCAATGTCCGTTTTGGTTTCAGCAAAATCCCATTTTTCGAGTTTGTAATATAAAGCTCTGTGCCAGGTTCAAGATTATATAAATCGCGCAAAGCTTTTGGGATAATGACCTGCCCTTTGGTTGAAACAGTAATTGTTTGCATGATGTTTATCAGAAGTAAGAATTAAGTAAGATGATTGTAGATCGAAACAAGCCTAAGCGTCAATCGTGAGCGGCAGGTCGGGCAGGGCGTCGCTAAGTGCTTCGAGGGTTGGGATGAGCGTTTCATAGTTGCTGCGCAGTAGCTCGATGACCTCTTGGATTACGCCGATGGCCCAAGCTGCGTCATTGTTGCGTAGTTCATAGATGCTGCGGATGTGGGCGACAAGTAGCTGATCAACGGGGATGCCTGAATCGGCCGATCTCAGAATCAAACGCAAATAGCTTTTCTGATCGGTAAACGCCGCGATCTCATCTGGATCAATTACCATGAACACCTGATCAAGATTGAGCGGTGGACGTGGTGGGAATCCTTGGCGAATGACGCCGTTATTGTTGTAACCCACCGAAAGAACGCTCATCTCAACGGGCAACATGCGGTTGGTGCGTTGGTCATTGATAGCCGACGGGGGCAAGTCGTCGGCCATGACGAGGCGGCGCACAAGCGGGTCATCATCGACGCTGAAATTGTAGATGAGGCCGTAAATGCATTCGTCGGGTTGGGCCTGTGCTTTGACCAGTCCGCCAAAAAATGGGATGTCGAGTTGAGTAGCACGGCAGCCAAAGGCAAACCCTGCGGTGGAGGCGCGTAAAATTCGGCCGATTTCTGGGTTGTAGCTCATAATGAATGTTTTCCTTTCCCGCCACGACTTAACTCTTTGCCAAACTGTTTCCCCGTCATGATGCCAAAGATGCTGCGTCGCTCCATTTCGCCAGCAATTAGATGCTCCAGATACTCACGGTCGCTCCCTCGCACAACCGCAATCTCATCGGCACGTGTCAACACATAGGGGTAGTTGCCCAACAGCAAACATTGATCCTGCAACAGAGCATGAATCGCTTCAACAACTTCCTCCTGTTGTGCAAGCCATTTCGGCATGTCAACGCGTGAGACATCACCACCCGGCGGTCTGTAATAGAAAAAGCAGATTTCCTGATTTGCCTCACGGAAAGGAGCGTAATTAGTTGACTCATTGACAACAGAGAACACGGCGCTGCGTTCGCCTGCTTTCAGAACACGTCTAAACAGGTCGATGTCATGAATTTGGGGGCGTTCGTTGAGAATGCTGAGATCAAACCCGTCTTTTTCAATATCAAGCGTTTGCAGCAGCTTGACAACGGCCGTTGTTTGAGGACGCTCGATATACCCGATCAGCCAACCGCCTGCATGCTTGA
>JBMZDF010000297.1:0-7710 GCA_049614105.1 Promineifilaceae bacterium (SeqCode)
GATGCCAGATTCGTTAATCGACAGATTTCTGGCGGCACTCTTGTCAGTTCATTTCCGCCAAGGTTTAGCGATGCCAGATTCGTTAATCGACAGATTTCTGGCGGCACTCTTGTCAGTTCATTTCTATTAAGGTTTAGAAAGGTTAGGTTGATTAATCGGCCGATTTCTGGCGGCACTCTTGTCAGTTCATTTTCGCTAAGGTCTAACGATGTTAGCTTCGTTAATCGGCCGATCTCTGGCGGCAATTCTGTTATGCCCTCATAACTCCAATCAAGCGATATCACCCCATCACGTTCAGCTTCCTCTACTTTCTCCAACAGTTCATCACGATTCATACTCTATTGCCTCGCTTAACATTATCTAAACCACACTCTCTACCGTTATCCGTTACCAATTGTTCCTGCTACAAGCAAATTCGCCATTCATTATTCACTGCTAATTATTCCCCATTCGCCTCCACCATTTACAGCCTGATGCAAAGTCAAATAAATCACGGCGCAAACACTAGCGAGATCGTTCCCCCTTCAGACGGGATGATGAGCAGATTGTCACGAATTTCGGCCGATCCAACCACCTCATCAGGCAGCACAGGCAAACGCCACACAAACCCCTCGGGCGGCATTGCGCCCGACAGTTCCAGCGTCAGCGTTCCCTGCCACACCTCATTTTCCACTTGCAAATCGCCCGACGTTTGCAACGTCAAAGGGCCAAAAGGCGTCGGCGCGGCGGAAAGCGTCACGCCCGCCTCGTTCGCCAGCCACGATGGCGGCACACCTGCCAGCAGCACAAGCTGCCCTTCATTGCGATAAAACACCATGTCGCGAATCAGCGTGATGTAGCTGGACGCCGCCCACGCATGCGGCATATCGCCCCCCGAAAAGCCGCCCGTCGCGGGGTTAACCTGTTCCGCCCACGCGAACGTATTGGGCAGCGTTTGATGGGTCAACGTCCAGCCCAAAATTTGGTGCAAAATATCCTGCCGCCCCAAACGCACATAATCCCGCGCCAGCCCCATGCCGCCATAAGGCCACCACTGCGAGAAAATATGCTTGTAACCGCCCTGCTGCGGCGCAATCCATGCGTCGTAATAATGCTGGAAGGAGCGCGTAATCAGCGGATCGTCGGGCGCAAAAATTTGCTGTGGATAGAGCGAATTCGCGCTGCCGCGTGCCATCGCCGAACTGTCTATATCTTCGGGGCCATTGGGGATGTAGGCGGGTTCTTCCCCCATGACGGCCACAATCGAAGCACGCAGCGCCGTTTTGAGCGCGTCCGCCTCCTGCGTCATCCAGTCAGCGTCGGCGTCAAGTCCTAGCTCGCTCGCCAAAAAAGCGGCATCGCGCAACCCTGTGATGCCCCAGAAGTCGTCCCAGTAGTGGTGAAAATCGGCCGAACCCAAATCCTCCGCGCTGCGACTAGGCGGCAAAATGCCACGCGAAACAGGCGGGTCGTTCGCCGTTCGCGCCCGCAACGTTTGCAAAAACAGCGCCGCATCATGCACATGTGGATACCATTCTGCCAGCCGTTCCGTATCGCCCGTCTGTCGATAATATTCGGCGATCAGAAAAATGAGCTGACCCTGTGCGTCCCACTCCTCATCCTCACGCGGGCCGTCGCTGTCCACAATCGCAGGCACATAGCCATCGTCGCGCTGGTATTCAAACAGCGACGGAATAAACGCCTCGACAATCTCAGCGTAGCCAAGCTGGAGCAGCGTCTCGCCAATAAAAGCGGCGTCGCGCACCCAAAGCGCATCGTGCGCCAGCGGACCGGGGTGCGGGCCATCGGCGTCAAGGGCGGTCAACAAATAGCCGATCTGTTTGCGATAGGCGGCCATGACAAACCCATCGGGCAAATTGAGATCGCCACCCTGCACGTGTGTATTCCACTGCTCAGCCGTTGCCGCAAATGCCTCATCAAAACTGGCGGGATCGGGAATCGACTGCCCCGTGTTGCTTGGCATCGTCATGCGCAGCGATAGGCCATTGGCACGAACGGGATAGTGCATAATGGCGCTGCCAAACCCAAGCGGTGAACAATAGTTAGACATCGCACTTAGGTTGCCTTGTGCCTGTTGCCACAGGGTATCGAGTTCACCAAACGCGGTGTGGCGTGGGCGTTGCGACAAGCGCAGCAAAGGGGAGCCGTTGACGGAAAGCGTGCCGTCGCGTTGGGCGTCCAGCGTGTAGAGCGAGCGACGGGCGTTGGTGACGCCGAGCGGGCGCGTGACGAGGTACAATTCGGCCGAATTACGCCCTTCCCCAATCGATTCCACATCAACCTGCCAATAAACGCCAGAATCCTCAAAATGGGCAAAATAACGCATCTTGATCAGCCAATCATCCCCGACTGTCCACTCTAAATCGTGCATCGGCGCACCAGGTACTGGTTCTGAAAACGTTGTCTCATTTGCAACGTGGATTGTGCCGTCTGCATCCTTGAGCCACACTTCGAGCATGGGGGCTGAATCCCATGCGGCGACGGCGGCATAGTTGGTAATCAGCGCCTCATTTTCAGCCGCCATACCGCCCGAAAACGTCCACGCATGATATTGATTCCGCGCCCAGCCAGGCAGCGGCAGTTCAGGATTTTGCGCCCCCAAATAGCTCAGATAATCGCCCTCAGTCAGCGCGGCCGAGGGGGTGTTGGCGACCAAAACGGGACGCTTGATGCCCCCAAATCCGCCAAGGTCGTTGACTCTCACAGCGACATGCACTTGCTCTAAAATCGGCAGTTCCATCAGCGTTGTCTGTTCCGTTTCCACTCCGTTGATCCACAGCGTACCCTGATCGTCAATCGCGCTCAGCCCCAACCATGCGCTTGTCAAGTCGCTTGTGTCAAAGGTGGCAGCGTACCACGCGATGCCGTCGTACTCTGGATAACCTTCCCATTCCCACGGGCGGCCGGGGGTGCTGCTGTCCCAATTCGCCCATTCTGCATCGGCCGTTTGCCATGCGGCATCTAGTCCGATGTCGTTGGGATCTTGTTGGAAGTGCCAGCCGTTTTCGGCCGAAACGGTGATCGGCAAAACTTGACACTCGGCCAGTGAAATCGGCTCTGGCTGGGTTGCAGACCGCCAGAAAAAAAGACCGCCTACGATCAAAACGCCAAA
This sequence comes from Promineifilaceae bacterium (SeqCode), assembly GCA_049614105.1. Taxonomy (GTDB): domain Bacteria; phylum Chloroflexota; class Anaerolineae; order Promineifilales; family Promineifilaceae; genus CALECP01. The sequence goes on from JBMZDF010000297.1 coordinate 3,113, forward strand.
TATAAGGGAAACAACTACTTTGCTACGCATGAGGGAACAGTATCAGCAGGGCCACCAGTTGACAACGTTTTTATGTGGGAGAGGGAGAGGCAGATGAGTAGATTAAGACTGGCACAGCGCGTCATCATTTTATTTTCTGGCCTACAGGCATCCGACTGGCCTATAACCTGATCACTTTCTAATAAATCGCTAGCGTTCTTGGCAAAGTGGGGGGTATCTATGGACGCTAGAACAATTTTCTCTAAAATGGTAGCAGGACGCACAAATTCGGCCGAACTAAGCACTCGACCACTAATTGGTGATCGTTCAGAGTCAAGGCATTATCGGTCACATTGCCAAGCGTTTTGAAATGAGGATAAAGACCCAAACAGAAGTAATCACGTATTTTGACTGGAGGTCAAACTGCGGGAACAAAATTAATTGGGTATTTACTTGTATTGGACCACAGAAGTTGCAAGCTGTAAGCACCTTCTTGCATCCTCTTTCTTTGGGAATTCGTTTTATTCCCAACATCTGAGCAGCAGGATCCATTTACCTTAGGACTGAGGATTAAATAAGTTGGGAAGTACCCTAGGTAAATGCTGCCTAGCCCCTGTATATTTAGTATGCCTCACTCCCCAATTACAGAAAGTAGAGGACAGACCATGAAACACGTCACACTGTTATCCTTATTGTTGCTAAGTGTATCGTTGTTGGTAGGTATTAATACCGCACCCGTATCTGCGGCGGGTGAACAATGGCAAATCAGTTACTATAACAACTCAAATCATGCGGGCAATCCCGTCATGAGTCTTGAAGCGGAAGCCATCGATTTCAACTGGGGCAATGGCTCCCCAGCAAGCTGGAATGTCATCAGACCAGACAACTTTTCGGCCCGCTTCTCGCGCACGCTCAATTTGAGCAGCCCTACTGCCGTCACGATTAATGCGGCAGGGGACGATAATATGCGCGTTTATGTCAATGGACGTGAGGTTTTGAATGCGGGGCCAAGTGGCGCGAGCACGACGCTGCAACTTCAAGCAGGCACGCATGAGGTGCGCGGCGATTATCGCGAAACGACGGGCAATGCATCGGCTCGTTTGTCTGTTTCAGGTGCATCAAAACCTGTTCCAGCAGCACCGGGCATCCAGCACGATATTCCTGGGCTTGTTGCCTATTATCCGTTTGAAGAGCAAACGGGACGTGACGTTCTTGATGCGGCACGTGGCAATCACGGCTTTTTGATCGGTAATTTGCCGCGTATCAATTCGGGCGGGATTGGTCGTGGTGTTCAGGCGCAGGGTGGTTTGGGGATTCGATTGCCACAATCGGCCGAAAATGCGATCGGCACCAGCGACTTCACCGTCAGCGTTTGGATCAAAACAAACCAATCACAACGCCTGCGCGTCATCTATGACAAGCGTGTTTTCCGCAGCACCGTCTCACGTGGCTACGTCACAGGACATCACATGTTCCTATTTGACGGCAAGCTCGGCTTCCAAATGGCTGACGGCAAGGGAAATAGCCCCTTCTGTGGTGCGGACAACCCCACTTGCACCAACTACATCACCAAAAATCCGCGCGGGTTTGTGGCAGATGGTCAATGGCATATGGTGACGATTGCGGCCGACCGCGACAGCACAACAGGGCTGCGCTTCTATATTGACGGTAGCCTCATCGACCGCTTTGACATCACAGGACGCCAAGGCTCGATCAACAGCAACGGCAGTGACGCAATGGACTGGACTTTCGGCCCATCAGGCAACCCATTTGGGCTAGATGAGATCCGTCTATACAACCGCTCTTTGTCCCAACAGGAAATCGGGCAGTTGTTCTGGAAGCGGAACTAAACAAGAGCTAATAAATAGCAAATGAAGCATGATGAAACAAGAGAGTTCCGACTCAAATTTCAACATGCTTCATCCCACTTCATGTACTCACCAGCGCGGGAAGCATCAGCATACTAGACAACATATCCACTCAAAGCTCCGCACTCCTCACACCTCTGTAGTCCAAATTCTCTAAAATACAGTTCCCAAAAGTTTATGGAAAGCTTCGCAGGAAAATCAAAATTTGGACATGCTGCCAAATGCAATAGCCTAAAAGAGCTTATCGATTTTCTACAAGATGTTTCAGGAGAGGCAGCCACAAATGCAACAGTTGCATATGGGATGATTGTTGCCGCTCATGCCACCAAACCTGGTAAATATCGTGCGGATGCATTAGCAGTCTTAGACGCTCTTGCACATGCTAAGGCAAAGCTAGATTCAACGATGTGTCACGCTTTCCCCACAGTTAAGGTAACTGGGGACATCCTCTTTTCTGCACAACTATACGCCTATCAAAATACGTTTCCCTGTACAGAATGGCCGATGCCAGAGGATATTATAGATAAGGTCATTGAAGTCGCTGAGAAATATGCCAACGCAGATAAATGGACACGGGTTATAAGAAATGAGAGGGGCGCAATCATTGGCGTAGAAAATCTTTAAGGCCAATGAACGACCCTGTGGTTCAAGTTATTTTGTCTCCTATTTCAGTGAATCACAAGTAATCATTGGTGAAAATATCAGAGGTTTTTATGCACAGGCCAGAGTAGATGACAACAAACCCCTGATATTTATTGAGTTAATTTCTAGCCCAAACGGCGAACGGTAATCCCTCTCTGTAAAAAACCTCCCCTTCCCAATATCTATTCTCTCCAATTGTTTGACGAGTCAACATGTATCCGATAGATTAGCGGTCTTGCAATTTGTCGTTTGTTGATGAATTGCCTCCATTTACTGTGAGGCTGCACACTTTACAAAACCCTGTGCTGCCAACAGTTTTAATCTTTAAGAGAGGAGAATATGAGACGTTTGCACTATGTCCTTATCGCTGTCTTCGCCATGACAGCCCTGCTTATTGCTGCTTGCAGCACCCCTGAACCTCAAATTGTTGAGAAAATCGTTGAGAAAGAAGTGACGGTTGTCGTCGTTGAACAAGTCGAAGTCGAAGGCGAGATGGTTGAAGTAACCCGCGTCGTCGAAGAGACTATCACCGAAGAGATTGAAGTCACTGTCGTTGTTGAGAAACAAGTTGTTAACGATGCAATGCCTATCGTTTACAACTCAAATCAAAGCGATGAAATTCCACGTGCATTTGACGAAAAAGTGGTTGCGGAGTGGAACGAAGCCAATCCTAACATGCAGGTACAGCACAGCACGGTCAACCATGAAGATTTCAAGCAAGCGATCCGCGCTTACTTGGTCGCTGAACCAGCACCTGATGTTTTGACATGGTTTGCTGGCAACCGCGCTCGTTTCTTCATCGACAAAGGGCTGATTATGCCTATCAGCGACGTATGGGAAAACGAAGGCTGGAACGAAAGTTATCCAAAGGGCTTCCGTGCACTCTCAGAAGTTGACGGCGAAGCATATTTCCTCCCAATCAGCTACTATTGGTGGGCTGTTTATTATCGCCCCTCTATCTTCGCAGAAGTTGGTCTTGAAGTACCAACCACATGGGAAGAATATTTGAACTCATGCGACGTGTTGAACGAAGCAGGGTACATCCCGATTACAATCGGCACAAAATTCCGCTGGACCGCTGCGGCATGGTTTGACTATTTGAACATGCGAACAAACGGCCCACAATTCCACCTTGACCTGATGCTCGGTAAGGAAAGCTACACAGACGATCGCGTTAAAGAAACGATGATGCACTGGGAAGAACTTTTCGACCACAATTGCTTCATTGAAGATCCAGCCGCTTATAGCTGGCAAGAAGCAGTTGATCCGTTGGCACAGGGCGAAGCAGCAATGTACCTGATGGGTCAGTTCATTCAGGACAGCTTCCCAGACGAATTGCAAGATGACCTCGACTTCTTCCAGTTCCCAATGATCAACGATGTTCCAATTGGTGAAGATGCGCCTACCGATGGCTTCTTCCTTGCCAACTCTGCGGCCAACCCAGAAGGTGCAAAAGCATTCTTGGCGCACTTGGGTAGCGCAGAAGTACAGCAACAGGCTGCTGAAGAACTCGGCCGCTTGGCAACCAACGGCAATGTTGATTTGTCTGTTTACGACGATCAAACCCAGAAGGGTATTGAGCTGATTAACTCGGCCGATCTTGTCCTCCAATTCTACGATCGTGACACGACACCAGAAATGGCAGACATCGGCATGGACGGTTTCATGGCGTTCTGGGACGACCCATCACAAGTTGATGCCGTTCTTGAGCAGCTTGAAGCAGCCCGCCTTGAGATTTTCGCCGACCAATAAACAAACGCTTATGAACCTAGAATGCCATTTGTCGCGTTCTAGGTTCAGGTTCGTTCTGCTAGGTTTGTAGCAGGGTATTCGGTATTTGGTGTGCGGTAGAAACACCGAATATCGAACACCGAATACCACTTACAGCGCGGTCGCTGTGCGAAAAACCAGCAGCTTTATTCGCATGACCGCCTTAAAATCGCCACAGCCTCCTCCCCGCAAAAAGCGCAATATCGCGCCCTATCTCTTTGTCACTCCTCCCCTTCTACTGTATCTAATCTGGATCATCGGGCCGATGATTGTCACGTTCTATCTTAGTCTGACCGACTACGATGGCGTTGGCCCCATGTTCGACTCCAACTTTATTGG
>JBMZDF010000298.1:0-7704 GCA_049614105.1 Promineifilaceae bacterium (SeqCode)
TGTCGATTCATAGCGTTTCTTTGTTTGCACCCTTTTTTAGATGGCTAAAATACGGTTTTGTTTAGATTTTAGCCTATGGGGATTGTAACGAGCCAAATCTGCACATACCACCATCATGATGTTAGAGATGAAGCTGATAGGTTGATGATGTGGCGAAGGTGCTGGGGCTTGATTCGGCCGAATATCAGGCCAAATCAGATGATGGTGTTACGATTAATAGATGGAATCTGCAACACTTTCAATTATTTTTGGCCTAAGCTCAGCCCTTGTTTGGGGGGCTGGCGATTTCAGCGGCGGTCTCGCCACCAAGCACAATGATGTATACACCGTGGTGCTGTTTGGACATCTAATTGGTCTGTTTGGGCTGGTGGGGCTGGCTATTGTGACGGGCGAACAGATGCCCACTTCGGCCGATTTATTCTACGGCGGACTCGCTGGCTTAGGCGGTATGCTGGGCGTCCTTGCCTTCTACAGCAGCCTGTCACGCAGCCCGATGGGCATCGTCGCCCCAGTCACCGCGCTCGTCAACGCGATTATTCCGCTTGTTTTCGCATTGTTTGTTGAGGGATTGCCCCCGCTGGTTCAGGGGATCGGGATTGTTGCAGCACTGATTGCCGTTTGGTTTCTGTCTGGCGCTGGCAAAATGACCAATATAAGGTTGAGCGAATTCGGGCTGCCCGTGTTGGCAGGGTTTGGCTTTGCCATGTTTATTATTTTGATTGATAGGGTGTCTGAGGGGGCCGTGTTTTGGCCCTTGTCCGCCTCACGTGTGGCGTCTGTCTTGTTCATCGTAGGCGTTTTGACCTTGAGCAAAAAACGCAGTTTTGCACAGCCTGTCCGCCTGTGGATTATTGCGCTTTCAGGTATTTTTGATGCGGCAGGCAACGCCTTTTTTGCATTTGCAGCTCAGGCAGGACGTTTAGATATTGCCTCAATTTTGACCTCCCTCTACCCTGCTTCAACCGTCTTTCTCGCATGGGTACTTCTGGGCGAGCGTCTATCTGGGTCACAAAAATGGGGTGTTGTGCTGGCTCTCGCCGCCCTAATTCTGATCACGTTGTAGCATATTGGGCCAGAAAAACGATGACTTTGGCAAACCTAGCCACCGTTTTTCTGTCAACAGGTTAATCTGCATAGGCAGTTGACCCGCTAACCCGCTGATTTCTAACGACGTTTCTTCCGCTTACGATCGCGCCAAGGTTTGCTGTCCCGACGCTCACGCGCTTGTCCTTCGCCCAAGGTGCTGCCGCTATCGGCCGCCATGCGGACAATCACAGGCATAAATTCGGCCCAGACGCGCACCAGATCAGCTTGCGCTGCGATCACATCACGGGAGTTTTTGTATGCGTCAGGTGCTTCATCTAGCCCTGCACCGATTAATGTCACCCCACGCGCTTTTAACAGCTCACGCACCTTTTTGCTGTCTAGCTTTTTGTGCGCTTGCGAGCGTGACATCTTGCGCCCGCTACCATGAGCGGCGCTGTTCAGTGATGGGTTGTTGAGGATATTCTTGTCCGAATCTCCACGACCCACCACAAAGAATCCTGGTGCGGCCATTGAGCCTGGGATGATACCCAGTGTGCCTTCTGACGCAGGCGTTGCCCCTTTGCGGTGGATGAACACGGGGCTTTTACCCTCGCGATCAACCCGCCACGCAAAGTTATGATGGTTCTGGAGCATCCCTAGCTGTTCTCCACCCAGCGCTTCTGCCATACGTTCATGAATGATTTCATGGCACGCTTTGGCAAAATCACCCGCAAGGTTCATAGCTAGTTCGTACTCTTGCCCTTCGCCGCGCGAATACTCCAAATAACCTAGTTTACGCAAGCTTTTGGGCAGGAAGTAGGCCATATCCTCAGCCATGCGGCAGTAATGTTTGGCGATTTTGTACCCCACGGCGCGTGATCCACTGTGCGAGACGAGCGTAATATATTTACCCTCGTCGATGCCTAGCGGATTGTTGCCATGAACAGTCAGCGCCGTCCATTCGACAAAGTGGTTGCCACCGCCTGAGGACCCAAGCTGTTTGGCAGCGGTGTCTTTGAGCGTTTGCAGGTGTCGCGGTAGTAACTGCCAGCGTGGATCGTCTAGGATCGGATGCTCGCTTAGCCGGTGTTTGGGGATTGGTTTTCGGCCGAAAAACGTGTTCTCAAGTAAAATTTTCTTATACAAATTCTCCTTTTGTTTCAAGTGAATCGGATTGCGATCGAAGATGGTCGCATGCATCCGACAACCGATGTCAACGCCCACCATGTAGGGCGCAATTGCGCCTTCAAGCGCCGCGACGCCGCCAATTGGCAGTCCATACCCAACGTGCGCGTCTGGCATCAACGCCACACGTAGCGTCACGGGGAGGCGTGCCGTGTTGTTAATCTGTTCAATCGAAGCGTCATCAATCAACTTGCGACCCCAAATTGACATGGGGGCGAGTTCTTCGCGCAGGGCGATAACTTTGGTGCGTTGTTGGGCTTTTAACAGATGATCGGCCGTATCGCCCCAGAGTGGGTCTGATGTGTATGTTTCGGGTGCTGTTTTGACGGCGACTAGTTGGGCTGTTAATCGGCCGATTTCAACCCCTTGAGCTAGCAACTGGCGTGCCGCTTTGAGTGCTGTACCGACCGCTGGCCCTGTATCCCAACCAAGCGCTAGTAGGTCTGATCCATTAATTAATTCGTTATTCATAATTATCTCTGGCTATTTTAGCAGTATGAGTGTGTCTTGTTTGCGGAAACTATGAAATTTCCTGATTCGTTAACCGACTTGGTCGGTTAAGTAGATCACACAAGAACATTTTGACAGCAAAAACGGTTAAACAATCAGCCGCTTGCGAGACGAATGAGCCGTTTTTGCAAAGTGCCGCTGGCAACTTTACTTTCAAGAGTTTTTTGTGATGCACTTACATGTGTGGGGTTCCATTTTGAACTGTGAATTTGTAGGCAGATTGCCACATGAATGAAGAAGATGTTTGATAAGAAATATCTAGAAATTGGTATGCAGAAAATCGTCGCAACCAAGGAAATCGCGCATGCCAAAGCGTGCTCATCATAGCTGAACGTTGGCAATAATGTCTTTTTTGGCCTTGTAAGTGACATTACTGCCTAAAATGGGCGGACTAATGATGAGCATAGGTGATTGGCTGGGTAGCTCATAATTGGCTTAATTTGCCCGCTTGAGCCTCAATGTTCACTAAAATGTCACTCAATATTTTGCAAATCTTAACTTTGAGATAGAATTCGCGTGAAAAGGAAGTTTGAGAAGGACAAAAATTTGTTACTCAACAATCAAGTTTAATGATTGACCATCGTTTAAAACCTAGGATATTGGTATTAGTGGGATGGCTTGACGATAAGGAGTCTTTTGAATGAAGACAGTTCTAGAAGTAAAGGACCTTGTTGTGCGTTTTGACACTCAGGATGGTATCGTCCACGCAGTAAATGGTGTCAACTACTCGCTAAAAGAAGGCGAGACACTTGGCATCGTTGGCGAAAGCGGAAGTGGAAAAAGTGTCCACGTGCTGTCTATGCTCCAATTAATACCGATGCCACCTGGCCGAATTGAAAGCGGCCAAGTGCTTTTTGAAGGTCAAGACCTCCTTACGATGTCAGAAGAAGAGATCCGTGGCGTGCGCGGCGGGAAAGTCGCCATGATTTTCCAAGATCCAATGACATCATTGAACCCCGTTTTGACTATTGGCTTCCAGATTACAGAAGCTGTCCAACTCCACCTCGGATTCAACAAAAAACAAGCTTTGGCCCGTGCAATTGAGTTACTTGATCTTGTTGGGATTGCAGAACCGCACCTGCGGGTGCATGATTACCCACATCAATTCTCTGGCGGTATGCGGCAGCGTGCGATGATTGCAATGGCGCTTAGCTGCAATCCGACGCTGCTCATTGCAGATGAGCCAACGACGGCGCTTGATGTCACCATTCAGGCACAAATTATTGAGTTGATGCGTGATTTGCGTGATCAGCTTGGTATGTCAATGATTTGGATCACCCATGATTTGGGTGTGGTGGCAGGTATTGCAGACACGATCCAAGTGATGTACGGCGGTACAATCATGGAGCGTGGTCCGATTAGCAGCGTCTTCAAAGACACGCGCAATGCCTACACGTTAGGCTTGCTGAACTCATTGCCCCGTGCCGATCAAGGGTCGCAACGTCTACGCCCAATTGCAGGCTCTCCCCCTAACTTACTCGCTCCCCCAACGGGAGATCCCTTTGCTCCACGCAACCCCTATGTAACTAAACGCTGCCTTAATGAGCGCCCCATGCTTAGGCCCGTTGTTGGCGGACACCCCGACCATTTAGTTGCTGCTTGGTATGACCTGCCCTCAGTTGCTCGTAAGTAACCCGCTGTCTAAGGAGATTGATCGCATATGGCATTAGCAAAAGGAAACCCGAAGCCACTCGTTCGGGTTAGAAACCTGGTTAAACATTTCCCAATTACACAAGGCATCATTTTTCAACGTCAAATCGGTGCGGTTAAAGCGGTTGATGATATTAGCTTTGACATTTACCCTGGCGAAACATTGGGGTTAGTAGGTGAGTCTGGTAGCGGTAAAAGCACAACTGGGCGCACCATGTTGCGCCTGTACGAACCAACCTCTGGGTCAGTTGAGTTCAAGGGACAAGATGTTGCCAAAATGCATGGTGAGCAATTGCGCTTGATGCGTCGTTACATGCAGATGATTTTTCAGGATCCGCATGCTTGCCTCAACCCGCGTATGACGGTGGGCAGCATCATCGAGGAGCCAATTCAGGTCCACAACTTGTTACCGCGTGGCGAACGTCAAGAGCGCATTCGAGAGTTGCTTGACATTGTTGGGCTAAATCCCAAATTTATGAATCGCTACCCACATGAGTTCTCGGGTGGTCAACGTCAGCGTATTGGAATTGCGCGTGCGTTGGCCGTTCAGCCTGAATTTATTGTGGCTGATGAGCCGATTTCGGCGCTGGATGTGTCAATTCAAGCGCAGGTTGTGAACCTGCTGCAAGATTTACAATCACAGTTTAATTTAACCTATCTGTTTATCGCGCATGATCTCAGCATGATTCGCTACATTTGTGATCGCGTTGCTGTGATGTACAAGGGCAAGATTGTTGAATATGCAGAGACAGATGAACTGTACAACAATCCGATTCATCCTTATACCAAGGTGCTGCTCTCGGCCGTTCCAATCCCCGATCCTGACTTAGAAAAGAGTCGTAAACGTCAAATTATGGATCCCAACTTTGACTATACCGAGAAAGACTCTGTGATGAAGGAAGTTTCCCCTGGGCATTTTGTGGCGTCTAGTCGAGTTTAATTCGGCCGATTTATTTTGTTATCGACGACACGTTTGTTGTGTCGATTTATAGAGTCAAGATTTGTTCACAGCCTTGGTTCTCGCTAAACCCACTGATTTAGAATCTGAAATGTGAGCCTTGTTAGTCGTGACGATTCTAAATCCCGATTCTCGTCGGAGGAGAATATGAATTTTAAGAGAATGTTGATGTTATTGGCTTTCGCAATGCTGACCGCCGTTGTGGTTGCTTGTGCGCCTGAACCTCAGATCGTTGAAAAGATCGTTGAGGTTGAAAAAGAAGTTATCAAAGAAGTCGAAGTCGTCGCAACGGTCGAAGTCGAAGTCGAAAAAGAAGTTGAAGTTGAAGTTATTAAAGAAGTTGAAGTTATTAAAGAAGTTGCAGTTGGCAGCAGCGCTCGTGGCGCTGGTGGCCGTTTGACGCTTATTTACTGGCAAGCACCTTCAAACTTGAACCCATACCAATCTGGCGGTACGAAAGAAATCGAAGCTTCTTCACCAGTTCTAGAGCCACTTGCTCGCTTTGACGAAACTGGCGCAATGGTTCCATTCTTGGCTTCTGAAATTCCAACATTGGCAAATGGTGGCTTCTCTGAAGATTTGACAACCATTACTTGGCAGTTGAAAGAAGGCGTTATGTGGTCAGATGGTACGCCATTTACGGCCGACGACGTTGTCTTCACCTACGAGTACTGTGTTGAACCAGCAACAGGTTGCGGTGGCGCTAACTTGTTTGAATCTATCGAGACAATTACAGCTGTTGACGACACAACTGTTGAGATCGTCTTCAAAGAACCACGTCCATATCCTTACGAAGCATTTGTAGGCAGCACTGCGCCTGTTCTACAACGCGCTCAGTTTGGCGGATGTGTGGGTGAAGCGGCTGCTCAATGTACAGAAGAAAACTTTAATCCAGTTGGTACTGGCCCATACGTTGCAAGCGAATTCTTGTCAAATGACTCGGTTCTTTATGTACCGAACGAATTCTATCGTGACGAAAACAAACCATACTTCTCAGAAGTATTCATGAAGGGTGGCGGTTCGGCCGAAGATGCAGCACGTGCTGTATTGGAAACAGACGAAGCTGACTACGCTTGGAACACGCAAGTTCCACCAGAAGTACTTGCACAGATGGAATTGGCTGGTAACGGTAAAGTTGTAAACGCACTCGGCACATGTGTTGAGCGTATTATGGTCAACTTCACTAACAATGATCCAAACCTTGGTGACGACCGTTCACTCTGGCTAGATGGAACCAACCCGCATCCATACTTGAGCGACATCGCAGTTCGTCATGCGCTTTCAATGGCAATTGACCGTGGTACATTGACAACAGTTGGTTATGGCAACTTGGCTAACCCAACCTGTAATGTTGTTCCTGGCCCATCTGCTTTCGTTTCAACTGCTAATGACTCTTGCATGCAGCAGGACATCGAAGGTGCAAAAGCACTGCTTGATGAAGCTGGCATCATTGATACCGATGGTGATGGCGTCCGCGAAAAAGACGGTGTTCCATTGAGCATGCTGTATCAAACTTCTACAAACAAGGTTCGCCAAGATTACCAAACATTGATCAAACAATGGTGGTCAGAAATCGGCGTTGAAACAGAATTACGTAACATTGATGCATCTGTTTTCTTCGGTGGTGACCCGAACAGCCCAGACACCTATGCTAAGTTCTACGCTGACGTAGAAATGTACACAAACTGTGCATCAGGCCAAGATCTTCAAGGTTACTTGGGATCATGGTTGGAAGCTGACATTCCTGGGCCAGACAACGCTTGGGGTACAAGCAACGTTCCACGTTACTTCAACGAAGAGTACGAAGCAATCCATGCTGAACTGACGACAGAAGGTGATGCTGCTAAACGTGCTGACCTCGTTAAGCAACTGAACGACATTCTTGTTCAAGACGGTGTAATGATTCCATTGACCCATCGCGGTAGCGTTTCGGCCGCTGGTAACGACATCCTTGGTGTCCGCATCAACGCTTGGGACTCAGAACTTTGGAACATTGCTGACTGGTCACGTTCAAGCCAATAGTCACTAAACCTATATAAATCACGAGCAAGCCGCTTTGGCAGTTTGCTCATGATTTTTAGCTCTGTCTCAACAACGGGGCTTCCTCTAGCGACGAAGAACATTGTTTACACAAGTCCTTCGTTGTTAGGGAAAGCAGATCTAGACACTCAAAATACCGTTGTACCCAAATTTACCGTTTGAGCATTGTGCTAATCGTTGCACAACGCTTGACCTTATCTTGTAGCAGGTTTGTTATGGCTCGATACATCATTCGACGAACGCTGATTGCGATTCCAACATTGCTCGCGATCAGTCTCGTCATCTTCCTGATTCTTGACTTGGCCCCTGGCGACCCAACTGGTAACTTGCCGTTG
>JBMZDF010000299.1:0-7664 GCA_049614105.1 Promineifilaceae bacterium (SeqCode)
ATCCCACACAAAACAGACGAATTTCCGCAGCTAGCAGATATTTTGCCTAAGCGTTCTGCTAGTGAATCAAATAACGAAAACGGCCGTCGCTCGAAAAGACGACGGAGAAGAAAATAATCAGATGCTCGTATCAGTAATCCGTTGTACATTGCAACGCTGACTACTGACTATCGACTGCTGACTACCGTATTGAGGTGCTTAAATGAGTGACGAAATTATCGAAGAAGAAGATGGCGAAGAAATTGACATCACGACGATGGAGCTTCAAGACCTTTATGAGTTGATGTGGGAAGATCTTTATGATGGCTATGCCGAAGAGATCGTCGAAGAAGTACATGAATGTTTGGGTCGTGGGTTGACCCCATACACCGTTTTGACCTCTGGTTTGGTTGCGGGTATGGAGATTGTCGGTCGCGATTTCCGTGATGGTATCCTCTTTGTTCCTGAAGTGTTGATGGCGGCAAAAGCGATGAAAGCGGGCATGATTATCCTGCGTCCGTTGCTTGCTGAAACTGGTGCTGAGAAAATCGGCTCGATGGTCATCGGTACAGTTAAGGGCGACATCCACGATATTGGTAAGAACCTCGTTACGATGATGATGGAAGGGGCTGGTTTTGAGGTATTTGACCTTGGAATCAACAACTCGGTTGAGGATTACATGGGCGCGATTAACTCGCATGGCCCTGACATTCTCGGCATGAGCGCCTTGTTGACGACCACGATGCCATACATGCGCGTTGTGATTAACAAGCTCAAAGATGAAGGCATCCGCGATGACCACATCGTTTTGGTTGGTGGCGCACCGCTCAACGATGCGTTTGCAGAAGATATTGAAGCAGATGCCTATTGTCGTGATGCGGCCGTTGCGGTTGAGACTGCAAAGAAGTTTATGACGATTAAGCGCCAACAACGTGCACGCGCACGTGCGGCAGCATAGGAAAAGCAATGAAAAGCGAAAAGCGTTAAACTCGCTTTTTGCTTTTTATTTTGTGCCCCAAATAAGCAGGTAATGACAGTATTGCACCTTTGCAGTTCTGGGCAGATTGTCTAATGGTCTTTGGTAAGAAAGGCATGTTACACTGTTGAACGATTGGTAACAGAGTTTTTTTAGTGGAGACATACATGATGAACAAACTACAACAGTTTTTGGCAGAAAAAGATACCTTAGTCCTTGACGGTGCAATGGGCACGATGCTCTTTGCGGTTGGGCTGACCTCTGGCGATCCGCCAGAAGAGTGGAACGTGTCTGAGCCAGAGAAGGTGCAGTCTGTTCATCGGGCCTACGTTGATGCGGGGTCTGACATTATTTTGACCAACTCATTTGGTGGCACAAGCTACCGTTTGAAACTGCATAAGCTACAGGATCAGGTGATTGAGTTGAATCGGGCGGCGGCGCAAAATGCGCGGTTGGTTGTTGATTCGGCCGAACGCACCATTCTCGTCGCTGGCAGCATGGGGCCATCAGGCGAACTGCTTGTACCCATGGGCGAGATGACTTATGACCAGTGTAAAGCCGCTTTTGCAGAACAAGCCAAAGGCTTAGACGAAGGTGGTGCTGATCTGCTCTGGATCGAAACGATGAGCGATCTGGATGAAGTGCGTGCTGCGGTTGAAGGCGCACGTTCTGTGTCAGATTTGCCGATCTGCGCAACGATGAGTTTTGACACCAAGGGACGCACGATGATGGGCGTTACGGGGAAAGCGATGGTTGAGTCGCTTGCCGATCTTGGTTTAGCTGCGATTGGAGCCAACTGTGGCAACAATCTGCCTGAAACAGAAGCGGCCTTGCAAGAGTTACGCGCCGCAGATCCTGAGCAAACGCTGATTATTAAAGCGAACGCAGGAATTCCAAAATGGGTTGGCGAAGATCTTGTTTATGATGGATCGCCAGAAGTGATGGGTGCTTATGCCCATCGCGCACGTGAAAACGGAGCCAAACTGATCGGCGGCTGTTGCGGCAATGACCCGCGCCATATTGCTTGTATGGTGCAAGTCTTGTCTGGCGAGATTCCTGTGCCAAACGTGACAGTGAAAGAAGCGGAGCTTGCCCCAGTCATTAAAGAAGGTGGCAGGCGTCCGCGTCGTAAGCGCCGAAAAAGAGCGTAAGTCGGTATTTGGTATGCGGGATTCGGTGAACGATTGATGACTGAATCCCGATAGCTAAATACTGAATACCGATCTTTGGGAAGAGAAGAGAATGACTGAAGTTCGACCAGTCCGCAAATCGCGGATCCTGAATTTTTTCCGCGAGCGGCCTCATTTACTAGAGGCTGCTTACGACTCCACTCACAAGCTTTTTGAACGATTGGAACCATTGATTAGCAAGGCAGGCAACGAGCGTGTCGAGCGTTGGATCAAGGGTTCGGAAGAGTGGAGTAAGAAGCAGATTTTTGACTGTCGGATGTGCGGGCAATGCGTTTTGCATTCGACCGGCATGGTTTGTCCGATGGGCTGCCCTAAAAATCTGCGCAACGGTGCTTGTGGTGGCGTACGCGCCAACGGGCACTGTGAAGTTTTCCCCGAAATGCGTTGCGTTTGGGTTGAGGCATTTGAAACCTCACAAAAAATGAAAACGTATGGCGGTGAGATGATGCAAATCAATCCCCCCGTAAACCGCCAATTGACCGACCGTTCGGCATGGATCACTCAAATGACGGGTGAGGACAAAGACGTGCCGAAAGCATGGGTTGGACTAAACTCGATTGCTATTGTTCCAGAAGAATACCCAAGAAAATGATAAATGATGGGTGATGAAGTTTGTTGCTTCATTCTCCATTCAATGTTCTCTATTTCTTCTACGCTATGAATCCCACAGAGTACAAATCTCCGGGTCGTTTGGAGCGCGTGTTACGCGCTGGGCATTTTGCTGTAACGGCCGAATTAAATCCTCCAGATAGCGCCGACCCTGACGAGGTCTATGAAGCGGCGCGTATTTTGGAAAGCTGCACAGACGCACTAAACGCAACGGACGGCTCAGGTGCAAACTGCCATATGTCGAGTATGGCGATTTGCTCATTGCTGACACGTTTAGATTATGCACCGATTTTGCAAATCTCCTGCCGCGATCGCAACCGTATTGCGATGCAGGGCGAGATTCTCGGTGCAGCGGCAATGGGCGTGATGAACGTGCTTTGCCTGACAGGTGACGATGTAACGGCTGGCGATCAGCCGCAGGCGAAGCGCGTGTTTGACTTTGACTGTATGCAACTGTTGCGTACCGCAAAGATTATGCGCGACAAGAGCCAATTTTTGAGTGGTCGCAAACTGACGACGCCGCCTGCCGTTTTTCTTGGTGCAGCGGCTAACCCGTTTGTGCCACCGTTTGACTGGCGGCCTTTGCGCTTAGCTAAAAAGATTGAGGCAGGGGCCGATTTCATCCAGACACAATATTGTTATGACATCCCGCGTCTCAAAGAGTACATGAAGCGCGTGGTTGATTTGGGTTTGCACGAGAAAGCGTTTATTTTGATTGGGGTTGGGCCTTTGAAGGGACCAAAAACGGCCGAATTTATGCGTAAGATGGTGCCAGGCGTGCATATCCCTGATGAGATTATCACTCGTATGAAGGGTGTCAAAGGTAAAAAGGCACGTAATGAAGAGGGCAAGAAGATCTGTATTGAAATAATCGAGCAGATCAAAGAGCTTGAAGGCGCTGCTGGTGTGCATATTATGGCTTACAAGCAGGAAGAGGCGGTTTATGACATTGTAGAGCGGGCAGGATTGTTGCCTCGACCAATGCGTGTCGTTAAGCCGACTATTGATGAAAGCACGTTTGCGCCACCTGCGATTGCCCGTTCATTTGGGTATTATGCAGATAAGTTGCAAGTGCCTGCACCCATAGTTCTACAGCCGCGTTTAAAGACGCAGTCAAATAAAGCTTAGGGTGAAGAATGGTCAGGAGACTGACCACAGCAAGATTAAGGAATGAGGATTATTTGATACTACAAAGTTAGATGGCTACCACTCTGGTGAAGCCGATGACTTTATTCAATCCTCACTCCTAAGATAAGCACGTATTTCGTTGTCCGTTACATGGAACGCAATACGATAATCAGAAATTGTAACGGAGAAGAACATAATGGCTTCGCCAAAAACTGTAATTAGTTCAAAAACAAAGACTGTTATCATCAGCCCTGATCACCCATTTGTGATGATTGGCGAGCGGATTAACCCAACGGGCCGTAAGATTTTAGCGCGTCAAATGAAGGCTGGTAACTATGATCGCGTTCGTCGGGATGCGCTCAAGCAGGTTGCCAAAGGCGCACAGATGCTTGATGTCAATGCGGGGATTCCGCTGGCGGACGAACCTGCCATTTTGGCAGAGGCAATTCGTGTCGTGCAGTCTGTGACAGACGTGCCAATTTCAATTGATTCTTCAATTGTGGCCGCACTGGAAGCTGGGCTAGAAGCTTATCAAGGTAAAGCGCTGCTGAATTCAGTGACAGGTGAGGAAGAACGACTTGAGGTTGTTTTGCCGCTTGTGAAAAAATATAACTGCGCCGTGATTGGTATTTCCAATGATGAGACAGGGATTTCAGAAGATCCAGACGTGCGCTTTGCGGTTGCCAAGAAAATTGTCGAACGCGCAATGGATTATGGGATTCCACGTGAGGACGTGGTGATTGACCCATTGGTGATGCCAATCGGCGCGATGCGTTATGCGGGGCGTCAGGCGTTTGCCATTATCGGCCGATGCCTCAACGAACTCGGCGTGAACACAACCTGTGGCGCAAGCAACATTTCATTTGGTCTGCCCGCACGTGAGCCAATCAACGCCACCTTCCTGACGATGGCAATGGCGGCAGGCATGACCTCAGCTATTACGAACCCAATTAAGGGCGAAATTTACGAGTCAATCATGGCTGGTGACATGCTGATGGGCAATGATGAAAATTGCCTGACTTGGATCAACTATCAGCGCAAGAAGGAACAGGCCAAGAAGATTGCAGAAGCAATTGCACGTGGTGAGACACCTGCTGAGCCTGTGGCGGATAAGCCCCGTCGTCGTCGTCGTCGCGGTTAAAAAAGGCAATCCGTTATCTGTTCGCAAACAGATAACGGATTACAGATAACAATGACCACTGGACTCATCATCTGCGGCGCGTTGGCGCGTGAAGTGATTGCGATTGTGAAAAAGCACAATTGGGATGCTGAAATTGCGGCTGTGTCCGCGATGGACCACGTTTTCCCCGATCGCATTGCGCCTGACGTCGAGAAACGGATCTTGGAGCTGCGTGCCAAGTATGCACGTCTGATTGTGGTTTATGGTGATTGTGGGTCGCGCGGGGCGCTTGATATGGTGCTGAATAAGTACAACATTGAGCGTCTGGAAGGGCCACATTGCTACGATTGGTTTGGTGGTAAAGCAGGGTTCCACGATCTGATGGATGAGGAGCCGGGCACGTTTTTCCTGACTGATTATATTGTGCGTGCGTATCGCGGCATGATTATGAAAGGGATGGGATTGGACAAGTATCCAGAGCTAAAGGTTGAGTATTTTCGACATTACAAGCGACTTGTCTATCTGGTGCAAAAGCCTGAGCAGAAGCTGATTGAGCGTGCGCGGGCGATTTCGGACTACTTGAGTTTACCCCTAGAGATTCGGGCGACGGGCTACAACGGGCTGGAATCGCAGCTTGTGGAGTTGATGGCATGACAACTGAGGAACGATGGATTGAATATAAGGCTGGTAGACAGGATAGTCTAACGGTTGAAGAACGATTGGTTGCGATGCAGGGGTCGATGGAGGCGTTGCGTTTGGTGCTAATTTCGGCCGAAACCAACATCCAATTCCCTCCCGACGAATGGGATGCCAGCGGAATCGCCGCCCACATGCTTGTTATCGAAATTGAATTTTGGAACCGTATCCAGCGAATCGCAAGCGATGCGGAAGAGAATCCCCACTTTCCCTACCATTGGAATACAGGCTGGGATTTTGACATGCTTGGTTTGCACACTTCATTAAACGAATGGGCAACTTGGCGCAAACGCTTATCAGCACTGGTTCGCACACTGACGCCCAAACAGCTAGGTAAAACGGGTGTCCACGCCTATTTTGGCGATGTCACCGTTGCGGATCTGCTGAAAATCATGAGCGATCACGATTTAGAGCACTTAGAAGATTTGAAGAAGAATATCGGTTAGGCACTCTGCTTAATCACCCACAAACATCTAATTAGGAGTTAAGCCCATGAGCATGGCACGTAAGTTAGAAAACTTATTGCGTCCTGTCCCCAGCGATATTGATATTGCGCAGGCGGCAGATGACGATTTGATCAAAATCCAGCCGTTTGCAGAAAGCCTCGGTATCGAAGCTGATGAGTTGGAACCATATGGTCACTACAAAGCAAAGGTTTCTCTGGACGTCCGCAAGCGTCTAGCTGATAAACCAAATGGCAACTATATTGTTGTGACCGCGATTACCCCAACACCGCTTGGTGAGGGTAAAACGACAACAACAGTTGGTTTGAGCCAAGCATTGGGTGCACACCTCGGCAAAAATATTTTCACTTGTATCCGCCAACCAAGCCAAGGCCCGACGTTCAGCATCAAAGGTGGTGCTGCGGGTGGTGGCTACAGCCAAGTTGTGCCGATGGAAGAGTTCAATCTCCACTTGACGGGTGATATTCACGCGATTACTGCGTCTAACAACTTGCTTGCGGCTGCGATTGACATTCGCATGTTCCACGAATCAAGCCAGTCAAACAAGGCGCTGTATCGTCGTTTGGTTCCTAAAAAGAAAGGCAAGCGTGCCTTTTCATCAATCCAAATTCGCCGTTTGGAAAAGCTGGGCATCACCGAGCGTGATCCTGACAAGCTAACGCTAGAAGAATCAGGACGCTTTGCCCGTTTGGATATTGATCCAGACACCGTTACATGGCGTCGTGTGGTTGACCTGAACGATCGGATGCTGCGCGGTATTACGGTTGGTAAGGGGCCTAAAGAAAAAGGTAAGACCCGCGAAACAGGGTATGACATCACCGTTGCCAGTGAAATCATGGCGATTTTGGCGTTGGCAACTGACTTGCAAGATATGCGCGAACGTATCGGCAAGATGGTGATTGGGTTGAACCGTGCGGGTGAACCTGTAACGGCCGAAGATATCGGTTGTGCAGGTGCAGTCACCGTGTTGATGAAGGACGCAATCAAGCCAACGTTGATGCAAACGATTGAAGGTACGCCTGCCTTTGTTCATGCTGGCCCATTTGCCAACATTGCACATGGTAACTCATCAATTGTGGCTGACCAGATCGCCCTCAAGTTGGTTGGAAAAGATGGCTACGTTGTAACCGAAGCTGGTTTTGGTGCTGACATCGGGATGGAGAAATTCTTCAACATCAAATGTCGTGCAAGTGGTTTGGTTCCAAATGCGGTTGTTTTGGTTGCAACGATTCGTGCGCTCAAGATGCACGGCGGTGGACCAAAAGTATCGGCCGGTAAGCCACTCGATTCAGCCTACACTGAAGAAAACTTGGAATTGCTGCACGAAGGTGTTAGCAACCTCAAGGCACAAATTCGCAACGCCAAGAAGTTCGGAATTCCTGTTGTGGTTGCGGTTAATCGTTTCCACACCGATACCGATGCGGAAGTTGAAGTTGTGAAGGCAGCGGCCGAAGAAGCTGGCGCATTTGACGCTGTGATGTCCAATCACTGGGCGGATGGTG
>JBMZDF010000300.1:0-7663 GCA_049614105.1 Promineifilaceae bacterium (SeqCode)
GTCTGGTGATAAGTAGTTTCTGCCACCCAGGTTTTTGACGGACAATGTGTCTGTTTATACAATCTGCCTTTAGGGTTCCGATTCCGACGGCGTGTCCCATGACACATTTAGTAAAAAAATAAAGCTAAAGAGATATTGTTGGGGAGTTGCACAAAGTGTGGCGGATTCCCTTGCTAATGTTGCATAAGGCCCAGTCTTACCAACAATAGCTTTTAAGTAAAAATCAAATTGGTGTATTGAGAATAAGAAATGCCCAAATCGGGATTTCTTACAATTTAGACCTTGGTGTTTAGTCTGTTTGTAAACAAAGGTTTTTATGGCTCGGGGGTTCACATAAGCCTGCGGCTCACCAACAAAAAATGAAAATAAGCTGTGTTTGATAGTGCGTGGACTGCCAGTCTGTGTAGTGCAAAAATGGACAAGCCGTCTGTTTAAAGGTTATTTTCAAAGGAGATAGTATGGCCAAAATCTGGAAGCTGTTACGCACCAATCAAAATTTTGTCTGGATGCTTTTGTCTGTTGGGGCGACAACTTTGGGCGAAGTCCTGTTGTTAGGCGGGATGCTTGCAGAGGTGCTCGATCGATCTGGTTCGGCACTCCAAACGTTACTCATCACAATTGTCACAATGATAACGGCTGTATGCGTTGCGCCCTTTAGCGGGGTACTCGCGGATCGCATGCCGCGCAAATGGATTTTGGCAGGGTCAAATTGGTTACGAGCAACTGTTGTTGGGATTTTCTTCCTAATGGTGCGAGCTGAGCAAACCGAGCTATGGCATTTCTATGTGGTTGCGTTCTTTTACATGGGGGGCGCTATCTTACGCGCTCCAGCCCGACAGGCCATTATGCCGCAAATCGTCCCGACAAAGACGCTTGTGTTGGCTAACAGCGTGGCGAAAGCGGTTATTTTGAGCTGTGCGGCGCTTGCGTTCTGGTTGGTTGGCATGTGGATGCTGAGTTCTGGTTTGGGGTTTGTGCTGGCATGCTCAACCGTAGGGCTTTTTGTGGGCGGTCTGGTTGTGATCCCCATCGATTTGCAGCTTGAGGCAGCGCCAAAAACATCAGGGTCGCATGAGTCGATTTGGACCTCTATTCAACTGGGCTATCGTTTTTTGAATCAGCACAAGGTTGCACGCCCGCTGGTGATCATGGAAGGGATGGAAAGCATCCCGCAGGGCATCTGGTCATATGGCATGCTGCTTGTGTTTGTAGAACGTGCGTTGAATGGGAATTCGGCCGATTGGGGACTCATGAACAGCGCCTATCAAACATCCCTCCTCGCCGGCACGCTCATCGCAATTGGAATGACCAAGATAATCAACCAACACGCAGGGCGCATGATTATTGCCGATACGCTGTTTACCGCCTTAATCGGTATCCCGTTTGTGCTGAGCCAGTCGGTTACCGTCGCAACACTCCTCTTTTTCTTGTTTGGACTGCCGCAAGCGATGCGCGACTCAGCACAAGATTCTGTGTTGCAATCGAGCATTGACAATTCGATGCTCGGCCGTGTCTACTCCTTCCGCAGCATTGCCTCGCAGGGCGCGGGGCTATTTTCAACGCTGCTGTTTGCTTGGCTCGCCGACTTTGTTGAGATTCGACTGCTGTTTATGATCGGAGCGGGGATTTTTATCCTTGTCGCACTGTACGCTTACTCAAACGAGGCGTTACGCAACAGCCGCATTATCACCGGTGCCGAGGAAAAAGTACCGATCACGCAACCCTGATCACAGGGTCCGCTGGCGTACTTTTTCCGCCACGCGCAAGGCGCTGAGCGTCACCCCAGCCGTTGATTGGCCGGGGAAAACGCTGTCGCCAACGAGCCAACAGTTGGCCAAGCTCGTTTGTGGCCCACGTGCGTCTAAAATTGAGGTTTGCGGGAAGCCGCCCACCATACCAAGCGGACGGCCTGTCCAGTGCTCATAGGTGACGGGGGTGGCAGGCAAAATCATTTTTGCCGCTTGTTTAAAGCCGGGGATCGCAATTTCGGCCGAATTCAACATCGCCTCCACATACCGCTCACGCCGCTCCAAATAAGCCTGCTCTCCCTGCGGATCGTCTCGTAAGGCCCACCAAGGCTCAATCTTTGTGTGGGTCGAAATATTTGCCGCACGCATGCCGTTCGGAGCGCGTTCCGATTCCCCCGCTGGCGAAATCGAAATGAAGATTGAATTGGTTTCCCCCAGCGGCTTTGTATGATCGCGTACCACTTGATGATGCTCAACCAAATCAACGGGCAGTTTGGACTCATCCAGCCCGATGTAAAGCATGAACGCCCCCCACGTGCTGCCGCGCTTAACCGTTTCCGCCGCCAACTTGGGTGGTGCGTCAGTTGCCAATAGTTTTTGCAATCCCCACGGGGTCAAATTGCCAATCAGCGTGTCGCACTCGACCGTCAACCGCTTGGACTGGCGCTTGCTTTGATTTGTATGCACCGCCACAGCTTTTCCGTTGCGTACCTCAATTTGGTCTACCGACTGTTTGAAAAAGATGCTGCCGCCTTTGGATCGAATCCATTCGACAAGCGTGTCCGCAATGCCGCCGACGCCACCTGTCACATGGCTGACGCCGCGCCGAGGTAGTTCCAGCGCCGCGCTGCCGTAAAGGGCGTTTGCTTTGTCGGCGGTTGCCTGTGCAGAAATTAACAAATTGGCGTCGACAAAGGTGCGCAGCATTGGGTCATTTTTAGGCATAAAGCTGCCGATGGAGCGCAAAATATAGGGGGTGGAGAGAAATGTTTTCGGCCGAAGTGCCAACCCCAAATCAAGCAAATCACGCGCATCCTGTGGCGGCCAAGGAAAATGCCGTGTTGAGACATCCCACGCAATATCGGCCAACTGCTCTTGTTTATGCCAAAAACGCTCCGCCGTTGGAAACGCCCGTTGCCGTGCTTCTCGCCAGCGTTCCATATCGGTCCACTGCGAAACGCTGCGCCCGTCGGGCAAATGCACCGTCCACGCAATGGGCGTCACAGGGGCGGTTGGCCACTCAAGCCCCAGCCGTTGCGCCACCTGATGGTGCGGTCCGCCTGGCGCAAAGCCGCCCGCTAGTGTAGCGCCCGCATCAAAACGATAATTTTGATAGAAAAACGTGCCAGCACAGCCGCCTGGATACGCTTGCGCCTCTAAAACTGTCACTTCATGTCCTGCTTCTAACAGCAGCGCGGCGGTGGTTAAACCCGCAATCCCTGCACCAATCACAACCGTTTTGTTTTGTCGATTCATACTTTCATGTTGCGGCAAGTCCGCGTTGTCTGTTTCGATTGGGCTGCATTTTAGGAAATAAGCGCGTCACATTGCATTGATTGTGGGTGGTTAAGATGTGTTTCAGATGAACCACGTTTGACGTTGCAATGCTCAGCAACCTGCGGGATACCTCGTTCCACTGCTCTGCGGTGGAACACCCCTCTTGCCGCTCTGCGGCCTCTTCTCTGCCAAGAAAAGTTCTCCACAGGCCGCAGAGCGGCAAGCAAAAACACTCCCACGCGGAGCGTAGGAGCGAGTCAGAAAATTTAGAATGCAATTGCCCTGCCCTTTCTAAACAACCCGCCCCGCGACATCGTTTTCAAGTTACAATTGAGGGATGCAGAAATCGGTTTGGCGTTTACTTTTGATACCAATATTGATGTTGGCAGCGGTTTTTCGCTTAATTGGCAACGATTGGGATGGATACGAGCATTATCATCCAGATGAACGCTATGTCGCATGGGTGGCAACGTCGATTAACGCGCCTGAGACGTGGGCGACGGCGCTCGATCCACAGAACAGCTCTTTTAACCCCTTTTATTGGCCTAAAACGAACGATACGAACTGTGTGGTCATCTTGGAAGATGAGCCGCGCAGTTTTGCCTATGGGCATTTACCGCTTTATCTGGGGGTATTGGCGACGCGGGCGGTTGAGCGATTTGCGCCGCAGTGGTTTGAGGTGCTGCCAGAAACCTGTTTGGAGGATGGTATTCGGCCGATTTCGCCCGAATTTGATCGCATCACCGCCGTGGGTCGCGCCACAACCGCCCTGTTTGATATTGGCACGGTGTGGCTCATCTTCCTGCTCGGCACAGCCCTTTACGACGAGCGCGTGGGCTGGCTGGCCGCTGCCTTTCTCGCGGTCAACGTCATGCATATTCAACTGGCCCACTTTTTTGCTGTTGATCCCTACATGACGTTTTTTATCGTCGCGACAATTCTATGCCTCATTCGCGCCTTAAAACGCCACCAGCTTGAGGCAACGTCGCGGCGAATCAATGTATGGTTGACCTGTGCGGCGATTTGTGGCGGACTGGCGGTCGGGTCAAAATTTAGCGCCGTGCTGCTGCTGTTCCCGCTGACACTGACGTGGTTTTGGGTGCGATCTGACCGTGTTTTTCAGGCGAGAGGGGTGCGTGCGGCAACTGGATCGCTGATCGGGTTGGGGCTATGGTCGCTGCTGGCGTTCGCGCTGACCAATCCGTTTGCGCTGCGTGATTTTAGCTGCGAGGCGATTTTGCCAGCGGTTGAGGTTGGCAGTTTCACGATTCCTGAGATTAACCTTGGCAATTGTTACTTGCTCAACATTGTGACGCAGAGCAATATGGTGGGTGGTTCGGCCGAATTTCCCTTCACGCGCCAATATTTTGGCACACGCCCCTTCGCATATTTTGCCGAAATGCAGATTCGTTGGGGGATGGGGTTGCCCTTGGGGATGCTCGCATTTGCCGCCTTGGGCTGGATACTATGGCGTGCCGTGCGGCGGATACACCCGCGTAGCTGGATTCGCAACGAGAGTTTGCTCGTGCGTCCTTCCGCACGTGCCGAGTGGATTGTGCTCGCTTGGTTTATTCCGTACATGCTGTCGACAGGCAATTTCTTTGTCAAATTTATGCGCTACATGCAGCCGTTGACGCCGTTCATGATGCTGTTTGCGGCGGCGTGGGTGCTATCTTGGCAGCGCCGCTGGCTGCGTCGCTCGGTTGCGGGGCTGGTGTTTGGACTGACGCTTGTTTATGCGCTTGCGTTTGTTAACCTGTACCGCCAGCCGCATCCTTGGCTGACGGCTAGCCATTGGCTATTTGACAACGCGCCGAATGGCAGTTTGATTTTGTCTGAACTGTGGGGCGATCGACTGCCGAGCAGCATTTTGGTTGATGGGAAGCAATTTTCGTCACGAACCTCTGCGTTTGAGCATGAGGCGTTGACTTGGTTGAGCGGGACGCGGACGAGCGATTCGGCCGAAAAACTAGACGCCAACCTCGCCTTACTTGCCAGCGCAGATTATCTTGTCATCGATTCAAATCGTATTTACGGCGTTGTGCCGCGTCTCCCGACGCTCTATCCGCAGTCAAGCGGCGTGTATCAGCCGTTATTTGACGGCAGTTTGGGCTATGAGCCTGTTTTTGTGACGGCACGTATGCCGCAGCTAGGCAATATCTACCTCAAAGCCGATTTCTTTAGCTGGGCTGGTTTGGAGCCGCCCGTTGCCGTTAGCAATTTCTTGGCGGAGCGGCAGGGTGTCTTGCTGGGACGTGCGGATGAGAGTTTTACGTTATATGATCAGTCGTTGGTGATGGTGTTTGAGAATGTCGGTCAATTTTCGGCCGAAAAAATGCATCAACAATTAACCCTGCAACCCTAATTTTTGGTCCAAACGCGCCTGCGGAACTGGATCTGAGGCAACACTGTGAGTACACAAACTTCTAAGATGGTTCGTTGGATGGTCACGCTTTGCATTCCGTTTATGCTTGGCTTTTATATGATTACCTTTGTAATCGCCCCTTGGTATCCTGTGTGGGAATACAACAAGGCTGGATTTCCAGAGGATTATTACGGCTGGACGCAGGAGCAACGGCTAGAGCTGGCGCTTGTATCGGTTGACTTTCTGGCGCGTGATGCCCATGCTGATGAAGTGATTCACCTGCTTGAGGAACAAACGCATCCAGACAGCGACGAACTGCTGTTTAATCAGCGCGAAGTTGATCATATGTACGATGTCAAAATTCGTGCCGACCGCTTTAAACGCGCCACCACGATTCTCGCAATTATTGTGGTAGCTGGAATCACGGCGCTGCTTTACACCAACCGCACGGAACCTGTTGCTTATCTGGCGATTCGGAATGGGGGGCTTGCCACGCTGGGTATTCTGGCAGGCATTGGCGCGGTGATTGGGCTAGCGTGGGATTTCTTCTTTACCTTTTTTCACGAATTGCTGTTCCCACCCGGAACATGGACATTCAAGTTTAGTGATTCGCTGATTCGGCTATTTCCCAACAAGTTTTGGTTTGATGTGGGCGTGGTCATTGTGGGACTCACGATTGTGGCGGGTGCAATTGTGGCCTTGGTTGGTCATTTGATGTTGAAATCGGCCGAACGCAACCGTGCGTAGGACTCTTTTTGGCCGAAAACCTCTGAGGTTTTTATCCACACCAAAGCGGATAATGACAAACCTCAGAGGTTTATTTGTTGATCAACTTACGTTTTCCTACGGGCTGGGTATCTCAATTTCGACAAACGTCGTTTGATACTCATGTACCCAAACCTCTTGCTTGTACCGTTTGACGCCATCCGTTACCGTAATTAAATAGAATCCAACTTTGACATCATCAATCACAAAGTTCTCGTTCCAGCCGTTGTCTCCGTTGACGCCGCGCCCCATGTAGGTTGTTGTGCCTTTATAAACAGACTTCGCATCGATACGTGTGGCCGTCACCTGTGCGCCTTCTGCGGCCACCCCATTTGGGAAGGTGACGCGCCCGACGACCGTACCGTGTTCATCAAACGGATAGAGCCATAGCGTTGGGTTGCGCGTTGCAGAATAGCGATTCGCACCAATGCGAACTTCAAAATGCAGATGTGGCCCATCTGCAATCCCTGAACTGCCCGACAGCGCAATTAGATCCCGCGCCTGAACTTTTTGTCCAACAGCGACCCCTACCTGAGACAGATGCGCGTAAAGGGTAAATACAGGTTGCCCTTTGTACGTTGTCTCATGCTCGATAATGACAAGGTTGCCATAAAAATTGGAACGTTCGCCAAAAGCAGTTGCAACATCATCCCCCGCCACGACGACCGTCCCCGTAGCGGCTGCATAAACGCCTGTGCCGCTTGGAACTTGAAATTCAACCCCATGATGAGGGCGTAGCGTGCCGCCGCGTGTGCTTCCATACGGGTATGATTTGTCAGTCCACACAGTGCCGCCGTCTGGCACCGGCCGATAAAACCAATAATGATCGTTGGGCGATGTGCCAGGTAAAGAGGGTGGGGTGAATGTGGGCGGTGGAGTGGGCGTTCCCGTTGGCAGCGGGGTAGGCGTGTCGGTCGGGATAGGCGTGGCGGTGACCAACTCCTCCGCGCTGGGTAGGGCGAATGCAGACGGCTCAGTTACCTTTGGCGCAATTGTTTGCACAATCGGTGGGCGTAAGGTCGGAACGTTTGTGGGTGGCGCGTCCGTTGCGCTGAGCAGCGTTGGGACGGTAGGCATTGGTTGGGCGGCAGTCGATGCCACTTGTTGTTGGCAAGCCGTCGCAAGTAACAGCAGCGTGAGCAGGATTAGGGTTCGCAAGGTTTTCTTCTTTTCCGATCGGCCGAGGGCTTGAAAGGGTCAAGCGGCTTCCGCCGTTGTAATGCAGATAATAGACTTGACATACTCCCCGACCTAAAGGAACGGGGATTCTAGGGTTCGAGCAGAGATT
>JBMZDF010000301.1:0-7647 GCA_049614105.1 Promineifilaceae bacterium (SeqCode)
GAGGGGTGCATATGGGTTCTTGTTGTCTTATACGGTATTGGTGGGTGGCGGTAGAATGGGCGGTATGGGATGTGTTCCGTAGTGACGTGGCCGCTCGCGTTTCTGTTTGGGTTGACGTTGGGGTGTTTGTTGCCGACAGCGTGGCGGTTGCGCTGATTGTGGCGGTTGGTGGAAGCGGGGTTAAGGTTGGAATATTGGTTGGCAAGGCGGGTGGGGCGGGAATTGTGCTTGTTTGTGCGGTGGCGGTGGCGGTGGCCGTGGGGGTTGGCGTTGGAGTTTGGGTTGCTGAGTCAAGGGGGGTAGGGGCGGTTAGCCCGCCTGTTGCGATTGTGTTGAGGGTGATTTGTTCGGCCGAAAACAGCTCACCTGACCATGCAATCGCGCCTATCTCGCCACCAAAATATTCTGTACCGCTGGTGTTTGCACCAATCAACAGAGCCGCCACCGTTGGCATCTCTCTGGTCAATAACGTTCCTTCCAACACGCCATCAATATAAATTGAAAGCACGTTTGCGTTGGACGTAATCACAACATAGTGAAATTCGCCATCATCAATGGGCCTCTCAATCAATACGCTGTTCTTGCCAACCTGTAGCTGTAATTGGCCTGTATTTGGGTGTGGCTCATCGAGATAGCTCAACACCGCCTGTTCATTCTTGTCCACAATCCAGCTCAATAGCGGCAGCGCGGGGGCAGTTGAGGCCTGTATAGCGGCGGGGCGCACGATAAAAGATAGCGTAAATGGATCATCCCACGGAACAAGATTGTTGGCGCTGATCAGCGCAGCGTCTGAAACGCCATTGAAACGCGCCACATAATAGTGCGTTTCAGGTTCCACGTACCATGCGTCGGGGTCGCTAAATAGAAATGGGATACCGATCATGCCTCCGTCAAGACCAAACATTTCTTGAGCGGACAAGTTGAGTTCGGTGGCTAATTCTAAGGTGCTGACCTCTGCGCGTAGGTCAAGGGTGTTAAATTGTGCCTCTGAGCCTAGCCTTAACGACCCAATGACAATATCAATCATGTCAAGCTGTGTGCCGTTTAGTGCGCCTTCACCAATGCCGGGGAAGGCTTCCGCAACTGCTGGATCAGACACCCCATAAACGAGCAGCGGGGTGTCTGGGTCGGGCAACGCGAGGATTTCACGGAGTTCAACGCCTAGCTGATGGAGCGCTGGAAACATTTGGCTGTAGAGCTGCGGAAACGGGCTGTCTGCGCCCATCATTGCACTTGCATAGATGAACATCGCCATGAGTGTGAACAAGCTTTTATGTTTCATTTTTCGGCCGATTTACAATTTATTCTCTACTGCGTCGTCTTTTACCGATACGCCATCACGTTGTCAAACGTATTCGCATTCACTTGACCCAACACAACACCCTTGGAACGCAATGCTTCCGCCATAGCGGTATGTGTCTCGCTGATAGCCTCGCGCCACAACGAAGCATAGCTGATGACCGTAACAATATCGGACGACCCACCAAACTCCAGCAAGTATGCTCTGGCCCGCAGGCGATCTTGCGCTGCCGCCGCTGGGCTGACCTGTTCCTGAACCCGTTGCGCAATCGCCTCGACCTCCGCCAGATAAGCACGCATATCATGCTGATAATCCGCATAACCAGCGGTATGAATAATCATCTTGATTTCGAAAAAGGGGGTGCTGCTGTGATTGAAAATGTTAGCGTCAAACAGTTCCGAGTTGCGAATCGTTATTTCGTCTAATCCGAGAGTGTGGAGCGTTGTCCGAAATAGCCCTAGACGTGCAATACGGCCCATCTTGTCTGATACGGTGATCCAATCTCCAATGTGCAGTTGACGGTGAATCTGTAGGCCGATCCCAGCTAGTCCATCTTTCAACCAATCTTTGTAGGTGAAAATGATGGCGGGCGCTCCAATCGCGTACACAATCTCCAACACGCGAGGACTCGTGTTGAGCGATGTTAACCCTGTTGAAACAAGCAGGATGCCAACGAGGGCAACCACAATGAGAAAAACAAACAAGCCCCATGTCTTGTCTATGCTGGGGAGCAGGTCGAACCCTTTGTCTATGATTGTGGGCAGGTAGCGCAGCAGCGCCCACCCGATAAACAGAATGGGCAGCAGGTTGATCGTGGATGCTATCCAGTCGGTGTTGAGTTCCATCTTACTCAACTCGCCGATAGGTCATCACGTTGTCGATTGTGTTTGCGTTGACCTGTCCTAGTATGACCCCTTTCGGCCGAAGTTCCTCAGCCATCGCAACGTGCATGGCGCTTACCGCATCGCGGTATGCTTCATCCCGATCATAGGAGTAATAAACAACGGTGATGTAATCGGAGGAGGAGCCAAATTCGAGAAAGTAAGCCTTTGCGTGCAAACCCGCTTCAACTGCCGCTTCTGGGCAAACACTTTTTTCCACACGACGCGCAATTGTTTCGACTGCGGCAAGGTAGCCGCGAATATCATCGCCATATTCGCCATAATCGGCCGTATGCACAATCACGGAGATCTCACGAAACGGAATGCCGCTGTGGTTGATGATGTTGGAGCCGAACACCTGCGTGTTGCGAACGCTGACTAAATCAAGTTCCAGCGTTTCAAGATCGGTGCGAAACAAGCCCAGCCGAACAATATGCCCGCGCACGCCTGCCACCGTTACCCAGTCGCCTACGCGGAACTGATTATAAATTTGCAGCCCGATACCAGAGAATGCGTCGTGTACCCATCCTTCCGTTGTGAAAATGAACGCACCGCTCCCCACCGTGATCAATGTGGCAACCAAGCGAGCGTTCGCGTCAAGCTGAAATATCCCCGACACGATCAAAATAATGAGAATGACAAGACCTGATGAGTCTGAAATGAAATAGCCAAGCGTTTTGTCTATGACAGGGATGCGGTCAATAATTTTGTCTACCGCTTGTGGTAAAAACCGCAGCAAAATATATGCGCCTGCCAATATCGACAGAACATACAATCCCGTCGTTAAAAATGAGATGTCCATTCAACAAGTCTCCTCTGAGCTTTTGACGCTTAACTAACGGTGCGACCTTAAAACACACCCTTAATCAATACAATAAAAGTCTATTTGCACAACCTTGTGCAATTGTTATTTGATGAATCCGGCCTTCAGAAAAAGCGCCCATTACAGCCCAACGTTTGCCTAAACAGTTAAGCTGAAAGTGGGAAAGCTTTACTAAACCACGCAGCTTTAACAAACATGCGATGGTCGAAGATGTATTCGGAAGGGTTCGTATTTGTATGAGGCAAGCAAAAAAACATACCCTGATAAAACAGGGCGTGTTAACCTCTAACATTTATGATTAAGCTGTTGCTCGATTGGTTGCAAACGCCAGCATCCATACGCAAAAGCGTATCATTTTATGACTAATTTGCCAATAATTGCCAGACAGAGCTTGCTAATGGCAATATGACACTGAGAAGGAGAGAAAAATGCGAATCGCTGTTGGCTTACCCGTGGGTTAGCTCGCGAATCGTATTGCGGCCAAGTTGGTACATATGGACTTCATCGGGGCCGTCTGCAAGACGGAGCGAGCGAGCGCCTGCATAGAAGCCAGCCAGCGGTGTGTCGCTAGTGACGCCCATGCCGCCGTGAATTTGAATGGCGCGGTCAACCACGTTGCAGGCCATTCTTGGCGCAACGATTTTGATCATGGCGATTAGGTTGCGAGCCGCTTTGTTGCCAGCTTTGTCCATTTTATCGGCCGCCGCCAAAGTCAGCAGACGTGCTTGCTCAATTTCGCAGCGGGAAATGGCGATTTCTTGGCGGATAGAACTGAATTTGCCTAATTTTCGGCCGAAAGCAACACGCTCCTCCACCCGTTCGCACATCATCTAGCGCACGCTGCGCCATGCCGACCAAACGCATGCAGTGATGGATGCGACCTGGCCCCAGGCGACCCTGCGCGATTTCAAAGCCGCGCCCTTCGCCCAAGAGTAGGTTTTCAACTGGCACGCGCACGTTGTTGAGCGCAATTTCAGGATGCCCTTCGGGTGAGTCGAGGTAGCCAAAGACGGATAACGGCCGAACAATTTCAACCCCTGGCGTGTCAAGCGGAACCAGAATCATGCTCTGTTGCTGATGTCGATCGGCCGTTGGGTCTGTTTTCCCCATCACGATTGTGACTTTGTTGTGCGGGTGCATTCCGCCTGATGAGAACCATTTGCGCCCGTTGATCACATACTCATCCCCATCGCGCACAATCGAAGTCTGAATGTTGGTTGCGTCGGAGGAAGCGACTGCGGGTTCGGTCATCAAAAAGGAGGAGCGAATTTCGCCCGCCATGAGCGGCTCTAGCCAGCGTTCTTGGTGTGCCACCGTGCCGTACTTTGCCAACACTTCCATGTTGCCCGTGTCGGGAGCGCTACAGTTGAAAATTTCAGACGCGCCGCGCATACGACCCATAATTTCTGCCAAAGGCGCGTATTCCAGATTAGTCAACCCTGGGCTGAGATCACCATAGCTTTTTGGCAAGAACAGATTCCACAACCCTTCTGCCCGCGCCTTCTCTTTGAGCGCATCGAGTGGCTCCCAATGCTGCCAACGGGTCGCGGGGTTATGGTGAAAGGCGCTCATCTCGCGCTCGATAGGATACACCTCCGCTTCCATAAAGCGGATCAGTCTTGCTTGTAAGTCGCGCGTCTTGCTGCTGTATTCAAAATTCATAGGGTTCCTTTGGGTGGGAGAAGGGGGAGGGAGAAAATAGGGAATGGAGAATGAAGAATGGGGACGAAGAGTGCCTTGCATCTTTCTGCCTTGCCTCCTCTTCAATTCATCATTCAAAATTCTTCATTTACTTTTTGCTTTCCCTTCTTCACCTCTTCCATTTGTCATTCTTATCTTTTCCAATTGTACCTATGGGACAGACACCAGCCAATCGTTGTTGACGATTTCCAGATGCGTCAGTTGGGATAAGTTGCCCAATGTTGCAGGCAAGGTGGTCGGTCTGTTGTTGACAATCTCAACTATGTTAAGCGTTGTGATGTTACTGACTACTGTAAAAAACCGTTTATTGCGTAAACAAGTCTGATCCATATAATCGAAACCGAAACGTTCTCATGCAAACACTGACCGATCAAGAGGTTACCCCATGAACTTTGCAACAGTAAACGGCGTCACGTTGCGCTACACAACGGCTGGCAGCGGCGGTACGCCCCTCGTTTTTATCAACTCCCTTGGCACTAATCTGCATATTTGGGACGCGGTCGCCGCCTGTTTTCCTCATGTCCAGACGGTGCGCTACGACAAACGGGGACATGGCCTCTCTGATGCGCCGCCCGCACCCTACGCGATGCGTGACCACAGCGACGACCTACGCGCCCTGCTTGACCATCTGCAAATTGAACGCGCCACGCTGATTGGGGTCTCGGTTGGCGGCATGATCGCGCTTGATTTTGCGGCGCAGCATCCGCAGCGTGTCGCCTCGCTTGTGTTGTGCGATACGGCGGGGAAAATTGGTGACGCGGCGGGTTGGAACGCTCGTATTGATGCGCTTGAGCAGAACGGCATGATGCAGTTAGCTGAGCCGATTCTCGATCGCTGGTTTGCGCCTGATGTGGGTGGGGCGATGCGCTGTATCGGCCGAAATATGCTCACCCGCACCACGCTTGCAGGCTATGTCGGCACTTGCGCCGCCATTCGTGATGCCGATTTGCGCCCAACGCTTGCCGCCTTGTCGATGCCTGCGTTGGTGCTGTGTGGTGCGCAGGATAGCGCGACGCCGCCCGAACTGGTTAAAACGTTGGCCGTTGCGTTACCCAACGCCACTTTCCAAACAATTGACGGCGCTGGACATCTGCCCTGTTGGGAACAGCCCACCGCGACCGCTGCCGCCATCAAAGCGTTTTTATCTGCACAGCCAAACGCACGTTACGAGACGGGCATGGCGATCCGCCGTTCTGTGCTGGGCGATGCACACGTTGAACGGGCGTCGGGCAATATCACTGAGTTTGACGCTGATTTCCAGCGCTTCATCACTGAATTTGCGTGGGGAACGGCTTGGGCGGGTGATAGCATCGACAAAAAGACGCGCCACCTGATCACACTGGCAATCATTGCAGCGCTGGGTAAGGAGCATGAGTTCGGGATGCACGTACGGGCTACCCAAAACACGGGCGTTACGCCTGATGAGCTAAAACAGGCGCTGCATCATGTCGCAATCTATGCGGGTGTGCCGTCGGCCAACACCGCGATCGGCATCGCCAAGAAAATCTATAAGGAGTTGGAAATTGCATGAGCAAGCAAGTGAGCACGCTCGACTTGAGCAAACAACCGCCTTATCTCTATCCAGATTACAAATCAACGGTGAAACGTTCGCCGACCAAACCGCTATTGCCGATGAAACACACGCTGTCTGAACTGACGGGGCCTGTATTCGGCCGCGACACGGTCAGCAAACTGGACGCCGATCTGACAATGAACGGGCGCATCAACGGCGAACCGCTGGGCGAACGCATCATCGTGACGGGGCGTTTGTTAGATGCGGAAAATCGGCCGATTCGCAACGCTCTAATCGAAGTGTGGCAAGCAAACGCGGCGGGCCGCTATCTGCATAAACGTGAGATACACGACGCACCACTCGATCCAAACTTTACGGGTGGCGGCCGAATCCTCACAAATGAGATGGGCGAATATCGGTTTATTACCATCAAGCCCGGTGCATACCCTTGGGGCAACCATTACAATGCGTGGCGACCCGCCCACATTCATTTTTCTGTCTTTGGCACAAACTTTATGTCGCGCCTCGTCACCCAGATGTACTTCCCTGGCGATCCGCTCCAGCCACTTGACCCGATTTTCAACAGTATGCCAGATGATGCAGCCAAGGGGACGTTGATCGCCGCCTATGACCACAACATCACGCAAGCTGAGTGGGCGTTGGGGTATCAGTTTGACATTGTGCTGGGCGGAACACCCTTTGAAGCGTGAATGCTTTTGGTGCTGCGCTGATTTTGGATACGGTTTATATTCACTGCCCTGCGGATAACCTCTATGTTACAACAATCCTCAAGCCAAACGGTCGGCCCCTTCTTTTCGATTGGGATGACCTATGGCGAACTCAATCAAATGGTACAAGATGACACGGTCGGGCAGCGTATTTATCTGCGCGGGCGTGTGTTTGATGGCGATGGACAGGGCGTTAACGACGCGATTGTCGAGATTTGGCAGGCAGATGCCAACGGTATTTACAACCATCCTTTGGACCGTCAACAGGCGGATGCAGACGGCGCTTTCTTTGGGCATGGCCGTGCTGCAACGGACGCGGTTGGCAACTATTGGTTTAAGACGATCAAGCCGGGGTCTGTCGATGGCATGTCGCCACATTTAGCGGTGCGTGTGTTGATGCGTGGTTTGCTACTGCATGTGGTGACGCGCTTCTACTTTTCGGACGAGGATAATTCGGCCGATCCTATCCTATCTGCCGTTTCGGCCGAACGCCGCCACACACTTATCGCTCAGCGCGACGACAGCGAAGGCACACCAATCTACCGCCTCGACATCCATATGCAGGGCGATCTCGAAACCGTCTTTTTTGAACCGTAGGAAAATTTGGCCTAGCGTTCACCCTTCACTTTCCACAGGAGACACTATGCGTACACAAGTTGGAATTATTGGCTCAGGGCCTGCTGGCCTGCTGCTGGCTCGTA
>JBMZDF010000302.1:0-7638 GCA_049614105.1 Promineifilaceae bacterium (SeqCode)
TGGGAAGGTCGCCGCCAGTGAGAATATTGGCGAGTTGTCGGCCGATAATCAGATCAAACGCGCTCAACTTCCCAGCCGCTTTCCGTGCAGTCAAGTCCTCAACCAAGGCGGCACGTGCCGCCGTTCCCGCCGCATAAATTGTTTCTAGGTCGGGTGCAGGCAAGTTTTGTGCAGCCAATTCAAGCGCAAGCTCCTTCGCAACGAGCAAACGATGATCAGGATTCATCACGATCACGTCATCCTCGCGCAAATAGCCCAGCGTTTTTGCATGCCAAGCGCTGCTGCTCACTTTGGCCTGCATCAGTTGTGTGAGCAGCTTTTGCAAAATGAGCAGCACCGCGTCTGGATTTTCACGCGCCACAGGGTTCACGTGACGGCGCAACAGTTCCTTAACGCCCGTCCATGCTGGCACAATGCCGACATTGAACTCAACAAGCCCTACGATAAATTCATGATGTGCGACGGAGCGCCAGCCTGTCATTGCGATCTCACAGCCGCCGCCGAGCGCCCGCCCGTGCAGTGCTGTCACAACGGGCTTTGACGAATGACGGAGTGCCATCATCACCTCTTGACCAAAGCGAATGCGGTTGGCAGCCGCTTCCGCTTCGTTGCTGGCGGAGGACTTGCCGAGATTTGCGCCTACCGAGAAATGACGCCCTTCATTGCCGATGACAAGGGCATCAAAATCGGCTTCTAAATGGGCGAGTGCCTGCTTGCCCATCGACAAAATATCAATATCGAGCGCGTTTACTTTCGAGTGGAACTCAAACAGCAGAACGCCGTCCCCCATGTCGTGCAGGCTGGCGCTGTTGTTGGTGGCAATGGGGGGATTTGCGGCACGGATGGTGGCGAGATTTAGGTGGCGGGGGTCGTTTGGTTTCGGCCGAATTCCCCCCACATTCTCAAAATCTACCACCCCGTCAGCCGCATAAAACTGCTCAACGCCAGCCGCCAGCATCTCCTTGACCCAATCAGCCACGCGATGCCCAGCCGCTTCCATCTGCGCCGCCGTTTCCGCCACGCCCAGCGCATCCCACAGCTCAAAGGGGCCAATCTGATAGTTGAATCCCCAACGAACCGCGTTGTCTACATCGGCCAGCGAGTAAGCTATCTCTGGCGTCACGTAAGCCGCATATTCGAGCATATTGAAGATCACGCTTTTGACAAGCCGCGCACCCCGATCGTCTGCGCCAAGCAGGTGACGGATGCGCTCAACCGTGGAACGGTTCTTTTGGATTGCCTCAACGGAGGGATAGCTGGCGATTTTTGTCGGTTTGTACTCAAACGTATTTGTGTCGAGCGTCCAGAATTGGCGCTTGCCATCGACCATCATTTTTTTGACAAACCCCTGCCCTTTTTTGTTGCCGATCCAGCCGTTTTCGAGCATCGTGTCGAATACGGGCCAGAATGTTTTGCCGATCAGCAGGTCGCGATAGGCGTCGTGCGGCACGGCAGGGTAGAGGTTGCGGATTACGTCGCTGCGAATATCAAGTCCAACAAGGTCGGCCAAGCGGAAATAGCCTGTTTTCGGCCGACCAATCAACGGCCCCAGCAGCATATCTGCTTCGGCAACGGGATAGCCATTAGAAAGCGCCGTTTCCGCAATAAACGCGCCCGTCACCGCGCCAAAGCGGTTGGCGATAAAATTGGGCGTGTCTTTGCAAAGCACGACCCCTTTGCCGAGCTTATTTCGGCCGAAGTCACTCATCCGCGCAACGATAGCAGGATCGGTCTGTTCCGTTGGAATCAGTTCAAGGAGCTTGAGATAGCGAGGCGGGTTGAAAAAGTGAGTGCCAAGGAAGCGGGCTTGAAAATCGGCCGAACAGTTCGCAACAATCTCGTTGATCGGAATCCCCGACGTGTTGCTCGTCACGATTGCGTCTGGTTTGCATATTTGCGCCAGTCGCGCCATGAGCGCCTGTTTTGGGGCCAACTGCTCAATAATGACCTCAACCACCCAATCGCAATCGGCCAACAGGGAGAGATCATCTTCTGTGTTGCCCAAAGTCACTTGGTCGGCCAGTTCAGGCCGTCCCAACTGCACAGGTCGCCCCGTCACCATGCGCTTAAATAACGTTTGGACAAGTCGATTGCGTGCCGTTCGATCGCCCCGTTCGCTTTCATCCAAATTGGGCGTGGGAATGTCTAACAAGACAACGGGAATGCCCGCGTTGACCAAATGCGCCGCGATGCCGCTGCCCATCGTGCCAGCGCCGATAATGCCTACCTTCTCAATCTTTTTCATAAAGCGTTAGTTTGTCTGTGACGATAGCAACAGACGACTCAATTAAATTGGTTTGAATTGTTCAAATGTTTCTTGACATGCGTTGCATGTCCAAATGGCGCGACAGAGCGTTGTGCCAAAGCTATTTTTTAGCGTTGTGTTGTTTGAATCGCAACGCGGGCATTCAATCACGTCGAAAAATGTCATGATTAAGTTGCCGCCGTGGTGACGTGGTGGGGCCAAGCCAAACTGTTTGAGTTTGCGCTTCCCTTCGGCCGAAATCCAGTCGCTTGACCATGCAGGCGCAAGCACCGTCGCGACCGTAACCTGTGTCGCCCCTGTTGCCAACAGTGCTTGCTCTATATCTTGCATCATCACGTTTAGGGCGGGGCAGCCCGAAAAAGTTGGCGTAATGACCACCCGAATCGCATCTGCTTCGACAGCAACCTCACGCACAATGCCCAGTTCAACCAGTGAAATCACAGGGATTTCAGGGTCTTTTACCGTTTGTAATGTGTCCCAAATTTGGTTAAGCGTCAGCGTCATTGTGGGATTTTACTTCAAATTTGCGCTAATGCTTGGTTGAAATCTGCGATTAGATCGGTCGCGTCTTCCAATCCGGCCGAAACGCGAATCATCCCGTTGCTCACGCCCATTCGCACCCGTTGCTCTGGCGGAATATCGAGGAAGGCCATCGTTGCGGGAATTTGTGTTGTGGTGCGTACGCTGCCCAAGCTGGCGGCAAAGCTTGCTAGTTTCAAATTGTCCAGTACAACCAGCGCCGCGTCTGCGTCGGTGACTTCAAAGGTCAGCATCGCTCCGAATTTGGGCATCTGTTCTTTGGCGATGTGATGTTGCGGGTGCGATTCCAGCCCTGGATACCAGACGCGCCCAACTTTGGGATGCTGTTCCAGATGTTGCGCCAGCGTCATCGCGTTTTCACACTGTCGCTGAACGCGCACGTGCAGCGTTTGAATGCCGCGCAGCAGCAGCCAAGCGTTAAACGGCGACAGCGGTGACCCCATTTTGACCATCGTATTCCAGCGAATCGTTTCCATGAAGTCGGCGGGTAGCAATCCCGCTTTCAACATAATCGCCCCGCCGAGCGCGTCATTATGTCCGCCGATAAACTTGGTGGCGCTCTCAACCACTAGATCGACGCCAAATTCAAGCGGGCGCAGCACGTAGGGGCTGGCAAACGTATTGTCGCAAATTACAACGATATCGTGCTTGTGAGCCAGTTCGACCAGTGGTGGAATCGCGGCGACCTTCATTGATGGATTGGCAATCGCTTCGATATAAAGCACCTTTGTGTTTTCCTGAATCGCGGCGGCGACGGCATCAACATCGGCCGTATCGACAAAGGTTGTTGTGATGCCATAATCGGTCCAGCGGTGGTCGAGCATTTCATGTGTGGAACTGTAGGTGGTCCAGTCGCACACGATATGATCGCCGCTCTTGAGCAGGCCAAACAGCGCCACCGTGATCGCCGCCATACCAGACGCCGTTGCTAGGCAGGCATCTGCGCTGTGAATTTGCATCATCTGTTCTTCAAATTGGTACTCAGACGGGTTGCCACAGCGCCCATAAATGTTGACCGCTTTGCGTTCACCATCAACGACGCGCTGATAAGAATCGGCGTCATATTGGAAACTAGACGACATGTAAATGGGCGCATTGAGCGATTGGGATGCCGCTTCGGGCGCATAGTAAACGGCGCGGCTGTCAAAAGCGAGTTTTTTCTGTTCTTCAGGTGTCATAAGGTGGAACTCTGTATTGTTTTAAGGAGAGCGCAGAAAGTTTTGAGCAATAAACCTCAGAGGTTTATTGTCACCTACTCTGGTTTGTGCATAAAAACCTCTGAGGTTTTCGTCAATGACTACTTGTGTTCTATTTAGGCGTTTGCCAAAAAGTTAACGATCCAATTGGCAATAATCGCGTTTTCGGGCTTC
Source organism: Promineifilaceae bacterium (SeqCode) (assembly GCA_049614105.1). Taxonomy (GTDB): domain Bacteria; phylum Chloroflexota; class Anaerolineae; order Promineifilales; family Promineifilaceae; genus CALECP01. Next base: position 4,177 of record JBMZDF010000302.1, read on the forward strand.
TCTTTTTCGAGGGTGGCGTCTGTTTTTTCAAGAAAGTCGCCGTCAAGCTTGTCGCGAAAGTAGTCGATAGTTTTCGTCATGGTCGTGTCGGTGAATTCGGGGTGTAGCTGCATCCCGAGAACCTGATCGCCCATGATAAAGATGCCGTTTGGACAAAACTCGCTGCCCGCCAGCAACGATGCGCCATCGGGTAATTGGGTGACTTGATCTTGGTGACAAAAGTAGAAGTCGCCTGTGTCGATTGAGGGTTCCATCCAAGCGGGTGTTTTATCAACCAAGATTGGCTGTAACCCCATCCCCCAACCTTTGGGCGACTTCTCCGCCCGCCCGCCTAAGCTGTGCGCCAAAATTTGATGCCCAAAGCAGATGCCAACCATCTTTTTCTTAGCTGCGTAGGTGCGGCGGATAAAGTCGGCCGTTTGTTTGATCCACTCGTCGCTGTCGTAAGCGCCTTTGGGACTGCCCGTGATCAGGTAGGCGTCGCACTCGCCGACCGCTGGGAAGTCACCTTCGGTGATGCGATATTCGCTGAGTTGGAAATCGTGTTCGGCCGAATCCAGAAAACGCCGAAAATTCTCAAACTCTACCTCATCAAAATCAATTTCATCCTGCGGTGTGCAGGCGTTCAGAATCCCTAACTTCATCATAATTCACTCTCTTGCGCTTCAAACGCCTCGGCAATTTCGCGACAGGTCGCCAGCCACACCCCGTCAAAGCTGCGCGTGAAGGCGATGAATTCGCGCAGGGTGGCGAGTCTTATCGGCCGACCTGTGATTTGTGGGTGCATCACAATCGTACACGCACCGCCCCAATCGTGCAGTTCGCGAAAGGTATCTTGCCAAATCGACAGCACGGCCGCTTTTGTGTACAACGGTCGGCCGCTGCCAAATGTCCAATCGTCCAGCGAAGGTTGCTCTGGCAACTCGACCAGACTGCGTGTGCCATCAGACAAAACATGACGATAGGGCACGTAATCATCTTTGTATGAACTGTTATAAAGGAAGCCACGCTCCCCCAATAGCCGCAATGACAGTTCAGAGGAAACGCCATCGGGCGCACGATAGCCGACAGGGCGCACGCCAATCACTTTCTCAAGTGCTGCCAGCCCCATATCGATTTCGCGCTCGACCATTTCTGGATCAATCGGGTCGGGTGCGTCGTGTGTATAGCCGTGATGGCCGATTTCGTGTCCACCTTTTAAGATCGCTTCGAGAAGCTGCGGATACTGTTCGACCGTCCAGCCCGGCACAAAAAAGGTGGCGCGAATTTCTTCCTGGCGCAACAGATCTAATATCTTTGGAACGCCAACTTTTGCGCCATAATGGCCAAGCGCCAACACGCTTGGCAGGTCTTTGTGGCGTGGATTGTTTGCCAACCAGAGCGATTCGGCATCAAAATCAAAGGTGAGCGCAAGGGCGCTTTGGATTCCGTCGGGCCATTTCATAGGTGTCGTTGCGATGCCGTGAACGACATCGTGGGTGTAGGAAGGACGCTTAAGCGCCCTTCTAACGGGGTGGTGAATTGTTACAGTTGCCCTTTTGCCATGGGGGTGAGTAGCGCCATTTCTTTGTGAATGGGATCGGCGAGGACATCGGCCGAAACCGCAAGCCCATCGCGCTGTGCGTTGGCACAGATGACATCCGCATCGATGTTGAGCGGCTGTCGATGGCGCATGATCCATTTGCCAGCCACCATGCTGTCTGTCACCTCACGCCCTGTTGCAGAATAAATCAGGTTTGGTACGAGCGTGCGAATCGGCCGATCAAGCGTCGGAATCAAATTTGGCTCGTTAAGGTCGATCAAAATCAGATCGGCTTGCTTGCCTACTTCAATTGAGCCGATTTGGTCGCCAAGGCCAATCGCATGAGCGCCTTCAATTGTGCCCATACGCAATACTTCCCACGCGGGCATTGTGGTTGGGTTGCGATATTTGATTTTGTTGAAAAGAGCGGTCAGCTTCATTTCGTTAAATATGTTGTGGCAATTGTTGCCCGGTGCTTGATCAGAACCGAGTACAACGTTGCCGCCTGCCTGCCGAAACACGTGCGCGGGTGGCACGATGCCGTCAATGATGCCAATACTGCCTGAACAAAGTGCCATGCTTGCGCCGCTTTTGGCGATTAATTCTGTTTCTGCGTCGGTTGCTTCGGTGAGATGCACGGCCAATAGTTGCTCATCGAGAAAACCGATTTCCTGCAAATAATCGGGGGTACGCATTTGATAACGTTTGAGCATCTGGTCGATTTCGCGATCGCCTTGGGCAGTGTGCATATGAATCATGAGGCCGCGTCGGGACGCTTGGCGTTTGACCTCTAGCAGTTGCTTGGTTGAGATCATATCGGTTCCCTGTGGGCCAAGCATGACGGTGATTCGCCCATCGGCCGAACCATGCCGTTCATCTGCAAAGCGCAGCGCGTTTGCAAGTGCCGCCGCGCCTGTTGCCTCGTCCAACGGATAAACATCGCCCACTTTCCAACCTGCCATGCCCCCCACGGGCATCGCGTTAATGGTGGGGGTCAGTCGCGCCCGCACGCCAGCCTCATCGAACGCCTCGGCCCAGCCCGCAACAGGAAAACTATAGTCGCCAAAGGTGGTTGTACCGTTGCGAATCGCTTCTAAAATGGCGAGGCGCGTGCCGCTGTTCATTGCTTGGGGGGTGATGTGGCGAGCGTAGGGAGCGAGCCCTTTCTGCATCCAGTTGCCAACATCTTGTGCGACACCGCGCACGACCGCCCAAGGCGTGTGCATATGTCCATCGATTAGGCCGGGCAACAGGGCATGTCCTGTCCCGTCGATCGTTTCGGCCGCATGAAAACGGGCGCTCAGGTCGTCACTTGACCCAACGCCGACAATGCGCTGACCGTTGATCGCGACCGCGCCATCAGGGATATAGCCGATGCCGTCGCCAGCCATGCTTATTAGATGAAGGTGGGTGATAAGAATTTGTGCTGATTGAGTTGTCATAAACTACTTTTCCGTTTGCTGTGCTGTGTAATTCTACGCGCTTGCTGGCAATTAGCCTATTTTATGATTAGGATGTCAGCAGATACGGAGATTGGGTTAACGTGCGGCCGATTGCAATAACATTCTATGAATTGACGACTATCGCGCAAACGTTCAACTATAACGTTTGAGAAAGACAGCAAAAAAAGAGGCCACCCCAAGAGGTGACCTCATATTACTGGCACAACTACCGAATTAAAAAATTAAGATAAGGGCAAATCAGTTTAACTGGCGTGACGATTTTGGCTTATCTACTTAAATAAACACACTCAAATAGTTTTAACGACGTGACTTTTGAAAGTGATGGGTAAAAAAAGAAACCACCCCAAGAGGTGGTCTCATATTACTGGCACAATTGCTGAATTTAAAAATGTTTAGATAAGACAAATCGGTTTAACTGGCGTAACGATTTCGGCTTATCTACTTAATAAACGCGGTCGAATAGTTTTGACGACACGA
>JBMZDF010000303.1:0-7624 GCA_049614105.1 Promineifilaceae bacterium (SeqCode)
TCAATCGGGCCGATCACAGATTGCTGCCAAAGCATTGTGATAATGAGGGCAATTCCCTGAAGCACCATAAACGGCAGCGCCCCCAAGTGAATATCCCTCGTTTCCACTTCGGGCGGGGCGACACTCTGTAGATAGAAAAGGGAGAACCCCACTGGCGGCGAAATAAACGCCATATTGAGATTAATCGCCATCATCACGCTAAACCACACCACCTGATCTTCTGTGAACCCTAGCTCAGACATCGCTGGCACAAACAGCGGCATAACGATAAAGCTAATTTCGAGAAACTCAAGATTGATTCCCAGCAAGAATACAACGATATTTGCAACAATCACAAACCCAATCAGCCCGCCAGGAAGCGCAACCAACCAATCCTTAACAAGACGTTGCCCGCCTAGCTGATCGAATACAAGCCCAAACGCTGTTGAGCAAAATAGAATCATCAGGACAAGTGCCGTAATGTTTGCAGTAGATCGCGCCGCAGCTTTCACAATGTCCCAGTCAAACTTACGATTCATGATCGCAAGCAGAGAGGCCCCCGCAGCACCCACAGCACCCGCCTCAGTCGGCGTTGCAAATCCTCTAAAGATACTACCTAAAACAGCAAAAATGAGCAGAACAGGCGGAATAACCGCAATGGCGGTTTCGCGTGCAAGCGCAGCCCCATGTAGGGTTCGCGCTTCTGGCGGCAACGCAGGCGCGTCCTCTGGGCGAACAATCGCGACATAAACGACGTAAAGCGCGTAAAGACCTGACAAAATTAGACCGGGAACGAGCGCCCCAACAAATAGTTTACCAACTGAAACACCCACCTGATCGCTCAAAATGACGAGCACAAGGCTGGGCGGCAGCAGTTGCGCCATTGTGCCAGAGGCAATGATAATACCCGTTGCGAGCTTGTGGTCGTAGCCATACTTAATCATGATTGGCAATGATAAAATGCCCATCACAATGACTGTTGCAGCAACCACACCCGTTGCGGCGGCCAACATCGTGCCAACAAGCACAACGGCCAGCGCCAAGCCACCACGCAGCGGGCCAAGCAGCATACCAACGGTCAGCAGCAAACGTTCGGCCAAGCCCGACTTCTCAAACACCGCTCCCATAAACACAAAGAACGGAATAGCGAGCAAGGTAAAGTCGGACATCGCACCAAACCACCGATTCTGCAATAGACCCAGTGCAGGAAAACGCAATGCCCCCACCCATACCCCAATCAGGGCAAATACGATAGATGTTCCTGCAAACGAAAAGGCAACTGGATACCCACTCAATAACAAAGTCAAGAACAGCACAAACATGACAATGGCAAGCCATTCAAATCCCATAACTTTCTCCTATTCAACCCGAATTGGGGCATCCATGTCGGCAAGCTTAATGCCAAATTTATCTTCTTCATTCCGCAGAGCGGCAAACAACTTGATTACCTCAGCCATCGCTTGCAAAAGAAGCGTGCCAAACGCAACCAGCACCATCGCCTTAATCGGCGCACGTGCCAAGCCGTTTGGATCAGGCGACACTTCCCACTGTCGGAATGAAGTAACAACCGCAGGCCACGTCACCATAAATGCCAAAACGCAGTAAGGGATAAGCGCCAAGAAATGTCCGACAAGATCGATCATTGCTTTGCGCTGTTTGCTTTGTTCGGCAAACCAAAAATCAACGCGCACATTGATTTGATGTTTGAGGATATAAGCGAACCCGAATAAAAAGATAAGGGTGTACATATACCATTGCATCTCGATAATGGCGTTGTTGACAAGCTTAAGCCCGAGCAGTTGTCCCGTATAACGTAAAACAACGTTTGCAAAGCCCGTGACGACCGTAATAATCACCATATATTTTGAGAGTTCGCCAAAAAATTCGGATATACGCTCCACAACACGGATAAATGTCTTTCCGACATCTGGTAGATAAAGCGCCATGATTGTTGGGATCCCAAAAAAGACCAACGACCAAATTATGAGGGTTGATACTTGCATGCTGTCTCCTTCTCCGAGGCAGGTTTTTGCATAAGCAGAGGCACACACGGTTGTGTGATCACGACTTATGAACAAGTATATAATAACGCACAATGGCGGTTTTAACATTAAGTTGTAGTTTGACGCCCTCGCCTAGCCTCCCCCAAAGCAAAAAAAGGCCCGTTGCATAACGCAACGAGCCTTTTTTAAAAGTTGAGTATATTTTGTTCTAAGGTGCGATTGCTTGTAAGTCTACCTCGGTTAATGTTGTATCACTTGCCGTGATTTGGAACGGGACACCATCGCTTTCACCAGACAGAATGGCAATGTCGTTCCCGTCGAATCCTGGCAAAATTTGATAGGGCTGCATCATTGCTTCCATATGCTCTATCATTTCGGCCGGTACACCTTCTAGATCAATCTCACCGCCTGTCAAATTAATCACCTCAGCATCACCAAGAAAAGAAATATCATCAGGGGTGGGCATTTCGCCCCAGTGGTAGCTTAGGAAATCACCGTCGGCGTTGGTCCACGTGACGGCAACGGTATCGTCAAACAGAATCGCCTGTGGTTCTAGCTCATACCCTGCGGGCAGATTGGTTGGCATCACAAAGTCGGGTGCAATCGTTGGGATTTCGGCTACGTCAACGGCCGATTCATTGCTAGCAAAAACGCTGATTCCCTGCATTTCGTTCTCATCTTCGCCTTGGACCATAATGTTGTTGGCATCTTGATAAACGATAGCGCCCGTGTTCCCCGAAGCGACCAGTTCACCAGTGGCTTCATCAACACTAACTTCAACACCGTTAAAGGTAAACATTGACTGAACCGCAGCGCGGACGGCGGGGGAAAAAGCGAACGTCAGCGCAAAGAGGCCAATAAAGGCGGCTAGCGTCAGAAGGGTTGGTCGTAATTTATTTGCGAACATGTCGGTTCTCCGTGTTTGTTGGGTTTCGAGCCGATCGGTGATCGAGTCGACGAGATCAGAATTCGGCCGAATTCGGTGCTTCTTCAAAAAATCATCATTCATGTTGGTTGCTCCATCCGCTGACGCAGCTTTTTGATTGTGCGATGCAAAATCGAGCCAACGTTTGACTCACTCAACTTCAACTGACGCGCGATTTGTCGATTGTTGAGGTCTGCACCATATTTCAAACTGATGATGTCTCGTTCGCGCTCAGGGAGCTGCTGAATGTGGTGGACGAGCCGCGCAAATTCACTTTGCCGCTCGACCTGTTCACTCAGCCTGTCTCCTTGTGCAACGAGTGCTTCATCTAGGGCGACCAATTTCGGCCGATTTCTAAAGTAGTCATTCGCAACGTTGCGAGCAATCGCGTACAGCCAATAGGTAAAACGGGTCACGTCTCCGCGAAACTGTCGACGTCGTTGCCACGCTTTCTCAAAGGTCATGGCGGTCAAATCTTCAGCAACCGCGTCATCACCCACGCGATAACGGAAAAAGTTATAGATACGCTCAATGTGATCAGCATAAAGCGCATCCCAGTCAATCGCTGGGGCTTTGTGTCGTTTTCCAAAAAAAGGCAGTACAAGGCTCATATCACCCTCCAAGACGCTAGTTTGGCAAAAGTATCACACATTCTGAAATATTTGTGACCAGCCAGTGTAAACCCTACACAGAATCAACTTTTCTGCCTATACTACCCACCATAATGCTAGAAGTTGAGCGTCATAAGTGCCTGTCCAGCTATTCCCCAACCTATCACCATGATATATTGTTGGCATGCCAGCAACATAACTAGAAATCACGGCGATAGAATTATGCAACCTCTTTTGTATAGGCTCATATACGTTTTATCAAACACCCTTATTTAGGTTATTTTCGTATATTTTTTGAGTAAATTGCCAGAAAAACGGTTTGATATATGGACAATACCCCTAAATAAACACCCGTTTCTTTACTTCCTAGAAGGAGTCTACAAAGTTTATTATGCACTATCACACACAAAGTTCCCCAAAGCGTTCATGGGTAGCTGCCCTGTCGCTTATCCTGATCAGTCTAATCATCTTGATTGCAACCCCCACAACAGCAACAGAAGAAGGCAAACGACGCTTGCCAACAACGCTGCGCGGACTTGAACAAATTGCCCCTCGCTCCGCAAATCCCTATCTGGCTTTTCTGCCAGATGGCGTTGAACCAGATTACGAATATTGGAACTTATGGATGTCGTTAAAGGGCAAAGAGCGTGCAGCAAATCTACCTAAAGTTGTTAACACGATTAACTATTCTGAGTCAGAAACAGCAGGAACAAGTGGCAGCAATGATTCAATTGCAAACGCGGAAATGATTGCCAACTTCGGTACAGGTGCTGGCAAGGATGGCACAATCCGAATCACAGGCAATGCGGCCCCTGCATCGGGAACAAACACATCAATCGGCGCTTCGGCCGAACCAGATGGCTCAATCGCAACAGCTAAAGTAACGGGCGCTACGTCTGGCAATTTTGTCACGGCAACAGGCACAATCGGTGATGGAACATACGGCGCAACAAGCGGCGACTTCGACCATTTCAAGGTAACACTAGCTGCTGGCGACATGCTTGCTGTTGATGTATCGACCCCATTGCCAACAGGCGCTCTTGATCCACATATTGCCTTGTGGAATAGCACAACCAACCAGCTTGTCGCGTTTAGCGAAGACAAATCAACTAGCAATTACGACAGCTTTCTCGTATACGAAGCCCCCTCGGCAGGAGACTATTCAATCGCGATTGGTGGTTATCGAAATGGCTCACGTGTTCAAACTGATCCGACAAACCCAGCATCGGGACCAGGCGCGGCAAGTACGGGTACATACACGATCCAGATTAGCTTCAACACAACCGATCGAGATTACTATCAATTTGATGCGGTCACAGGAGACGTCATCGGTATTAATGTAGCAGGGGCTGCCAACCAGTTCGCCCTTTACGATCCGAGCGGCAATCTGCTTATCGGTGGACAAAGTGATGGTAGTTCAGCCTATGGTACAGGCTCACCTTTGCCAGGTGGTGGAAACGCTTCAGGCGCTTATGTTGTGCCAAGCTCTGGCATGTATACAATGCGAGCTCTTGGTCTTGGATCGTCAGGAAATTACACAATCGATGTTGAATCACATCGTGCAGCACCAACCGACCGCCTTGAGCACACAACCCAAATCCTTTTCATTGATTTCAATGGCGCGACAATCAATGCAAATGCGATTTTTGGAACGGGTAGTACATCGGCTACACTATCACCATTGTCTACCTTCCTCCCCAATTGGGGACTCTCTGCAGCCCAGGAAAGCGCGGTCATCAATGCGATTATGGCTACAGTGAAAGAAGGGTTATCGACCGATCTGCGTCACGCAGGCATCAACGGCGACTTTCACGCAAGTGGAACGCACGGCGAGTTTGACATCGAAATCCGAAACAGCCGCGATCATCTAGACCCCTTTGGACAACCAAACGTGAGTCGCATTATTGTTGGTGGTACACAAGCACAGCTAGGGATTGGAACAATTGGGATCGCGGACTCTATTGATGTCGGCAACTTCGCCACAGAAGAAACGGGCGTTGTTTTGTTAGATATTTTGAGCGACACAGACAGCTCTGCATCTAACTCTCTCAATAATTTCTCCCGTGACGCAAGCGCATCTATTATTGACATAATCGGTGTCGGTGTCGGCAACATCATCAACCATGAGGCAGGTCATTATCTTGGCAATTGGCACACAGACCAATTCAACTCTGTATCTAACTTGATGGATCAAGGTGGCAATCTGCCATTCACCGTTATTGGCATTGGCCCCGACAACATCTTTGGTACAGCAGATGATATTGATCCAGATTTTGTAACAGACACATATAACTCATCTGAGTTGTACATTGGACAGGAAGATACAAAAACAGAACTCTCATTTGCATTATCAACGGGTATGCTTGCAATAACCAATCAGATTTATCTTTCGGTTATTTCCCGTTAAGTAGGGCTTCAAGAATATATAGAACAAGGCGGCGGACAAGTGTCTGCTGCCTTGTTAACGTAAGCTAAATATCTATAGCGTCATGGCCTAAAGATTGTCCATCCAACCATAAAGATACATATCCAAAAGGATAAAAGCTTTTTGAGTCAGGTCGCAATATCTCGGTAACAATACATTCAATCGCAAAGCTATTTTTATTGCCAGATAATCTTGAATTATGAAACATAGAACTTTTATGGTTCGTGGACTTTAGTCAGTGAAACTCACGTGCTTTGTTGAGCAACTGAGACCGAATAGAAACAAGTCCCGTGGGTTCCTTCCAATGAAACAAAAATAGAGATGCCTATCGATGGCATTTTGAAAGTCATCCCCTCGCCATATGAATCATATTCATACGGCATTACCTCATCAAGTTCCGCCAAGAAGTTAACAATATCAAGAGTTCTGCTACGATTGATTAAGTCTGTAAAAGGGAAGTTTGTTTGTGGAATTGGTGTGTCTGTTAGGGTAGCTTGCCACAGGTTGTAGAACCATATGGGAATTTCGGCCGAAACTCCCAACCCATTATCCTCTACAATCAGTTCCACAAGTTCACACCATTCATCACTGGGCCGTTGTGCAGACAGCTTTTGATAACACTCAGCCAATAACATTGTAATGGGCAAAGACATAGTTGGGGATAAAGAAGTATCTCTATTCAGTAAACTACATACCTTGGTCAGCCAACCGTTATAGGTAAAACCTATGCCTGGTGGATAGATATTTGCATGGAATTCGCGAGATAAAATTCTGCGGGTTTGGGATTCTGATACATCTTCTTTCAAGAATTCAGCTAATTGTTTCCTAGTCAGGTCAACAAGTGTAGATGACTCACCCTTCTTAAATTGTTCTATGACACCATAAAAACGTATTTCACTCCCTTTAGCCTTCCACTCTGAACTTAAAAGATCGGGCCACAAATAATGAAAATAACTGCCAAAGAAATAGCTTAATTCAGGGTAGCGGGCTGTATAAGTTGTCATAACAATTGAATTCGACCACCATATATTCAGGTACAAACGACAGGCTCATATGAACTCAATTCTATTATTCTTCTGCCGCTATCAGATTAAAAAATGCCTCAAAACTACCCGCAATTTTATACATATTTCCATACCCAGGCGGATGGGGCAATCTATCTTGATTTTCAAATTCCCAAATAAGGATAATCTGATCTGTATCTAGAAGCTTTGTATTTATGCCTATGTTTTCTAAATCAGTAACTCTGTCCTGAAATTGCTCAAATGTATTCTCTTGATGTTCATGATCCCAAAAATAAACAATTCCTTTATCGTTGCCCGTTACCGAAATACAAAATAGGTTTCCGCCAGGATCAGCCCCTATTGGGAGCAAGTTAGATGGAATACGGTTCGCATAATTTTGAAACTCATGCCGTATATCATACGATTGGGGGTTTGTAGAAAATCCAAACAAGACACTAACAATCCCTTTCTGGGTTGGTTTAAGGGTATGAATGGGGACGGTTGCATGTCCTCTAAATGCAATTCGGCCGAATTGATTCAGAAAAACTCGGTAATCTTCAGGAAGTACACAACCTATCTTCCTCTCCAAAGAATCCATCAATCCTAATGTAGCCGTTAATCGTTCATGCGCCCGCATGTAACGATAATCTAGCGTTTCCAGTTTATTCTGATACAGC
>JBMZDF010000304.1:0-7620 GCA_049614105.1 Promineifilaceae bacterium (SeqCode)
CTGTAATTGTTTCAGTACTCACAAGAGTCGAAGTTGGGGTCTCACCGATGCCGATTTGCACCATTGTACCTGAGTTAAAAGATAAACCAACCCCAAAAAGTCGCTTAGAGCGCATTCTCGAAGGTCGAATAGGTTGATTTCTGTTGCTTTCATCATGAATTTAGCCTGCTCGTTCGCAAACCGTTTTTTGCGCCAAAAGGGGCTTGATTTGCGAACACGCTATTTTATGCACGCCCGCCCTTTTCAGTTCACGTTATGATTGCCGTTTCAACGGAAACACGTCAACGGTGACGCCGCTGGAAAAATGTGCAAGGTCAGGTGGGCGTTGAGGCAGTTTGAACTGGTCAAGGTGCAGCAGGTTGGCATCCCAGATGGGAACTTCGGCCGAGCTAAGCGGGTAAGGCGTGTGCCAAACTTGCCCAGAGGCCAAACCGCGCTGCGTTTCAGCAAATAGAATATAACGCTCCGCAAGAAAAAAGTCGAGCGACCCCACGACCGCTGGTTTCGGCGCACTGCTTGGCACATAACGAAAACGGGACGCACGGGCAGGGTCCGTCTGTTTGCGATGCGTTCGATAGTCTATTGCGCCTGAGCCAGCCCGTTGCGCCGACATTTGCGCGTTGAAATAGGGCAGCTTGAAAAAAGTGCGTGCCGCCCAAACGGCCAGCGGCTGATTACAGTCGAGCGAGTAGAACCAGACGCCGGGCGTGCCGTGACGGTCGTAAACGTAGGTGCGGACGTTTGTTTCGAGAAAAAAGGAGATGCGCGGCACGGCGGGTAAAAATTTCGGCCGAATCCACTGCATAAAAAACGGCACAACCCCCAAATACGCTTTGCCAGCATAGCTGTCAACCGTTAACCCTGCGGGCAAAGTGGCCTGAATCGTCTGCGGGTCAACCTCCCAATGCAAAAACAACAGGTCGCGCCACGTTTGGTACATGATGGGGGATGATTTCGGCCGAATGCGCTGCACAAGCCGTTGCTCAACTGTTGGTATCATACAAACAGGATAACGCAATTTCGCCACCCTGACTAGCGACTCCCCGATCCCCGTATGAACAATCACAACTACATTTGTGCATGAGTTTGTTCACGCAACGGGCAATGTTACAATCGGCGGATATGTTGCTGGCGATCGATATTGGAAACACAAATGTAACCTTGGGCCTCTGGGATGGAACGGATTGGTTGACGCAGTGGCGTCTGCGAACCGTCCATGAAAAAACGGTAGACGAATACTGGAGCGCCGTGCGTAGCCTGTTGAAAGATACGGGCAATCGCGAAAACGTAGATCGTGTGATTTTGGCAAGCGTTGTCCCGCCGCTGACCGCGACCTTTGCAGAGCTGTCGCGCCGTTATCTGAAATTGGACGCCACGCAGGTTAACTCCGAAACGGACACGGGCATCGTTATCAAAACGGACAACCCGCGTGAAGTGGGCGCTGATCGAATTGTTGATGCGGTGGCGGCGATTGCCCAATATGGCGGGCCTGCGATTGTGATTGATATGGGCACGGCAACGACTTTTGACGTTGTTTCGGCCGAATCGGAACTGCTTGGCGTCGTGATCGCCCCAGGTTTACGGCTCGCAGGGGATGCCCTCGCCGCCCGTGCCGCCCAGCTTAGCCGCGTGGCTTTGCAAGCGCCGCCGCAAGTGTTGGGCAAAAACACGATTCATGCTGTACAGTCGGGACTAATTTTTGGCTATGTGAGTTTGGTTGAGGGCGTTGTACAGCGACTTTCGGCCGAAGTTGGCATCAAACCTGTTGTCATTGGCACAGGTGGCCTAATTAACCTAATCATCCCACACACCGATCTGATCGATCATGTCGATCCTTGGCTCACGCTGACTGGATTGCGCCTAATTAGTGACCGTAACACCTAACACTATGTCGTTGAACCCAAACACAAGTGACCCATCCCCCACAACAGCCCCGTTTACGGGGCGTTCTCTTGTCATCTTTTGCTTGCTCTTGCTTTTGAGCATCAGCTTGGCAAGCTGTACGGCCGAAGCGCTGTTGAACCCGCCGCGTGCCGTCACGCAAACGGCGCAAAGTGCTTTGCGATTAACGGCCGAAGCTGCCCCCAGCCCGACGCCCTTGACCAGCGATACAATCCGAACGCTAGATGAGGCAACAAGGGTAGTAAGCGAGGCGGTGGTGGCTGAGGTTAATGTGATTGATCCGCTAGTTGTGTGGGTTAATGAAACATCGGCCGAACATCAAGCCGCTGCTGCCCAGATCGGCGCTGAGTTTGAAGCGAAGCTGGGGCGCAAGGTCGAATTTCAGTTCATCGAGGCGCTGCGCGTGGGCGACTTGGCTGAGGTGGCGCAGGCGAATGGGCATCTGCCCGATTTGATTTTGCACGGTCGGGAGCAAGTTGGCGGGCTGTTGGCGGCGCAAATTTTAGATGTGGAGACGGCGACTGCCATTTCGGCCGAACTCAATCTCACAACCGCCGCCAACGACCTTTACCCGATGCCTAACGGGCAAGTTCCCGCATTGCCGAGCGACGCCTTTCAATATATGTTGTTCTACCGTAGCGACTGGCTTGGCAGTGACTTCGCCGCCCCCGATACGTTCATCGACATCGAATCGATTGCGAAGGCGTTCTACAATCTCGATCAGGAGGATCGGCCTGAGGACGTTGCACCCGTGGCGGGAATCGCGATCCCAACTGAACCGAGCCTTGCCAGCACGCAACGCATCTTTGAATGGCTAGCCATCGCCAACGGTTGCCAACTGGTCGATCAAAAAGGCGAGGTGCTACTCAACCAGCCCGCCTGTCTTGAAACGCTCGACTACTATAAAAATCTGATTTTTAACTACAGTCCGCCCGACTTTCAAACGGAGCGCACAACCGTTCGCGCCTACATCGACGGACGCACGGCGATGATGATTGGAACCGCCCGCGATATTCCGATCATCCTTGGGGCAAATCCTAAATTTAGGCCAGCCTGCGCCGAATGCGCTGGCAACGCTGGCTATTTAGCGGCCAATACGGGAATTGTCACCCGCTTGTCAGGCAGCAACGCCGTTGCCAAGTCAGTCAACATGAGTCATGCGCGACTGCTGGGGATCACGGTTGGCGCGGATGCAGATGCGGCCGCCTTTGCAAAATTTTGGTTTAATGAGGGTTATTTGACATGGCTGGGCGTGATGCCAGCAAGCAAAGTGCCGCTGTACGACCCTGCGTTCGCCGATTGGCAAGCGTTGCCAACGGGCAACGGCAGTACGGCTGGAGCGGCGCAGATGCCGCAGGCGCTTGATGCCCAACGTGAAGGCATCACAACCGCACCGCGTTGGGGGCTGGCGCAAGGGCATGGTGATCTGCTTAGCGAAACTTATGCATCGAAGCCGTTGCTTGCGCCGTTTGTGCTGCGCTTTTTGGGTGGCTTGGTGAGCATTGAAGGGTCTTTGCAAGAGCTGATGGATGCCGTGACGGCTGAGATTCCACGCTATCAGTTTTATCCGACGCCGACGCCTGAACCGACGGAGGAAGAGGGGTAAGGAAATGAAGCGGGAGTGGGGAATGAAGAATGAGGAAGAGAGAATGAAGAATATAAAAGGAGGACGATCGGGTGTTTGGTTTTTGGTTTGTTGGCTGTTTGTGGTTGGGTTGTTGGGGTGTGGTGCAGCGGTTAGTACGTCTGAGACGCCTACTCAGGTTGTAGCGACGCCAGTTGTTATTGCGCTTGAGCCAACGCCGACGTTAACCCTACTGCCTACGGTGGTTGTGCCAACAGGGGTTCGGCCGACAATAACAATTCAACCTTCTTTAGTTCCCTCACCAACTGCTGTAGCAACTGAGACGATGTTGCCAACTGCAACCCCGATTGTGATCACGACACAGGTTCAGATTCCGTTGATGCTGACGCATACTGTTCCAAATGTGATGCAGTGGAAAGAACGGTATATCGTACAAACGTTTCCGCATTCAATGTCAGATTCGGCCGAATGGTCGTCAATCAACAACGATATTGCTTTTGCAACGTGTCGGAGCGAGCAAGCAAATTCGCAGGCGTTTTACCTTGCATCGTCGCCCGACTTCTCACCAGCCCCTCTAAACGTACCAGAACGCAGTTGTGACGCTATTTCGCCAGACTTCTCATGGCGACCAGACGGCAGCACCCTTTATTTAGAAGGGACGTCTGAGTACTTTTTTCGCAACGGATATTTTGATTCAGATACGCAAACGATTTGGATCATTGACCGTAACGGTGAAGCCCCCGTTCCAACCTCAGAGACAGGCCGCTGGGTGGGTATTGCGGGCTGGATAAATACAACCACCGCCGTATCCAGTTGGTATGGGGGCGGTGGTCATAGCGGTATTGGTTTCCTCAACTTAGAAGGGCCAGACGTTGCTGGATCGGCAACACTTAGATTGTCGCAGCTCCAAGTGGCCGAAAATCGCGTGATGGGGGCGCATCAGGTCAATTCGTGGCGTGATGGGATGGAGCAGGTCGTTTGGGTGCTGCGTTCGATCCCAAATCCAAGACCCCTATTTGGGTTTCATGAAGATTTTGCCTATTTGCAGCATTTAGGAACGGTCCCCGATACGTCTCGGGCTGATGCCTCTCAGCTAGAATTTTATTCAACGCTGCTTGACTATTCGGCCGCTACGGGAGAATTACTTGTTTTGACATGGGAACCAAGCTCGGTACTACAGCCTGGTGTGCCAGCTACATTTCCGCTGGATAATCATCTGCAACTGTGGGAGCCAGAAAGCGATGTGTTAGAAGCTATTGCAACGCATAGTTACGATGGTGCAATTAGCCCTGATGGACGTTGGATTGTGACGCATTCGGCCGAAAACTACCCCGCGCTCACCGTACAAATCATTGATCGGCAAACGCATGAGGTGGTGCAATCCTATCCGAGCTTTAGAGAACTCGATGAATTTGAACTTTGGCCCGTCCGTCACCATGCACAATTTTCGGCCGATAGCCGTTATGTCACGTTCTACACCGCCCATCCGGACCCGAACCTGATGCAGTTTAATGTTTTAGAGTTGGAAACGATGGAGCTTGTCCACAGTGATTCTGTCACACAGCCCGTTGCTTACTGGTCGCCAACCACCAATCATCTGCTGTATTTAGCGGTCAACGAGTGGCAGTGGCTCGATGCGGAAAAAGGGGAGCGCATCGCGTTATCGTCATCTGTGCCTGAGTCAACGCAGCAAAATACCGTGCGCGTGGCGTTTTCGGCCGATGGCACGTACCTGATGTTTGTCAGCCAATTAGAGGATGTTTTATATATTTTGAGACCGATTTTAGAATAGGTAGATCTGCTTAAATCAGGTGCGTAACGGGTGGATGGGTGTTCGTCAGACGTGTTTTGGGGACAAACTACAGAGCGCAGCGTTCGGCCGAATCGAGCACCTTTTTGAGCATCGGTTTCTTTGCGAAAAACAGCACCTCACCGACAACATCCTTAAATGATTCCTCGCTGACGTTGGCGCTTTCATAAACGAGCAGGATCAGGTTGGTCAAGCCAGCCGTTTGCACTTTGCGGATTTTGCGACGCAGATAGTTTGGATGCCAAAAGCCCACAATTTCAACCAATGCCTTGCGTCCGTCCTTTTTGTTGGTCAGCGTAAAGTCGGGAATCATGACGGTATCCCCAACAATGACCAGCTCATCTTCGCGGGTGAGTTCCCATTTGCGTTGGGTGCGTGTGTACTTGGCGTGGAATTCGGCCGAAAAGTCAGCCTCCAAACGACTGTCAAACTCCCCCGAACGCTTGAAATGCGTTTTGAGTTCCGTCGAATCATCCAAACGATATTGCACAATGTCTCTAGCGCCCGGCGGACGCACATCCGCTTCCATCTGCCATTGATCGCACAGCAATAATGCTGGCATAAATTTGGCAAACTGCACCCCATAGCGAATCGTTGACTTGACAAAAGGGGAAATCGGCCCGTAGAGCGTGATGTTGTAGCCACCCGTGTCCACAGGTTGGATCTCATTCATTAGCTTGAACAGCTTGATAAATTTGAACAGGTCTTTGTAGTTGTCGCGCACGTGGAGCCGCATTTCACGCGCCCAGTACAAAATGCCGCGTGCTACCTCTAGATTGTAACGGTCGATCAGGTTAATCGGCGCAATGTCGCCGCCCGTGTCCTGCAAAATCTGTTCTTCAAGCAGGTCAGAAAATAGGGATTCTTCGATCTGTTGCGGGGTGACGCTGTATTGGGCGGCAGCCTCGCGAATTTGCAGATCGCGCTGTTCGCCAAGTGCGGGCAGCATTTTGAACAATGTTTCGCGCACTGTAACGGGGGCAACGGGCGGATTACTGCTGTAGGTACAACGGTTTTCCAGCACGGAGCTTAGTCCGCGCAGCAGCGGATAGTATAGTTTATCCCCTTCGTAATCGCGCAGATCGGCCATCAGCATTGCACGCGATTTACCAACGTTGCGCTCGAAAATGGTGCGTAGATTGGTTGCTTCGCCTAGCCAAAAGTAGTCGGCGGCGAGTATTCTCGGCCGAACTGTGCCGACCCCGTATTGTAATCTCGGCCGAATGAGATCCCCTTTTAACATTAGCCTTTCCGCCCACGCTGCCGCGCATAGGCGATACGTTCATCAACCGTTTTACGCGCAATCACTTCGTATAGAATCGCCTCACGATTGCCCTGTTTGCGCAACACGCGCCCCAATCGCTGAATATATTCGCGTGCGCCCGCGCTGCCGCCCAGCACGATTGCGACCTTGGCCTCTGGCACATCGACCCCTTCATTGAGCACTTTGCTGGTCACGATGGCGCGATAACGACCCTCGCGAAACCCTTCCAAAAATGCTTTGCGCTCCGCCGCTTTGGTCTGATGGGTGATAACAGGAATCAGATGTTTACGGGCGATCTCATAGGCGAAACGATTGTGCGCCGTGAAAATAAGCGTCGGCTGCTCGACATGTTCCGCCAGCAATTTTTCGAGCGCGTCCAGCTTGCCACGCGCCTGATGCACAATTTCTTTCAACTTTAGCTCAGCCACTTTGGCCGTGCGTGCGCCTTGGTCATAGGCGCTTTTGGCGTTGAAGGTGTGCCACCAGCCCGCGCCGTGCTTCTCACGCAAACGGGCCTCGCGAATGTAGCCCGTGTACATGCTGTAAGCGTTATCGTACGCCTCGCGTTCGGCCTCGGTTAGGTCGATCCGCACACGTTGCGTGCGATAGTTGGCAAGCTGTTTGCCCGTCAATTCCTCAATCGATTTGGAGTAAACGATGCCGCCGACAAGCTGATCCAGCAGGTCGGCGCGTTCTTGCCCGTCTGCTTCTGCGCGAGGATTGGGATAGGTTGCCGTTAGTCCTAGCCGAAAGGGGGCGGCGCACATCAGCGCGATTTCGTGCCAGCTTGGGGCAGGCAGATGATGGATTTCGTCAAAAACGATCAGCTTGAACTGATCGCCCAGCAGTTCAGCCTGTGCCCACGCGCTGGGGTAGGTGGTGACGGTGATCTGTTCGAGGATTTTCTCGCTGCCGTACCAGACGCCAATCGGCATGTTGAAGGCGTTGCGTAGACGCGCATACCACTGGTGCAACAGGTCGATTGTGGGCACGACGATGAGCGTGCTGACGCCTGTTTGAGCAATGGCGCGTAGGGCGACAAAGGTTTTGCCTGCGCCT
>JBMZDF010000305.1:0-7612 GCA_049614105.1 Promineifilaceae bacterium (SeqCode)
AATCAGGCGGGGCGCTGAGCTGGATCAGGGTTTCGTTGTGAGGGTGGGGTGGGAAGGGGTGGGTGTGCATGTGGGGTGTTGATGTTGAAGGTTTGAATAATGAATGGAGAACAATGAACAATGAATTATGAATGTTGTCGGCATCAATGCATTCCCAAATCTCCGTTCACTGTTAATTATTCACCGTTTAACGGATAACGAATAACGAATAACGGATAACGAATAACGGATAACGAAGATGCTCAACTCTAGACGCTGCAACACGTCTATTGCTTACATTGGCGAGGTGAATCGCGTCTGCGGTAAAATCCCTTTATGCCAATTTTGACCGCTCGCAACCTCTCTCAATCATTCGGTGCTGACGATCTGTTTGCTGATATTAACCTCAAATTGGAGCCAAAAGAACGTGCTGGGCTTGTTGGTCCCAACGGGAACGGCAAAAGCTCGCTGCTGCATATTTTGATGCGGCAGACGGAGCCAGTCACGGGTGACATCATGGTGCAGAAAGGGTTGTCGCTTGGCTATTTGCAGCAGGAGGCGGTGCTAACTTTTCGAGGGCAGCAGAACACGATTTATGCGGAGATGCTGACCGTGTTTGCCGATCTGGTTGCGAATGAGCGCCAGCAGCGTGCGCTAGAAGCGCGGATGGAGGCGGGTGATTTTTCGGCCGAACTCCTCCAACAATACGGCGATTTACAAGAAGCATATCAGCTCGGCGGAGGGTATGATTATTCGGCCGAAATCAAACTCACCCTCATTGGCCTCGGCTTCCCCGAAGGAAGCTGGGAGACACCACTCGCCCACCTCAGCGGCGGCCAAAAAACGCGCGTCCTGCTCGCCCGTTTGCTGCTCGAACAGCCCGATCTGCTCATTTTAGACGAGCCGACCAACCACCTCGACTTGGATGCGGTCGAATGGCTTGAAAACACGCTGCGCAAATGGACAGGGTCGCTGATTATTGTCAGCCACGACCGCTACTTTCTCGACAAAGTGGTCAACACCGTCTGGGAACTGACCCCCCAAAGCTTAAACGCCTATCGCGGCGATTACACCAACTTTGTTCTCCAACGCGAGCGCCATTGGGAACGCGAAGAAGCGCTCTTTACCCAAGAAAAGCTGCGTTTGGGCAAAGACCTCGATTTTATCCGTCAGCACATGGCGGACGGGCAGAGCGATCAGGCGAAGGGCAAGCTCAAACGGTTGACCCGCGATGTCGTGCTGCTCGAAACGTTCCCCGCAACTGATATTAAGGGCAAAAGCTGGATCGAGATCGGGGGGCGCGTCCGCACGTTTTCCGCCAATGAGGCGGCGCAGCGTTTGCGAAAGTTGCGCATGGTCACGACGCGACCACCTGTGATGAAGGTGAAACTGTCAGCGGGTGAGCAGAGCGATCGGCTGATGATGGTGGCGCGGGATGTGTCGGTTGGTTATGGGGAGAAGGTGCTATTTTCGGCCGAACGCCTCCGCATCGAACGCCAAGATCGCATCGCCATTCTGGGCGACAACGGCAGCGGCAAATCATCATTGCTCAAAGGATTATTGGCCGCGTTACAAACATCAGCGGTCTCAAAGACCTCTGATGTTTTGGCAGAGTCACCGCTTTCGGCCGAAATTGACTGGGGCGACAACATTCAGGTCGGCTACTTTGCCCAAGCGCACGACCAGCTTGACCCCACAATGCGCGTCATCGACCAATACATGGACGCCGCGCCGATTGGCTTGCAACAGGCACGCAACGGCCTTGCCCGCTACCTGTTCCAAGGGCATGACGTGTTCAAAAAGGTGGGCGACCTGAGCGGCGGCGAGCGCGGACGGCTGGCGCTGGCGATTTTGGCGACAACGGGCGCAAATCTGCTTCTGCTCGATGAGCCAACCAACCATCTTGATATTCCCTCGCAGGAAGTGCTGCAAGCGGTTCTGGCACAGTACGACGGCACAATTTTGCTTGTCTCGCACGATCGTTATCTGGTTAGCAGGCTGGCAACCCACATTTGGGACATTCGCGGCGACAAGCTGCACAGTTATGAGGAAGGGTATGCGCGTTTTCTCGAACAACGTGCGCTTGATCTGGAGGCGGAGGTATCTGGCAAGCCAGCCAAATCGATCGATGCTGCGCCGTCCGAGGCGGATATTGACGCGCTGCTGGCGTTTCAGCGCGAATTGGCGGAGGAATTTTCGGCCGAAAACGACCCAACCCCCGACGATCCCGCTCCCGTCGATTGGGCATCCCAACTCGGCGGACTCGAAGACGCCCTTGATGCGGCCGAAGCAAAAGTCACCGATCTACAATCAGAGATCGAGGACGCCAAGGCGTTCGGCATGGACGACTACGCGGCGCAGCTTGCCAAGCGGTTGATTGTGGCAGAGAGCGAGCTGGGGGAATTATCGGCCGAATGGGATCGCCTCATGGAGGATTGATCCACCTACGTCAAAATCGCCTATAATCCTTTTTGAATAATGAACGGTGAACAATGAATAATTAATAGTGAATGCTCTGACCTGTGAGACGCATTCACCATTCTCCGTTCAGTGTTAATTATTCTCCATTCATCTTGCCAAGCGGTTGATTGTGGTGGAAAGTGAACTAGGGGAATTATCGGCCGAATGGGATCGCCTCATGGAGGATTGAGCCACCTATGTCAAAATCACCTATAATCCTTTTTGAATAATGAATGGTAAACAATGAATAATTAATTGTGAACGCTTTAACCTGCGAGACGCATTCACCATTCTCCGTTCACTGTTAATTATTCTCCATTCGTCTTGCCAAGCGGTTGATTGTGGCAGAGAGTGAGTTGGGGGAATTATCGGTCTCATGGATGACTAGGTGACAGCCGCTGCCCATAGTCATCTCACAAGTCAAGCTTCTCAGGGCAGTGATTGTCACTCTGTAACATAGTTACCCTTTGCGATTAATTCAGTAGACACTATTTATGACACCTCAACAGTTCGTTCAAAAATGGAGCCGCATTCGTATTAATGAGCTTGCCATCGCGCAAGCCCACTTTTTTGATGTCTGTGCGCTAGTTGGTCACACGGTTCCCTACAGTGGCGACATCCCCGATAATGAATTTCGTTTTGAAGCACCAACAATTAAGCCTGATGGCAAGAAGGGGCGTGCTGACGCATTTTATCAGGGCAAATTTATTTGGGAATACAAAAGCGCACATGCAGATCTCGGCAAAGCTTATCAACAGGTGTTGCGTTATCGCGAAGCGTTGGGCAACCCGCCACTGTTAATTGTCAGCGACACACAACGCATCATCATTCATACGAATTACACCAACACAGTGAGCGAGAAACATGAAATAACGCTTGACAATCTCATGCATCCTGATAATCAGCGTAAGCTTGAATTATGCTTTGCACACCCTGATGAGATTGAGGCGTTTTTTAAGCCCAAACGAACGCAAGCGATCGTTACAGAGGCAAATGCGAGAACGTTTGTCAATATGGCGGATGAGTTAAAGGCATTCTCTAAGCTTGATGACGTTGGCACAACACCTGAACAGCTTGCCCACTTTATTGTTCGTATTCTCTTTTGTCTTTTTGCTGAGGATATGGATTTACTGCCGAATCAACTGTTTCGGCAAATTATGGCGCATCAGCATAAAAGCCCCGCAGCGTTGGAGCGTAGCCTGCGCCAGTTATTTAGCACCATGCGCGATGGGGGGAATTATGCGTTTTTCGAGTTGCCCTACTTTGATGGTAATTTGTTTGAAGATGCGTATGTGCCAACGTTGCCAGGCGGGATCAATGTGGCGTTATTAGACGCAGCGCGGCAAGATTGGAGCGGGGTTGATCCTGTCATCTTTGGAACATTATTTGAGCGGATTATCGATCCAGCAAAGCGGGCGCAGTTAGGCGCACATTACACAAGTAAAAGCGACATCCTGTTAATTGTGGAGCCTGTGTTGATGCAGCCGTTGGAGCGTGAATGGGATGCTGTGCGTCGTAAGGCGGATCGTGCTTTGCGCAGGGGCAACCGCGATCTTGCAACGTCGCAACTGCACAACTTCGCCACACGCCTTTCTGAAGTTAAGGTGCTTGACCCAGCATGTGGCAGTGGTAATTTTCTGTATGTTGCGCTACGACGACTGCTTGATTTACAAAAAGCTGTACTTGTTCATGCAGAACGTCATGAACTGGAACCGCCTCCGTTGTCAGTCAGCCCTGCACAACTTTACGGCATCGAGATTAACCCTTATGCACATGAGTTAGCACAAATCACAATTTGGATCGGTTATCTTCAATGGCGTCATGAGAATGGATATGCTGATTTTCAGGAGCCGATTTTGCAACCGCTCAATCAAATCGAGCGCAAAGATGCGATTCTAGCCTACGATACTGATGGCAACCCTGTTGAACCTGATTGGCCTTCGGCCGATGTCATTATTGGCAACCCACCGTTCCTTGGCGACAAGAAAATGCGGGCAGAATTAGATCATAATTACGTTGAGGATCTGAGAACAATCTATAATGATAGATTATCTGGACAATCTGATTTAGTAGTTTACTGGTTTTATAAAGCCTACCAACAACTGCAAATGGCTTGTGTGAATCGTGTTGGTTTGATCTCAACAAATTCTATTCGTTATGGCACAAATAATGAAGTGCTTCGGAGGGTGAAGCAATCAAACGATATTTTTGTTGCATGGGACGATAAGGAATGGATGTTAGATGGTGCTTCTATACGTGTTTCAATTGTTGCATTTGATAATGGCGCAGAAAGTTCTAAACGCTTAAATGGTGTAGGTGTTGCTTCAATAAATGCAGACCTAACTTCATCTGTTGACGTTACAAACGCACTAACTCTACGAGAGAATCAGGACTTAGCATTTTTAGGAATGATGAAGGCAGGTGCATTTGACATTTCATTTTTAGATGCCCAAAATATGCTTAGAAGTAGCAATCCTTCACATGAGCCTAATCACAATGTTGTAAAACCTAGGGTTGGAGGAATTGACATTGTTAGACGAAATCGCCAGAGTTGGATTATTGATTATGGTGTTGGTGCTTCTTTGGAAGAAGCAAAACGATACGAGCTTCCATATCAGCATGTTTTGAAATATGTTCAACCCGTGCGGGCTACTAATCGACGTAAAAAGATGAGAGAGAGATGGTGGATACATGGTGAATCTCGACCTGGGTTACGGGAAGCTCTGGTTGAGTTGTCGAGATATATTGCTACACCTGAAGTTGCAAAACATCGAATATTCGACTGGGTTTCAGTTGATACGGTTCCTGATCATACTTTGCATATCATTGCTCGTGAAGATGATTACTTTTTCGGAATGTTACACTCGTATCCGCATGAAGTTTGGTCTCTTCGGCTAGGTAATCGCATGGGGGTTGGAAATGATCCTCGATACAATTCTTCAAGGACATTTCGAACTTTCCCATTTCCATGGTCGCCAGGGCGCGAGCCGAGTGAACAAGAAGATAAGCGGGTTATGGCAATTGCAGAGGCTGCACGGGAATTGGTGACGTTTCGGCAGGCGTGGTTGCATCCTCCCGCTAAGGATGTTGGCGTTTATCTGAGCAAACGCGATCTCAAGCGGCGCACGTTGACCAATATGTACAACGCGCTGGAACATTTTCGTTGTTCAAAAGAGGCGAATGTGTTGCATACGCTCGAATTCCGTGATGGTTGGAAAGCGACCGTCAAGTCAGACTTCACCATTGCGCAGGCACAACAGCTTGATGACATCCATACTGAGCTTGATGAGGCCGTGCTGGATGCTTATGGCTGGCCGCATAATTTGACAAATGAACAGATTCTCGAAAATCTACTCGCGCTAAACTTGGAACGAGCGGCAAAGTAAGATGCAATCAGTTGATATTGTAATCATAGGCGCAGGCGCAGCGGGTTTGATGGCTGGCATTTGGGCTGGACGCAGCAATCCGCAGCGGCGCATTGTGTTGCTGGACGGTGCGAAAAAGCTGGGCGCGAAAATTTTGGTGGCGGGCGGTGGTCGCTGTAATGTGACCCATCATCAGGTCGATGCCAGCGCCTTTGCGGGCAGCTCGCGCAACGCGATCAAGAAGGTGCTGCGGCGTTTTGATGTGTCGCAGACCAAACGTTTTTTCAAGGAACAGGGCGTCACGCTCAAACGTGAGGAAACGGGTAAACTGTTTCCAACCACCGATAGCTCAAAAACAGTCCTCCATGCGTTGCTCAAAGCGGCGCGTGCGGCACAGGTCGAAATTCGTCACCCGCAGCGGGTTGAGACAGTCGAAAAGATGGGCGATCGATTTGTGGTGCGTGGCGCGTGGGGGGCGATCCATGCTGATAAAGTTGTGTTGGCAACGGGCGGGCGCAGCATTCCCAAAAGCGGGTCTGATGGACATGGGTATCGCATCGCACAGGGGTTGGGGCATCGTTTAACGGAACGCATCTTTCCCGCGTTGGTTCCTTTGACTTTGCCGAAAAAACATTTTTTGTGCCAGTTAAGCGGGATCACGCTGCCAACAACGCTGGAATTGTGGTCAGGAAGCGGCAAGCGGCTACAGATGTTCAGTAATTCAACGCTGCTGACGCATTTTGGCCTGTCGGGGCCGTCCGTGCTGGATATGAGCCGTTATTATTTGGCGGCGTTATCGGCCGATGCCAAAACAACCCTCACCCTAAACCTCATCCCCCAACACACCCCCACAACCTTTGAACAAGCGTTGCTCGGCCTCGGTAAAAAGCAGCCGATCACGCTGCTGCGCCAATACCTGCCCGAACGCATGGCGCGAATGTTGCTGGCACAAACGGGCATTGATGGCGTGCAAATGACGCGCAAGCAGCGCAAACAACTGGTCGAACTCGCCACGCGCTACCCGCTGCCAATCAGCGGCAATCGTGGCTACAACTATGCAGAAGTGACGGCAGGCGGCGTGCCGTTGTCAGAGCTGAATCTGACAACGATGGAGTCGCGCCTGTGTCCCAATCTTTATTTTGCGGGCGAGATTTGCGACGTTGACGGCCGAATTGGCGGGTTTAATTTCCAGTGGGCGTGGTCGTCGGGGTATGTGGTGGGGGTGAGTGTGTGATGTGACGCTGAAGCGCCACGCTGAAGTACAAAGCACGCTTAAGCGTGCTTCGGAATGCTAGCCAATGGTTTCAACCATTGGCGTCTGGCGTCTCACGAGCAAGTTTATACGCCGCCAGCGTCTCCGTCCGCGCCCATTTGTGGTCAACGATTCGCTCAGGATAATCTGCGCCAAGCACGCAGCCGTAGATTTTTTGCTCCATTGGCCCCAGTTTCCAAGGCTCATGGATGACTTTGGTGGGGACGGCGCTTAACTCAGGAACCCATCTGCGCACATAATCGCCGTCGGGGTCAAACTTTTTGCCCTGCGAGGTTGGGTTGAAGATGCGGAAATAAGGGGCTGCGTCGGTACCTGTTCCCGCCGCCCACTGCCAGCCACCATTGTTGGCGGCGTGGTCGCCGTCGAGAAGCTGCTGCATGAACCAGCGTTCGCCCCACTGCCAGTTAATCAGTAAATCTTTGGTCAAAAAAGAGGCGACGATCATGCGGGCGCGGTTGTGCATCCAGCCTGTTTGGTTCAACTGGCGCATTGCCGCATCAACAATTGGGTAACCTGTCTTGCCTTCCTTCCAAGC
>JBMZDF010000306.1:0-7610 GCA_049614105.1 Promineifilaceae bacterium (SeqCode)
ATAGGATCCACCCTACGGTTGCAAACAAATAGGTAATACCCTGTTGGCTCAAATTCATTCTAGACTTTATACTTTCAATGGGTACAATCTTGTTAATCTCACAATTACTCAACCTGCCTGCACAATTAAATGATGAAAATACTATACGAATATTAATTGCTATTCTACTAATCTTTATAACAATACTGGCTTGGTGGGCACATTATACAGGTCGCTTCTCAAAAGTTATTCAAGCCACAGTCGTAGCCATGGGGATACTAGGGGCAATGGCTACTTTTGTCACATATATAGACACAACTATTTTTCAACCTCCTACAACTCCTCCTACAATTATAGTTGATTCTATTAAGCAGCATCTTCAAGGTAAATGTTTTCGTATTAAACATGGTAATGATGGAGCATTCTTACAAGGAACTAAAAAGAACGACGCTGCATGGGATGCAGAAACTTCAATAGGAGCAGGAAGCACTTTACAACGATGGTGCTTTGAAGAGAATTCTTCCTATCCTGATTACTATCAGATCATCAATCAAGATATGGGAATGATGCTGATAGGGGATGCTTCAACATACCCACGAGGAACTGATTCTACTGTGTTTCTGAGAGTAAAAAACGACTTATCATACGGTAGTTCAAACTTTTCCAATTGGAAAATCTCTTTGATATCAGAAGCAAATGGAACTTTAAGATTTGAAAATCAGCAATCACGTCTGCCATTACACGCAAACGTAGCAAATCAAGTCTACCTTGAAGAAGGGGTGAGAGAAAACAGCTTTCAACAGTGGACACTTGATCCTAACCCATGGTTGGAAGCAAACCTTCCCGCCCCAATCTCTATTGAAAACCAACCAGACGAATTTGTTGCTTACTCCCTTCCTATAAATTATACAAACCAACTCACGCTGACTGAACAGCCATTAAATGGACAAGGGTGGGCTGTTCGCTTGTTTGGAGCAGAGCAAGAGAAAAACATACATGCAATAGGTGGATATCTACAAATTACAGATGAAGAAGATTTTACGATTACAGTTACAAACTGTGCAGATAATGATGGGAACAAGAAAATTGATTTAATTGCAGTATATCATCCCTACCACCCAAATCAGCGTCTTCCATTACAAAAGAAAGATGGTGCATTCTTGCCATTAGATCAAAATTGTATAGCGTCTGATGATGAGGTCTACACGGTAGATAGTGTCGGGGCCGGATCTTATTATGTCTTGATTGTAGATTTTGATACTACTCCAAAACAAGTAGATGAAAGTGGTAAATTAGTCTATAGTGGCAACAAAATTCATATACGAACCAGTTTAAAACCAGAATCGGGCGAAAATTATCCCTTTTTATATCAAATGTCTAATGCAGCGCAATCAAATGAGTCAGAAATCACTTTAATTGAAAATAATTTCGTCGCCTATGAGTTTCCATCCCATTACATAAATAGAGTTGACGCTAATAAATATCCAGGTGTAGATGATGGATACGAGACCCACATATATGGAGAGAAACATGAGGATGGGCTACAAGGTATAGGCGGATACCTTCGAGTAGGAAATGAAAAACAGTTTCAAATTACAATCGAAAATTGTGAGGATGACGAAGGAAACGGTGGAGTGGATTTAGTAGCTGTCTATCATCCCTACAATATAAATCAGCTAGTTCTACTAGAACCAGTCAATCATGATTCAGGGCAATCAGCTTGTAAAGCTGAGTCCTTTACAATTGATAATACAATATCTGGATATTATTATCTTATGATACTTGATTACGATTCAGATAGTGGTAACTATCTTAGCGTGCAGACAAATTTAGCTGATCCACAACTATACAAAGAGCCAGAAGGCAACAATCTAAATTTGGCGACTATACCTACAGTGATTGAGGAACGTGCACCCTAATCAGCTACTTTTATATAAAACGACTGCATGAAGAGAACAAATGGGAGCAGTGCAGAGCTTACGGGCTATATGATATTGAGTCAAAGTTAAAACACTGACCTACCCACCCTTGTACGCTTGCGCCAGCAGTTCAATTGTGTGCATAACGGGGATTGGTTTGTTGAGTTTGGCGAGGTGTGTTTCGATTTGAGTGAAGCAGCCGATGTTGCCCATGACGACACAATCGGCCGATGTCTCCACAATCGCCTGCGCTTTCTTCTGACCCAACTGCGCTGCGATCTCTGGCTGCTCCAAGTTATAGGTTCCAGCCGACCCGCAGCACAGGCCCCCATCATTGAGTTCTAACAGCGTCAAGTTTGGGATTTGCGTTAGCAGGTTACGCGGTGGGCTGGTCACGCCTTGTGCGTGCGCGAGGTGGCAGGCGTCGTGATAGGCGACGCGGCGGGCTGGTTGCGTGGTTGGTATCGGCCGAATTCCAAGCCCATCCAAAAAGGCCGTCACATCCTGCACCTTCTTCGCAAACGCCACCGCCGCCGCTTCCTCAGGCTGACCACGAAACAATAGCCCATACTCATGCATCCCCGACCCACAGCCAGCCGCGTTGGTGATAATCGCATCCACATCGTCAGGAAAAGTCTGCAAGTTATGACGAGCCAGCGCCAACGCCCGATCGGCTTCGCCAATATGGCTCAAAATCGAGCCACAGCACCCTTGCCCTTTAGGAATCACAACCTCAACACCGTTTGCTGCTAAAACGTCAATTGTCGCCTGATTGATTTGGGGAGCCAGCACCGTTTGCACACAACCTGACAGCAGCGCAACCCGCGCACGCCGTTCGCCCTGAGCCAGCACAACGTCGGGCAAAATCACGGGCGCAGGCAACGTGTCGGGCAACAATCCCAGCATTGCACCAACCTGTTCGGGCAGTACGCTTTGAACCGCTTTTCCAATTTTGCCCATGCGGGCGGCCGCTCGGAAACGGCTGGGATAGGGCAGCGTTTCAACAATCATGCGGCGCGTCACGGCGTCAACAAACGGGCGCGAACGCTCAGCCTCCTGCATCGCCCGATAGCTCGTCAGCAAATCACCGTACTGCACCCCCGACGGGCAGGCTGGCACGCAGCCCATACAGCCCAAACAGCGATCGACGTAGGGCTGTGCTTCCTCTGCCGCAAGATTGCCTTCCAGCACGTTTTTCATCAGGTAGATTCGGCCGCGCGGCGAATCCATCTCCTCACCCAACACCTCATAGGTCGGGCAAGCCGCCAGACAAAATCCGCAGTGTACACAAGATTGAACCGCATCCGCCATCGCTTGCCCACGCGGGCCATATTCGTTAGGGTTGATTGAATGTCGCATATAAAGAGATAAAGATTTGAATCGTCTTGTTTTCCAAACGGAGACACGCCAGAGATAACACCTTGTAGAGACGCCCCGCTGGGGCGTCTGAAAAATTATTCATCGCATTAACCTTAGATGTCAAGAAACTGATGATTTGGGTCCAACGCCTGTTTGACACGTTTGGCAAGCGGCAGCCAAGGCCGATGTCCCAAATGGGGATGCGATGCCGTGCCGCGCAGTAGATGCCCGCTTAATTTTAAGGCTGTCAAAGCGGCGGCAAATGCAGCAAGTGCCTGCGTTTCAACCGTGACCAGTGCCACATTACCTGCGGCGTAGTAATGCGCTCTTTTGATTTCTTTGCACGCATTTAGCGCCAGTAGCTTCTTAGGCGGTACGGGTATCTTGATCAGGTTGGGGGCGTCTTTGGCCCATGCGATCTGGTTGATTGCCGCCCAGTGTGCGTCGTCTGCGTCAAGCGTTTGGATCGTTTGCAGCGCTGTGTTTGCGGCTAGCCATGCGGACAGGCGCTTGATTCGATTGGGCAGGCTGGTTGGCAACCCGCCGAGGCGAATCCACATCGTTGCATTTGACGGATTTGATGGCGTGGGGGTTGGGCGCAGATCGAGCGCGTCCATCTCAAAAGGTTGATTGGCAAGTGAAAACGTGCCGTTCAGCGCCGTGCGGAGGGTTGCAAAGCTCAGTTCGAGCGTGCGATAGTGGGCAGGTTTAGGAAATACCTTGATCGTCACTTCAGTCAAGATGCCGTAGCGGCCCAGCGAGCCGACCATAAATTTAGGCAGATCGAAGCCAGAGGCGTTCTTGACCACTTTGCCACCGCCGCGCACAAGGTTGCCTACGCCATCAACAAAGCGCACGCCGAGCATAAAGTCGCGCACGCCGCCGTAACGAAAACGGCCTGAGCCAGAGGCATTGGCGGCAACTGTTCCACCGATGGTTGCACCTGCCGCAACGAGTAGAGGATCAAAGGGCATATATTGACCGTGCTCTGCCAACGCGGCGACCACTGTTTTGAGCGGCGTGCCAGCCTTGGCGGTGATGGTGTACTCGTCTGGTTCGTACTCGACGATACCTGTTAGCTGGCGCATGTTGAGGGGTGTGATTTCGGCCGAAACACCATCCACCCACTTCGTCCGCCCACCCACAGGAACCGCCCGTTGAGCACCCTGCTTCACAAAATCCGCAATCTCTTCTGCACTGTGCATTGTGTTACTCACGCGAAATAATCCCCGCTTTTTCCAAAGGGTGCATCCCGTGCATTTTCAGCGCGGGCGCTTCCCCAATCGGCAGCTTTTTGCCACGGTTCGCCAGCCGCTGCGGGTCGATCGCGTGTCGAATGGCGTCCATTACATCTAAATCCGTTTTGCTAAACAACAGCGGCATATAATCTCGTTTTTCTAATCCAACGCCATGTTCGCCTGTAATCGTGCCGCCAAGTTTGATACACATCGCAAGGATTTCGCCCGCCAGCGCCTCAGCATGTTCCAGCGCCCCGCTTTCGCGTCCGTCGTACATAATCAGCGGGTGCAGATTACCATCGCCAGCATGGAATACGTTGGCAACGCCCAAACCGTACTGTGCGCTCAGCCGATCAATTTCGGCCAGCGCCTTGCCCAGTTGGGAACGCGGCACGACGCCATCTTGCACCACATAATCGGGGCTTAATCGGCCGACAGACGAAAACGCCCCCTTGCGCCCCTTCCAAATTTTGCCGCGCTGCGCCTCATCGGCCGCCACCTGCACCTCATAAGCCCCCGACCCCTGAACTACCTCAATGAGCTGCTCGAACTCCTGATCAACCTGCTGACTTTCCCCTTCCAGCTCAACAATCAGAAGCGCCGCCGCGCCTGCGGGATACCCTGCATTGACCGCCGTTTCGGCCGCTTTGAGCGCCAACCTATCCATAATCTCAATTGCGCCGGGCAACAGACCTGACGCAACGACCGCCGCAACCGCGTTGCCCGCCTTTTCGAGCGAATCATACGCAGCAAGTACGGTGCGATATTGCTCTGGTATCGGCAGCAGGCGCACCGTGATTTCGAGCGCCACGCCAAACAGTCCTTCGGAGCCGATAAACAGGCCGATCAAATCAGGGCCAACACCCATCCCTTCTGCGCTTTCAGACCCAAATTCGACTACTTCACCATCGGGCAGCACCACTTTGAGCGCCAGCACGTGGTTGCTCGTCATGCCATATTTGAGACAGTGCGCCCCGCCAGAGTTGAACGCGACGTTGCCGCCAATCGTGCAAATCGACTGGCTGGACGGGTCGGGCGCATAATACAGGCCGTATTGTTTGACCGCATGGGAGATTTTGAGATTGATGACCCCCGGCTGCACAACGGCGGTGCGCTGTTCAGGATCGATACGCTTAATTTTGTTGAGCCGATTCAGCGCAATCACGACGCCATCCTTAATCGGCATCGAGCCACCTGATAAGCTTGTGCCACTGCCCCGCGCCACAAACGGCACGGACGCCGCATGACACAGCTTCACAATCCGCACGACCTCATCCTCAGATTCGGGCAGAACGACTGCGGCAGGCTTGGCGCGAAAAGCGGTCAGCGCATCTGATTCGTAAGGCAGCAAGTCAACGTCCCGTGTTAAACAGCGCCGCCCTGGGCAAATTTCGGCTAATTTTCGATAGAAAGTTTGAGGCAGCATGGTTGTTATTCGTTACCCGTTATTCGTTGAACTCATCAACATCAGCATTTACATTTTCTAGCAGCACCCCACCTAGCCTCCTCCAAAGGGCGAGGGTTCTGATCTCCCTCCCTTCGGGAGGGATTAAGGGAGGGTGCTTCCTGTTAACTCACCAACACTTACACTTTCCAGCAGCACCCCCACCTAGCCTCCCCCGAGGGGGGAGGGATCGGAATAGTTAACGCAACTTTGGATCAACAATGCGTTCAAGGGCAAAGCCGACCATTGCAAAGGCGAATCCTGTTAAAAATAGAAGCCCAAACGGAATCCAAACGATGTGGCCTGAACTGCCGTAGACGCCTTCGGAGAGGGCGGTGACGACCAGTTTACCCCAAGTTGGCAACGTTGGATCGCTTAGCCCCAAAAATGCGAGCGTCGCTTCCAGAAAAACAAAACTTGGCACAAGGATAACCAGTTTGGGGATGAGCAGGGAACTGATGCGGGGCAGCAGGTATTGGGTCACGATGCGGCGGTTGCTTGCACCATAAGCGATTGCGCCGACGACGTAGGGGGCTTGTTTAACTTGCAGGAACGTGGCGCGGTATAGTTTCACGCTGTCGTTGAAGATGTTGAGCAGAATGGTGACGCCCAAAATTGCCCAAATACTTTTGGAGTAGAGCGTGAACACCATCAAGCTGATTGGGAAGAACGGCAGGATGAGGTTTGTTTCGGTCAAAAATTGGATGATGCGGTCAACCGTGCCGCCGTACCATGCCGCGACCGCGCCGAGCACCATCGAAAAAAGCGAGGTGGTGACGACCGCCACAAGGCCAAACGCCAGCGCAATGACCGTTCCCCACTGGACGGCTACCATCAGGTCGCGGCGCACTGCGTCCGTGCCTGCCCAGCCGTGAACTTTGCCCATCAAGGTTAAATCGGCTTCGAGGTTGCTGTCCGTTTCAAATAGAAAGGCGCTGACTTCGAGGGCGTAGTCGCCTTGGCGCAGTGCGCCGCTGGCGGGATCGCTGAACAGGGCGACGTGGGGAAATTCGCTGTCGAGCCGCCGCATGAGGCGTTCGTCTTGTGAGACGAAGTACGCTTGGGATTGGCGAGGGGTTAGGGTGGTGATTTCGGCCGATTCGCCATCCGCATCAATCCAGCTAACGATAACATGGGGTGGTTTTTCGGTGAATTCGGCCGAAAAGTCAAGCACCAAGTCCTGCGGAAAATCAACATAACGATACGGAATTGGGAAAGTCATGCGAACCTCCGTAATCGTCTCATCAATCGGCAACACCTCGCGCACCACCCCCGCCCCCGTGCTGCTCAACGCCAAACTAGGCGGCAGCGGCTCCCGTCGCAGCCAGTTCGTCCAAATCGGCAGCGCATTGCGTGGGTTACGCGCATAGGCACTGCCCTCGCCACGCCACAACGCAATCGCCTCCCCATAGGGCAGCGCCACGACCGTATAAACGGCGGTCACACCTAAGCCCAAAATAATCAACAGGCCAACCGTTGCCGTCCGATAGGCAAGCAGACTCCGCAGCAGATCGCCACTTTGTCGCCACGCCTGACGCAGTTGGCGCGGTGTGTCTTGCCAGAGCAACCCCCATTGCGGCAGTGAAGGTCGCCATGCACGCCAGCTCTCATCGTTGCTGTCAACCAACGCCTGATCGTCTTGCCCACCGACGCGAATGCGCGGATCGACCA
>JBMZDF010000307.1:0-7557 GCA_049614105.1 Promineifilaceae bacterium (SeqCode)
CCGCGATGTTTGCTCTGTCCCACGAACTACGCGCAGATTGATTGGCGTATTGTGATGGGTTAAGGTCTGTCCAAATCTCTTGTAATTCGGCCGCAGCAGATGCGTCAACTGCCCCAACCACATTGTTAAAAGCGCTTTCTAGGCGGCTGAGATAATCGGCTGGCACTGTCCCTTTTTGCAGAATCAGCGCCATCGTTTCTGTGTACAGATTGTTGACCGTGTCGCGGAGGGCTACGTCTTGAGAAAGGGCGCGATCGACCTCGGCCAATGTTGCCAGCGAGAACGCTTGACTTGCAGGGGTGGGTGGCTCAAATTCGGCCGAACTGCGACCCAAATTACGACTCCCTGTATCAATATCCAGCGCACAATTTTGCCCACCCGTTTCACTGTACCAATTCAACCAGTCAGCATTCCAGCTAAACTCATCCCATGCTGCACCTGTCACGGGCGCTCCGCCAAGATATGGATTGCCGTCTGGTGCGTTTTGATGCAGCCAGATGAGCGACAGATTGATTGCGGTGTCCGCTTGGGCGCAAAGATAGTCGTTGTTGCTGCGAATGTTGAGCCATGCGGCCATGAGTTCGCGGGTTAACGTGTAGCGGTTGTCCGTTGCGTCTGATTCCCAGATAAATTGGCTGGCTGTATCGGCCGAAACAGCCACACATTGTGAGGTCCACCAAACTTCATATTGGTCGCAACGCCCATTAAAGTTGGTGTCACCAATCAGATAGCCATAGGTTTCAAGCGAGCCGTTACCGTCTCCATCAACGTATTGCGCGAGGCCGCTATAAATCAGGTCGGGATTGGCTTGCCAGTAGGCAACGTTGCCGACGCCTGGGCCTTCGGCGTAGAGGATGTTGGTTGTTTTGGATGGATTGAAGGTGTCTCCATTTTCGGCCGAAGCTTCAACCAACACGGTGCTTGAGAAGCTGTTCCCTAAACTATTGCTAGGCGCGACCGTTGAATAGTTGCAGGTCCAGGTACCTGTGCGCCACAGTTTGGGGAGCCACCACCAGCAGTTGTTGGTCCATGATTGTGAGTTTGGCGCGATTTCGCCGACGGTATCGGCCGAATAGCGCGTCACCTGAATCGGATACATCCACTGCGAAGCTGGGCTGGTGTTGGCCGTCATCACATCAAATGACACATGCGCCCCACTTGGCGGTAATGTTGATCGGGATGCCCCTTGCGAGACCTCAAACGATAAATCGTTGGTTGGCGGTTCTGTATCATCTGTGGCATAACGCACGATTTTGACATCATCACCCAGAATATATAGATACTCACTGTCTCGCACAATGTGCCGCCCAATATATTCTGGGTATTGGCCCAAAATTCGAGGGTCATCGACGTTTGTAATGGGCGCTTCTGACACGTCATTTGAGACATCATAGATCCGTAGCTCGTTGGGCGTGACCGTATAAGCGATACCATCAATGACCTCTAAGTCATACAATATACTAAAGTAGTCTCGCCCTGAAGGACAAGCCAATTCATCCACGAGTGTGCAGTCCGTATATCTTCCAAGCATCGCCCCATTATTTGCAGGAGACGTGTCAAACCAGCTCAAAACGGGATCAGTATGAAGTGAGAACACAGTACGTGACCCAGTTGTTGCGTAGATAATGTCGTTGTCAAAATGCACCTGCCACGCATAAAAGTCTATTTTCTCTGACTCAATTGATTCGATAGCATTTGGGTTGCTAATGTCAACCTGTAACAGGTGACCAGTGGCCCGACCTTGAAGGTACACACGCAGAAAACCTTGATCTAATTCAATCAAATTGGCTGTGTATGGAAAAAATTGAGGAGAACACCCTCGGGAGTTACAAGCAGGAGGATTGACAGGGGATGGAAAACCGCTCAGAAATTGAGTGTTAGCTGGATCGGAAATATCAACCGCTTGGAGCCCGTAACGCCCAGACATGCCCTCTACGTCAAGAGGGAAAAACGCATCGAAATATACAATTGGATAATCTAGCTCTAGGGTTCGAGTAAACCGGGTTTTGGCAGCATGTACGCCAACAATCTCTGGCTGTGCCTTATTGTTGATATCAATTATGACAATGCCATCCCTGCCTACCGCAGTCAGCAAGTTTCCATCAACAGCGATATCACCTGTTCCTAGGCCAAAGCTGTCGGTTTTTGTTGGGAAATCAACTGAGCCTACGATGTTTGGAGAAGATGGATTTGAGACGTTGGCGATTGTTAACCCCCCTACTCGTAACAAGTAGAGATAATCACCTTGGATTTCACCCTCTCCTGCTCTGAGCGGTAGTGAACCAACGAACTCTAGTGGATCGGGGGCTGCATAGGCAGCGTTTACAAAAAACAGCAAGAAACTTGATACGGCAAGCAACATCGAGATGGACCTTTTCATCACTCTATATCTCCTTATATGACGATGTGTGAGCCTATGGGCTTGAAATCAGCCATGGCACGAATTTAGGCAAACCACCTAGAGCAAGAACAATTCATAGACAAAAAAGACCTCCTCTTTTGTCTCGCGACATGATTTAAGGCATCGTTCTTTAGGTAATCTGCTTACTGATTAGGAGTACAGTACTATGAAAATCTATCGATTCGGCTTACGCAGAAGAACCCCCACCTAACCTCCTCCGAAGGGGGAGGGATCTGATTTCCCTTCGGGAGGGGCTAGGGGAGGGTGCTTGTTTATGAGTTAATCGGAGCGGAGGGCGGAGGCGATCGGCATGTTGTTGAGGCGTATGGAGGGGGCGATGCCTGCGAGGAGGGCGGCGATGATGGCGACGGCGAAGGCGTTTAGGAAGTAGCCGGGTTGGAGGTAGAGCTGAAGCGTCCAGCCGAATGAGCGCAGATTGATGACGTAGATCAGAATCCAAGCGAGAATGTACCCTGTTGGCATCGCGATTAGCCCTGCGACGCTGCCCATGAGACCTGTTTCGAGCAGCGTGAGTTGCCACAGTTGGCGGCGGGTCATGCCCGTTGCGCGGAGCGTGCCGAGTTCGCGGGCGCGTTCGAGTTGGAGGCTCATCAACGCGCTGAGAACGCCGATAAAGGCGACAACGGTTGCCAAGAGGCGCAAGGCGGCGGTGATGGCAAAGGTGCGGTCGAAGATGATAAGCGACTGATCGCGCAGCGCCTTGTTAGACCGTATGCTGACTTGCTGAACATCGTTAAAAGCCGTCTTCATTTCAGTTACGATGGCATCTGTGTCGGCATCGGCCGATGTGAACAGCGCAATCGTGGAAATAGCAGGGTCGTTCCAATGTTCGATGTATTGGTCATCGTCAATCCATATGATGCCTTGATCGCTGGTGTAATCAAAGAGGACGGCGAGAACGGGGAAATTGACAATGCCGTTAGCCGTTGTGAGCGCAATCGGCTCTGGTGGCAGCGACAGATTATGACGACGCATGAACGGCTCAGAGATGATGATGCCTTCTTGGTTTTCAAGCTGCTGCCAGAGGGCGATCGAATCGGCGTTTTCTGGGTAGAGAATCGGCCGATTTCCCTTCGACACATCCCCGCTCACCGCAATCATACTGACTGTTGTATCAAGCGTGGGCGCGAAAGCGTCTGTATTTCGCGCCGTCGCAAAGCCTGAAACACCATCCCACTGTTTAGCAGCCTCAAGCACCTCTGGGATGAGAGCGCCTGAAACACGACTGTTGGCACCAGCTCCGGGAGAGATGTAGACGTCCGCCTGTAGCGTTTGGTCAAGCCACTGCACAACGGTGCGGCGGAAAGAGCCGATCATGATCGAAACGCCGATGATGACGCTGACGGCAGTCATGAGCGCGGCGATGGCGATGCTGGTGCGGCTGAGCGAACGCACGATGTCGCGAGGGGCCATTCGGCCGATAGCACCCGCCAATCGATCGCCAACAGGTGTCAACACGCGCATGAGCCAAACGGTGACAGGGGGCGTGATCAGCGCGAAGGCAAACAAAATTAAGAATAATCCACCAAACGACAAAATCAGATTGTCACCGACCCAAAGCATAAACGCGCCAAGCGAGCCTAGCACGACCCAGCCGCCAACCATGTAGGGCAGCAGTTTGAGCGTTTTGCTTTCAAGCGTGGAGCGGCGCAGCGTGCTGGTCGGCGTGGTTCGCATCGCTTCGAGCGCAGGCGGAACGGAGGCGATGACGGCGGCCAAGATGCCGATCACAATGCCGCGCACAAGGCTCATCGGCGGAATCGAAACGGAGCGCACATTGACTGAAAAGTAAAGGTCGTTGATTGTTTGTGTGACAAGACCGACCATGCCTTGCCCCAGAACGATGCCGAGAGCGATGCCGATAAGCGACCCCACGAGGCCAAGAACAAACGCCTCACCCAAGATAAGTGCCGCCAATTGCCCGCCCGTGACGCCCAAACAGCGCAAAATGCCAAAGATTGGCCGACGTTGGACAACGCTAAAAGTGACCGTGTTGTAGATCAGAAACATGCCGACAACGAGAGCGAGCAAGCTCAGCGCCGACAAATTTAGCTCAAAGGCGGCGGTCATTTGCTGGATCGCGTTGCTGCTGGCAGCGGCCGATTCGATTTTGACATCAGGCGGCAGGATCGATTTGATCGCAACGAGGTCACTGTTGTCGTTGATGATGAGATCGATACGCGAGAGTCGGCCAACCATGCCGAGCATTTCCTGCGCTGAGGCGATGTCGGTAAAAATCAGCCCTTGCAAACCGCGACGGGCGAGATCGTCGGCGGGGGTGATTGTGCCAACGAGGTTGACATCGTACTCAATGCCGCCTGTGTTGAGGGCAAATGTTTGGTCGAGTTTAAGGTTGGCTGATTGGGCGTTTTCGGCCGAAATCAACACCCCATTCCGCTCTGAAATAAAGCGCAATAAGCCTTGCCCACTCGCGGCATTGTCTCCGCCCAAGTAGTTGCGAAACGGCGCTTCGGCAAACGCATCCACACCAATCAAGGTAAATGTTTGCTCACCCAACGGATCGGCGACAACCGTTCCCTGCACAATCGGCGCAGACAGTCGATAGCCTAATTCTGTGCGCAACCGCTGGTAAACGGCCTCATCGACCCCTGTTGGCCCGCCGACGATTTGATGGGTTGTTTTTCCTGCAACCGCTTCGGTAGAAAGCGCAAAGGCACGACTCGCAGAGCCGTTTGCCAAATCGATCGCAACCATCATGGCGACGCCGATGGCGATGCCAACAATAAACAAAACATACTGAAAAGGGCGTCGCTGCATGCGGCGATAGGCGGTGCGGTAGAGCGGGAGGTTGGAGGTGGAAGACATGGGGAAAGAGGGAGGAAGAAATGGAGAATGGAGGATAGAGAATGGAAAATGAAGAACGAAGCGGTGTTGGCTCTTGTTCTTTATTCGTCATTCATTATTCAAATTTCCTCATTTCCCCTCGGTTTCGACGAGTTTGCTGTTGTGAACGCGGAAAACGCGATCGGAGAAGGGGATGACCTCTGGACTGTGGGTTGCCATGAGGAGGGTTTTGCCCTGTTTGCGGGTGAGGTCGAGCAGGAGATCGAGAACGATTTCGCCTGTGGCCTCGTCTAAATTGCCCGTGGGCTCGTCGGCAAGGACGAGCATTGGGTCGTGGGCAAGGGCGCGGGCGATGGCGACGCGCTGCTGTTCGCCGCCGCTGAGTTTGTCAGGGAAGCTGTCGGTGCGGTCGCCAAGGCCGACTTGGGTGAGTAGATTTCGGCCGATTTCCGCAACCTCTTTTTGCCGCTTGCCAGCCAACTCCATCGGCAGCGTGATATTTTCCAAAACGGTCAGCGTCGGGATCAGGTTGAAAAACTGGAAAACAAAACCGATGTTGTCGCGCCGATAAAGCGTGCGTTCACGGTCGCTAAGCTGCGTGATGTTGACGCCGTCAATCACCACATCGCCGCTGGTTGGCACTTCGATGCCGCTAATCAGATTGAGCAGGGTGCTTTTGCCGCTGCCGCTGCTGCCGAGCAAAACGGTAAATTCGCCACGCTCAA
Organism: Promineifilaceae bacterium (SeqCode); assembly: GCA_049614105.1. Lineage (GTDB taxonomy): Bacteria > Chloroflexota > Anaerolineae > Promineifilales > Promineifilaceae > CALECP01. The sequence continues at coordinate 5,953 of JBMZDF010000307.1, forward strand.
AATGGTTGTCAAGTGAATCGAGAACGGTGCGCGTTTTGCCACCTTCATCAAAAGATTTTGTTAGGGCGTGGAGCTGGATTAATTGGGTACTCATAAATATAAACCAGTGACAACAATGTCCCTTGAGAGGCTCAATAGGGTAGGCTGTGGGGATGTGACGGTCACCATGTTTGACCGCAGGGTAGCATAGCGTCGGGGAGGTCGCAATCAACTAAGATTTTGGATTGTGCAATTCTTATGCGCCGTGGATAATCAGTCATCCATGATCAATCTATCCACCGCAACCATGCCCGCCAAACTCCATCGTGCGCTCACGCTTCCCAATTTTGATACTGAGGCGGCTCAGAATAAAATGAATATGTCAATTCGCAAGGGGCGACGAACGCGCCCCGCTGATTTGCCCGGCCCTGTGCGTGTTGGGGCGGTCATGCTGTTGATTTATCCATACGAAGGGGAACCGCACGTGGCTTACACAAAGCGCCCTTCTAGTTTGAAAGACCATTCGGGACAGATTTCGTTCCCTGGCGGAAAGGTCGAGCAAGGGGAGCAGTGGCTTGAAACGGCATTGCGCGAAACGTATGAAGAGGTTGGCGTCACGGCAGAGCAGATCGAAGTGATTGGCGCGTTGACGCAGATGTATATTCCGCCGAGCGATTTTGAAGTACATCCGTTTGTGGGCTGGTGTGCAATTCGGCCGAATTTTCAGCCCAACCCAGACGAAGTTGAAACCTTAATCGAAGCCCCCTTATCGCTTCTGCTCAACCCCGAAACGGTTAAACGTGAAATCTGGACCTACAACAAAGAAAAGAAGCTGACAATGGAAGTTCCCTTTTATCACGTGTTTGGGCACAAAATATGGGGCGCAACCGCGATTATGACGGGCGAATTTCTGGCGCGGTGGCGGGTTGTGGCGGCGAGTGCGTAGCGGCGAACGGTGGAAACACATCATCAAAGCATGTTGACGTTGAGCAAAAGAGGTACACATGAGTTTATTTGAGAATAAAAAGGTTGCGTTTGTTGGTGCGGGAAATATGGCTGAGGCTGTGTTGAAAGGGTTGTTGGCGCAGGGGATGGTTTCGGCCGAACAGGTCGTCGCCTCAGATATATTTGAGGCACGATTGGCAACGATTCACGATCGCTATGGCGTCAACGTCACAACGGACAATATGGTTGCTGTGACAGACGCGGATGTTGTTGTCCTGTGTGTCAAACCGCAAATTTATCCAAAGGTTGCGCCGACGCTCCAGCCCGCGATGCAAGACGGAGCGCTCGTTGTGTCCGTGATGGCGGGCGTGACGATTGAAACGATGGTGACAAGCCTGCAACATGCGCCCGTTGTGCGTTCAATGCCAAATACACCCGCGATGATTGGGCAGGGCATGGTTGTCTGGACAAAAACGGAGGCGGTGACTGACGTACAGAAGGCACAGGCGCAGGCGATTTTTGCCGCGCTGGGGTCTGAGGCGTTTGTTGACGAAGAAAAATATCTTGACATGGCAACCGCCATGAGCGGCAGCGGCCCCGCCTACGTTTTCTTGTTTATGGAAGCATGGATTGATGCAGGGGTCAAAATGGGCTTTTCGCGGACGATTGCGGAGCAACTGG
>JBMZDF010000308.1:0-5188 GCA_049614105.1 Promineifilaceae bacterium (SeqCode)
TTTCAAAAGAAGACGCAATTCGCAATGCGGGGCGTCTTTTTCAGGAAGGACGCGCACAGGCGGTCAAGCTTGAGGGTGGAAAAGAGATGGCGGATACGGTGCGGGCCATCACACGCGCAGGCATTCCCGTGATGGGGCATATCGGTTTTACGCCGCAAACGGTCACGCAGCTCAGCGGTTATCGCATTCAGGGACGCTCAAGCAACGGCGCTTACGCTATTTATCAGGATGCTTTGGCACTCCAAGAGGCAGGCTGTATTGCAATCGTGCTAGAAATGGTTCCCGATCGCGTTGCGACCAAAATTAGCGAGGCGCTCACCATTCCAACCATTGGGATTGGTGCGGGATCGGGCTGTGATGGGCAGGTGCTGGTCTATCATGATATGCTGGGAATTATTGACTCTGATGCGCCACGTTTTGTGAAACGGTATGCCAATCTGAGCACAATAATCACTGATGCGCTTACATCGTATATTGACGATGTTGAAAATCGCACGTTTCCAGCCCAAGAGCACATCTACCCGATTAAAGATGTTGCCTTCGATCGGTTTGTTACGTTGGTCGATTCGGCCGAAATTCAATCATGAGAATCGGCATCATCGGCACAGGCGCAATGGCCTGCCTCTTCGCCGCGAGGCTCCATCGATTTGCAAGCGTCGTGTTAATCGGCACGTGGCAAGCGCAGATCGACACAATCAACAAACAGGGGTTGCTTGTTGACGAGCTGGATGGCCGGCAATTAACGCATTTTATAACGGCCACACAAAACCCAGCGGCGGTTGCACCTGTTGACGTGGCGCTTGTGCTCACTAAAAGTTATCAGACAATTGAGGCGGTCGAGCGAGTCAACGCGGTGCTTGCGGTCGACGGCATTGTGATCACGCTGCAAAATGGCTTGGGCAATCTCGAACATCTTGCGGAGGCATTCGGCCGAAATCGCTGCACGCTCGGCATCACCACCCTTGGCGCAACCATCCAACAACCTGGGCGCGTGCGTCATGCTGGCGAGGGCGTCACGCACCTCGCCATCCCGCCAACCTTCCCAGCAATTGCCAAACAGTTTGCAGCGTTGTTACAAGCGTCAATGCGTTCAATCAATGTTGTTGCCAATGCCGACGCGCTTCTGTGGAGCAAAGTGGCGCTCAATGCGGGCATCAATCCGCTTACGGCACTGTACAACGTCCCGAACGGGCGTTTGGCAACTGACCCCGTGCTGCGTCGCATGATGGTCGCCGCCGCAGAGGAGGTTGAGGCGGTGGCAAATGCACTAAATGTGACGCCTACCTATCAAAGCGTGTCTAAAGAGATAGTCCACATTGCAATGGCAACCAGCACAAATCGTTCATCCATGCTGCAAGATGTGACGCGCGGCGCACCGACAGAGATTGATGCGATTTGCGGTGAGGTTGTCCATTTCGGCCGAAAAGTCAACATTCCAACACACATCAACGCCTTACTCTGGCAAGCTATCATCGATCTCGAATCGGGAATCAAACGCGCAGTTATAATTCAACAGTTACAAACACGGCTAAATTCATTACAATAGGGTTTGGATTAACTAACAGCAACAGGCTACTTGCCAGTAGCTTAAACCGTGACAATTAAACTGGTTTAACTGGGCGAAATGTGAGGCATCATGGAAGAAGATTTTTTTAACGATGACATGAAGGATGAACTGCGAAAACTTGTTGGGAAATTTGGGAGACCTTTAACAGAAGCTGAAAAACGCAAATGGTTGCATGGGATTGATGATGATGAGCCAGATGAGGTGGGTGTGGATGACATGCTCAATCTTATGACAGGTCAACCTACCGTGCGCGAACAGTCAAATGCGTTTGCTGAAGAAATGGACATCACTCCCAAATCGGCCGAAGTCCTCCAAAATTATTATCACAACAACAAATATTCGCGTCCCAAGATGGATACCAACTGGCGCAGCCTAGACTATCTCAAACGAGCCACGGGTCTGCCCCAAGCCAAAATCATCGAAGTTCTCAAACTATTACGCAGTCGGGACTAACTTTTACACGTCAACGCGTTGCACATAGGCGCTGGCGTACAATACTGCATCAATACGTGTGAACACTTTTTATACAATCGTTTGCACATACGCTTCAAATTGAGTCAAATTAGATTCGCATTGATAACTGTTCAAGCAAGAGCTATCGACTAAAGGACAAAGAAAACATGGAAGAATTGTTAAAAGCAATTATGGGCGCAGCCGCAAATGGTGGCGCACAACAGCGGCCTAGCAGCCAGCAAGACCCCCTTGCGGAAATGCTCGGCGGCATTCTAGGCGGTGGAAACGCAGCACCCTCACCCGCTCCCTCAAGTGGCGGCATTGACATCGCAGACCTAATCGGCGCGGTCATTGGGCAAAATGCTACGCAAGGGCAAACACACCAAAATGGCATCGCCGATATGATCGGTGCAATCATGGGTGGCGGAGCACAAGGTGGCGTCAATCCGATTGCCCAGATGATTGCAGACAAAACGGGTATTCCTGTCGCAATTGCACAGATGGCGGTTGCTTATTTCATGAGCAAAATGTTCCAAGGTCAATCGCAATCAGCCCCACGTGGCGGCGGTGGCGGGTTCCAACCGCGTCAGGCCGAGCCAAACGGACTTGACCTTGATGACCTGCTTGACAGCATGGGCAATGATAGTGGGTCACTCGGCACGCACTTTGCTAACAACGGCATGGCGTCGGAGCTTGCCCAGAAAACGGGCCTCTCTGAAAACAAAGCAAACGAAACGTTGCAAGAAATTATGTCGGTCATCGGCCGAAAACGCAGTCGGCCGAATCCCGTCAACCCACGCGCCGCTAGCCTCAAAGGGCTTCTCGATAATTGGTAAAGATTTAGTGGTTAGTGGCGGGTCAGTTTTTTGCTGACTCGACACGCTACACTCCAAGAACTATGTCTGAACACGCTTCCCAAGAAATTATTCGGAATACGCTAAGCTCGGTCGTGCAGATCGTTGCGCTCAAGAGGGGACTCATGGGCGGGATGTCATCTGCATGGACAGGCAGCGGCACAATTGTCGATCCACGCGGCATCATTCTTACCAACTGTCACGTTGCCAACCCACGCGCAATGGGCATGTCGGCTCCTAACGCCAGCACGCTCGGCATCGCCATCACGGAACGCTCCGACGAACCACCTGCGCTGACCTATTTGGCAGAAATTGTTGTGCAGTCACCTGAACTTGATCTCGCTGTCATCAAAATTGTCAGCGACATTCAGGGTAAAAAGGTTCGCGGTCTAAAATTGCCACATCTCAGCGTTGGTGATTCTGACAAACTAGAACTCGCTGAAATTCTCTCGATCTTTGGATACCCAGGGATTGGCGGTGAAACGGTTACCTTTACCAGTGGTGCTGTCGCTGGTTTTTCGCGTTCTGACCGCGTTAAAGGCCGCGCATGGATCAAAACGGACGCCACAATCGCGGGCGGCAACAGCGGCGGGACAGCGATTGATGAACATGGGCATCTCGTTGGGATTCCAACGCAAGCGGCCGCAGGTGATAACATCAGCCCCGTTGATGCACGTCCTGTGGTTGACACAAACCGCGACGGTCGTATCGACCACCGCGATTCGCCTATGGCTATCGGCGGGTTTATCAATGGGTTGCGGCCGATTAATCTCGCCAAACCATTGCTCCGTCAGGCAGGCGTTAGGGTCACGGGCGCTGGTTCACGCGGCAAAGTGTCTACGACGCCAGTCAAAAGGAGTTCTAGCCGTTCGTCAAGTGCTCCCAGTTCGCCAGCACCACGCAAGACAACATCCCGCTCTCACAAAAATCGCAACATCCATCTTTCAAATTTGGTGTTTAGCACTAAAGTGACGCGGGATGCTCGGCCGATTAATCCAGCCGAGATGTTGCCACCGGGCATCAAAAATATCTATGCCTCATTCCAATTCCAAGGGATGCGCAAAGGCACAGCATGGGGTCAGGTTTGGGCGCACAACGGCAAAAAGATTCTTGACCAAAAAGGCAAGTGGGAGCACAGCTCAAAAGGCCGTCAAGTACTAACCTTGTCTAACAATCGCAGCATTCCAAACGGTGAATATCATCTAGCGATCACCGTTCGCAACGAGATTGTGGCCGAGGGCAAAGTGGTTGTCGGGCGTGCCGAAACGGACTCTGACACCGCTATCACTGGGCAAATTGTAGACGCACGCACAAAGCGCGGTCTGCATGGCGCATTGGCAATTGCACTCAAGCCAAATGTGCGGGTGATGGACTTTGTACGCCATCAAAACCGCAACATGGCATTCACCTCAGCTAAAACAGATCGTAGTGGTAACTTTACATTCCCTAAACAGTTGCCAAAAGGGCAAGCGTATGGCCTTGTTGTGATTGCACGTGGCTATGAGGATCTTGTGGTTGAGGGTGGGTTGCGTATCAGCGCATCTGCACCTGAGAAAGCACAAATGAACCCGATCCCCATGAAACGCGAGTGAGCGTGATAACAACGCACGTTGTCTAACTTTTTTCGGCCGATAGTCACCTGACTATCGGCCTTTTTTGTTCTGAGCCAGCATGCGCTTTTTTCAAAAAGTGTTAGCAGAGCATAGTTTGAGCCTGCACGCGACTTCTCACAAACCACGCTTCCAAGTACCCTTCCAAACTATGCTTGTCACAGAAGACATATACGCCATTCGTCGCGCCCGTTGGGCCGATCCCAGCCTCTCATGGGGGCTTGTGCCAACGATGGGCTATTTACACGCGGGCCACCTTTCACTGGTCAAACGCGCACGCGAAGAAAACGATCGGGTTGTGGTCACCATCTTCGTCAACCCAACGCAATTTGCAGCGGGCGAGGATTTAAGCACCTATCCTCGCGACATGGAAGGAGATTTGGCGGCACTTTCGGCCGAAAATGTCGATCTCGTCTTTACCCCCACCCCAGCCATCATGTACCCCGCTGGCTTCCAAACGGACGTGATCGTCAACGATGTCTCCCAAATGCTCGAAGGCGCATCACGCCCCACACATTTCAAAGGGGTCACCACGGTCGTCACAAAACTATTCAACATTATCCAACCAACCCGCGCCTACTTTGGTCAAAAAGATGTCCAGCAAACGGTTGTGCTCAAGCGCCTTGTCACCGATCTGAATATCAACACAGACCTAATCGTCATGCCTACCGTTCGTATGGCGGACGGGCTGGCAATGAGTTCGC
>JBMZDF010000308.1:5198-7553 GCA_049614105.1 Promineifilaceae bacterium (SeqCode)
GGCGCAACGTGAAAAGGCAACGCTTTTGTTTACCGTTCTCAACGCCACATCTGCGCTGCTTGAACAGGGGGAACGGGACGCCGCCGTGATTCGCGACGTGATGCAGCGTCTTATTTCGGCCGAACCGCTGGCTCGTCTCGATTATGTCAGCATCGCCGACCCGATCACCCTGCACGAACTTAACATGATCGACACAGGCGCGATCGTCTCCCTCGCCGTTTATTTCGGCAACACCCGACTCATCGACAACCTGCATTGGGAACTTTAACCTTCTAGCTCCTAATCCCACACATCCCATGCGCCTACGCGACTTATTTAGGTTCTGGCTGCCGCTTTTTGGCAGTTGGATTTTGCTGACGGCCGAAGGGCCGCTTGTTTCAACCGTCATTAGCCGACTACCCCAACCTGCGATTATGCTGGCGGCACAAGGCATTATGGTCGGCGTTTCTGTCCTGATCGAAAGTCCGATCATCAACATTCTCTCCACCTCAACCGCCAAAGTAAAAGATTATGCGACCTATGCACTGGTACGTCGCTTCAACATCCATTTGCTGATCGGGCTAACCATTTTGACGCTGCTGGTCGGCTACACGCCGCTGTTCGATCTTGTGGTGATTCGCCTCATGGGAACACCTCCCGACATCGCCGAATATGTCCGCATCGGGCTGCGCATCAATATTTTGTGGAGCGCGGCAATTGGCTGGCGGCGCTTCTTGCAGGGTGTTCTGATCAAATTTGACCGCACACAAGCGGTTGCTGTCGGCACTGGGGTGCGTCTGGCCGTGTCGATTCTCACAGCCGTTTCCCTCGCAACATTAACCGACGTTTCAGGCGCAGTTGTCGGGGCGTGGACGTTGCAAATCGGGGTTGTCTGCGAAGCAATTTATGCAACGTGGGCGGTGCGTCCGCTTTTTGAAAAAGAGCTGTTGCCCAATGGGAATCCAGCCGATCTAACCTACATCGAGCTGTTCTGGTTTCATCTGCCGCTGGCAAGCACCGCCGTGCTCATGCTGTTGGTTCAGCCGCTGGCCGTGTTCACGCTGGCGCGACTTGCGGAGCCAAAACTTTCTTTGGCCGCTTGGCCCGTTTTGTTCCAAGTGTTATTGTTGGCGCGTGCGCCTGCGCTGGCAACGCCAGAGGTGATTATTGCGCGTAACAATTCGGCCGAAAATCGTGTCGTCATCCGCCGTTTTATCACCCTACTCGCCGCGGCCGTTCTGATCAGCATGGCTTTGTTTGTGTACACACCGCTGCAAGACTTTTACTTCGACACCCTGTTAAAGGTTCCGACAGACATCGGCAGGCTTGCCCGCAACGGGCTGCGTCTGTCCATCCTGTTCCCTGCAATCACGCTGGTTATCATGTCGATTCGTGGCTTTTTGATTAGCAATCAGCGCACAGGCCCCGTCAATGTCGGCATGTCAATCAATTTGGCGCTCTCAGCCGCTGTGTTGCTAATTGGCATTCCGCTTGAATGGGGCGGCATCTTCACGGGGGCTGTGGCGATCAACCTCGCCGCCTTCGCAGAACTAGGCTATTTGTTGACGCAGGTGCGTTCAACCAATATGTTGACATAATTTCGCCTCATAGGACGATGGCAGGGGTTTGAACATGGACACTCACAATTCGGCCGAAACACCGCTCCAAGACATTTGGCAATCGCTAAAAAAGTGGCGTCCTACCTTCATTCAATGGCTCTCAATCGGCTTGGCAATCGCCATTGCGGTCATTCTGATTCGCTATCAGCATCAAGTGAAAGGACTCGGCCGCTTTGGCTATCCAGGCATCTTTGTCATCAGCGTTTTGGGCAATGCAACCGTTGGCGCACCCGCACCCAGCATCATTGCCATTCTGGGCATCGGGGCAACACTAAGCGTTTGGCCTGCAAGTCTTGCCGCAGGAATCGGTTCGGCGCTGGGTGAAATGCTCAGCTATATATTTGGCTACAGCACCCACACCAACTGGAATTTTGACCTATTCGGCTACAAGTTTGGCAGCAAACAGGCGGTTGAAAGCGAGTTAAGCGCCAAATCATGGTTCAAACGGCTCGCCCGTCTGATCAACGGGCGCTCAGGATGGCTCACGCTGTTTGTGCTTGCCGCTATCCCCAACCCCATTTTTGACATTGGCGGCATTTTGGCAGGGCTAGCCAAAATGCCTTGGTGGCTATTTTTCTCCGTCACCACAGCCGGCAAGACCGTGCGTTATCTCATCCTAATCTGGCTTTTCAAATCGCAACTGCTATAGCTTGATCAATTCGTGCGTTTGCATTGAGGTCTCATCTTTCGGCCGAATAGCACGTTTGCAAATGCCTCGACCCCTCAGACACTTTGCAATCTATCAAGATTCGTTACA
>JBMZDF010000309.1:0-7544 GCA_049614105.1 Promineifilaceae bacterium (SeqCode)
TCCCACGCGGAGCGTAGGAGCGAGTCAGAAAATTTAGAATGCAATTGCCCTGCGTCTTGCTCTTGTTCCAACAGGATCACTATTTTAGGTGAGATAGAATGGGAGTAAGGTCTTTTTCAAACGCGGGCAGTAGAAAGCATGATAGCTCACCGGTGGACAACGGTGAGCTATCTTTAGGACGTGTGAACTGGTAGCTGGCTCGGCCCCCCAGTTTGCTAAACTTTTTGGTTTAGCTCGATAGAATCTCTCTTCCCATATTAAGAGAGCCTCTATCGCAGATTCGATGGAATTAATACTGCGTCGACTGCATAAATAATCCCATTCGATGTTTGAATCTCTTGTAAAATGACTCTGGCGCGACCATCAATTGTCGTGACGCCATTTGCATGCGTCAGCGTTAGGTTTTCGCCCAACATCGTCGCAAGTTGACCAGAGTTTTGCAATGTCGTTAAATCGATATGTCCTTTGACGATGTGATACATCGCAAAGTGTTGGAAATTGCGATAGTTTTCTTCCATCCGTTCAATCGTTTTACTCGGCAGCGTTGCATAAGCTGCATCAGTGGGTGCAAACACGGTGAACGGACCGTGCCAAGCGAGCATGCTTTCTAGCCCAGCGAGTTGAACGTCTTCGACAAATCGGCCGAAACGCGCATCATTAATCAAAACGTCAAACGTGCTGTAAAGCTGATTTGCTGTACCTGGTGCCGATTGCGGGCCGTCAAAATCTTTCACGGGTGGAATCAAAACGGCGTCAACAACGTGCAGCACGCCGTTTGAGGCAACATAATCCCCATCAATAACACGCGCCGCATCATTTAGAATCAATCCAGTTGCGCCACCGTTGTTGGCTGACGATTGCTGCGGCCGAAATGAAATCGTCGCATCTTTGTCTAGCAAGGTTCCGAGCGGGGCTGGAGATGTGCGTAACTGCGTAATCATCTGCTGCCCTGGCATCATATGATAAAGAAGCATCTGGCGCATCATGGCATGATTCGTCGACATGCGCTGTCTTAACTCAACTGGCAGTTGAGCAAACGCTGCGTCCGTTGGCACAAACAATGTGAAAGGCCCTTTTGTATCAAGTAAATTTTCCATCCCGACGGTGCGTATATGACCCGTAAACACGGTAAATCGGCCGTCTTGCGCCATCTGCTCAAAAATAGATGCCTTTTTGACACTTGCAGGTGACGTCGGCTGAACTGTTGGGACAATTGCTATTTCGCTCGGGGACAAAACACGATCCACGCCGTGTAAAATGCCATTTGCCGCCTGTACGTTTGGAATGGTGATTTTCGTTAACCCATTCAAATAGAACTGCCCATTGCGCTTATTCACGCTAATAGGGCTACCAAGCGTTGTCGGTATCGAATTTAAAAGACTGATATTGGTCACAGTCAGTTGACCGTTCACAATATGATAAAAAACAAACTGGCGCATTAGCTCACGATCTTTCAGCATCATCTGCCAAAGTTGTTGATCCATCGCCTTGATAGCTGCATCAGTCGGTGCAAGTACGGTAAACCCATAGCCTGACTTCAACATCCCAGTCAGTTGTGCCGACTGAAGTGCCTCATCCCACAGCGTGAAGCGTTTATCATTTTCAGTTAACTCATACAGCGAAAAACTCTCCGCTGTTGATCCCCCAGTTACAACAAACGAAGCCACGATGACACCTATAAAAATAAGCACACCAGCAAGCTTGCGTATAAAATTAGACATGTTTTCTCCTGAACTCTACCTAAAGTTTTAATTAAGGGTGCTTGTGCATTCTCAATGAGATGCAAGCAAGGTTAAGGTCCAAAATTAATCATAAGGTGCAGTGCTTTATCAGTGTGGACACTGTATAACGCTCTGCAAGTTAATTAATCTTCATTCCCGAACCAAAATCAGGGCGAAATCAGTTACTTGAGGCAAGCACATTGATTTCATCTTGATGTTTGTTTTAGGCAACCCTTAATTTTCACAAACAAACCTCAGACCCGCCTTTTCTCTGGCTTGGGTGCTCAGCGCTGTTTGGTTTTAGGAACTGTCCGTTGACATCAGCCTAGATAAACACGCCCGCGTTTACCTAGACCACAACTTCGGCCGAATTACCATCACAGATCAAAACACCTGTAGATGACTAACACCTACATTCCTCACCCAATCATGGGCGATACCTGACGAATCAAATAGATCAACCCAGCAACATGCGATAACGCCTGCATGTCAAACGGGTATCCCTATGAGTATTCATGTCGTCTGCAAGCACATATGTCATTGACAGACGGTACGAACACAACATCGTTGCAAATAGCTAAACGGAAAGTTCAAGTTCCTCAACCCAATACCCGTTTCACACATGTCTATTTAGACACATACACCACACCCGATCATTAAATGCGATGGTAACTACTTGTTTAGGAGGTTCTCTAAGCCAGTAAAGACTTAGAATATATTCAATTGTTGGTACAACTAAAGACGTTTCGTTGATGACGCAGGTTGAAAAATCAACCCTACACTACCCATGCTGTTTCCTGTGTAACAGCAGCTACTCTTGCTTTAGCATTCTGCGTTCTTAAGGCCACAATTCTTGCAACCTTATTGGAAACCTCATTTAGTTTCCTGATACCTGTGTGAGCACTCAATAGATGAATACTCTGTTTAAGTAGGTGACAATCTACTCAAACAAGTTTGCTACGAATATTTAGTACTGAGGTACTACTTCACGGCTACATTCAAAATTATATCGAAAGATCACGATTTTGATCGAAAACAAAGCGTGAAAAAGAAATGTTTGATCATTTACATCACAAATGTGGCTTGTGCAACTAGGTAGATCACAATTAATTATTGATGAAAAATCATCCAGCTTTTCTCACAGAGGCGCACCAGCGGCGACGTCTCCAGAGATGTTAACCTGTAGAGACACCCCGTTGGGGCGTCTGGCGAATTAAAGCACAGGTTTCGATCAATAAACATCAGCAGTTTGTTGTTGTTGTCTACGCGGGTCTGTGCATAAAAACCTCTGATGTTTTCGTCAATGACTATCTGCAATTCAAGTTCTTTTTGTATCCCTACCATTGTATATTCTATTGTAGGCAACAAACAGATCTATCTAGTTACAAACTGGTGGCTCTGTGATGACAAAACGCAAGACCTCGCAAATTAGTGTAGCATCCTCTTAAATACACTGTAATATTAATCCCTGTGAACAATCAGCGTTCGTTGCCAATGATTATTTATTAGAATTTTGCCTGATTAAGGAAACTATACAGGCGTTCAAGGGTTAAGTATAACGGATAATCAATCAGATTAGACTTGGCAAATATGTCGCGATCGTTCATTTGAGCAGCAGATTCGGCGATCTCAAGCGTTAAATCATCCAATTCTCGCCGCTAGCACGCTGGTGATAGCAGCAGGCGCTGGATGGTTATTGTTTTGAGAACGTCTTACTATTCAGGAAAGGAAATTTTTTCGGTATGATGGTTATTCCCGACGCAATTCTGAAACAGCTTTATACGCGCAACAGTCTGCGACACACAGCTAATGGGCTACAGTTTGCGCTAAAAAATCGTTTGGCTGATGCGATGGTGCATGGTTTGGCACATTTAGAGATCAATGGGGCGGCCGTGCCGCTTGACCAGATCACGGTTGAGTCAAGCAGCGAGAGCCACCTAGCAAGCCAAATTTCGGCCGAAACGCCCCTACCGTTTCCACTACGCCAAGTGTTAACGGTCCACGTTCCTCAAGAGATCCAAGCTGGGCAAACCGTTCAGCTAAACATCGAGGTGCTGAGCGATCCCTTTGGCCCGCTCAACATCAAAGTCACCGATGATGTTATCTCAACCGAGGTAGACCAAGATCGCATTCCGCGCAATGACCAAGACGATTACAACGATGAGATTATTGCAGCACGTCGCCGCTATGTTGAGAAATTTACCAACAGTTCGCTCAAGCGCGTCAGCAATCACAGCATCGATCCGCAAACGGTGCGCGGCAATATCGAACACTTTATTGGAACGGCACAAGTTCCCATCGGCATCGTTGGCCCGCTCCAAGTCAAGGGCGAACATGCCGAAGGTGAGTTCCTGATCCCGCTGGCTACCAGTGAAGGAACGCTTGTCGCTTCCTACAGTCGCGGCATCAAGGCGCTGAACGCAGCGGGCGGAGCGCTTGTGACGATCAGCGATGATGTGATGCAGCGTGCGCCCGTTTTTGTTTTTGCAAATGCACGTGACGCTCGCGATTTTATCCGCTGGATCGATCACCAAATTTTGCCGATCCGTGCGGCGGCCGAAGCGACCTCTAGCATTGCCCAGCTTCAATATATCGACTGTTTTCACGCCAACAAGTTTGCCTACTTGCGTTTCAACTTCACAACGGGCGACGCGGCGGGGCAAAATATGGTCAGCAAGGCGACATTTGCTGCCTGCGAGTGGATTCTGTCGCATTATCCTTCGGCCGAAATTAAAAATTTCTATCTCGAATCAAACTTCGCGACCGATAAAAAAGCGTCCCAGATTAACACGCTGCGCACGCGCGGGAAGCGCGTTACGGCCGAAATTGAGATTCCAAGAGAGATCGTCACGGAGCAATTGCACACAACCCCAGAGCGTCTCATCGCGCACTACGGCGTTGCCAACATTGGCGCGTTAATGTCTGGTGCAAACAACAACGGACTGCACGCCGCTAACGGGCTAGCCGCCGTCTTTATCGCCACAGGGCAGGACGCCGCCAACGTGGCTGAATGTTCATCAGGGCTAACCTTTGCCGAGATTTTACCAAACGGCGATTTGTACATGTCCGTGACGCTACCCTCGTTAATTGTTGCGACCTATGGCGGTGGGACAAGTTTAGCCACACAGCGCGAATGTTTAGAGTTAATGGACTGCTATGGGCCTGGAAGAGTCCACAAGTTCGCTGAGATTGTGAGTGCGCTGGTTTTGGCAGGCGATCTGTCTCTTGCAGCGGCTATCAGTTCGGCCGATTGGGTTTCTAGTCACGAGCGTCTTGGTCGTAACCGATGATGCTTCTCAGCCGTACCCAAAAGACATTTTTGCTGACCACCATCGGGCTGGCGCTCGGTGTTCACAATATCGCCTTTACCCTTGGCGTCTATAACACTATCTTTTTTGATCACCTGCTCTCTATTTGGGCGGTCAGCATAGCCGTTTTGCTCGGCATCTTGTCCCTGCCGTCTGGAGAGCGCCCGATCAAACCTGCGGGGCTGTTTGCTTTAGCAGCACCGACGTTTTGGATTGTTCTGTCGCTTTTCGGCAACCTAAAAAATAGCTGGTCTGGGATTGATGAACTTATCTTTGTGCTAAGTGCATGTATTATTTTTATCGTGCTGCCGTACACAGGGTATCTCATCATCTCGATCACGCAGGCGGAAGCGCTGACAATTGCGCCAAAGCGGTTGCTATATTATCTGATCGGCATCGCCTTATTCGTGGGAATTCTTAGTTATCTGCTTGGCGCATATAACTACTATCTCTTCACCTGCGAAAACTTTACAATTGCTGGATACAATCAGCCCGCAAACTGCTACACACCAACTAAGTAGATCCTTAATAGCGAACTTCTAAAACGTAATGACCTTTTGTTGCGTTTTTGTTTTTCGTTTACATCAGAAACCACTTTTCAAGAGTTATTTATGCCTACAAAACGCCCCTTTGAAGCCAACGTGATGACCTATCGTCGCCGCCACCAAGGACTAATTTCAGTCCGTAGCAAGGTTCAAGTACGCGATAACCATGCCCTTAGCCTTGTTTACACACCAGGTGTCGCTGAGCCTTGTTTAGAGATTGCACGCAATCCAGCCGCCTCGTTTGATGTCACCTGTCGTGGCAACACCGTTGCAATTGTGTCTACAGGTACATCTGCATTCGGTTTAGGTGATGTAGGCCCAGAGGCGATTCTACCCGTTCTGGAAGGAACCGCCGTTGTGATGAAAAGTTTTGCAGGGGTCGATGCGTTGCCGCTTGCCCTGCGCTGTAGTTCGGTTGATGAGCTTGTCGAAACGTTGCTCAACATCTCGCCAACCTTTGGCGGCATTTGCCTTGAGGATATGCGCTCGCCGGGCAGCATTGCCGCGATGCGCCGTTTGGAACGCGCACTCGACATTCCCGTCATCAATAATCATTACGAAGGGGTTGCGATCGGTGTCTTGGCTGGCATCATCAATACGGGTCGCCTAACGGGTAAAAAGCTGTCGGACATGAAGGTTGTCGTCAATGGCGCTGGTGCGGCGGGTATCGGCACGGCATCGTTGTTAAGCCATTACGGTGTTCCAAATGTTATTGTCTGCGACCGTATCGGCGCAATCTATAAATATCGGCCGCTCGATATGAACTGGGCGAAATGGGAGATTTGCAAGGTAAGCAACCCTGACTCGCTCAAGGGCGATCTCAAGGCGATGCTGACTGATGCCGATGTGTTTATCGACTTTGTTGGCAAATCAGGGTTGGATGCGGAACAAATCGGCCGAATGGCAAAAGACCCCGCACTGTTTCTATTCGGAACACCGCTCGACATTCTGCCCAAGGACGCCATGCGTGCAGGCGCGGCCACCGTCGCAACCTCACAATCAACCTATCCGAACCAGATGGATATTTCATCTAGTATACCCGGTGCGTTGCGTGGCATGTTGGATGTTCGCGCACAACGTTTTGACCTGTCTGCGCAGGATGCAGCGGCCGAGGCGATCGCTTATCTGATTGATGATGATGAGCTACAGCCAGAGTACATCACGCCGAAGATTTTTGATTATCGCGTTGCGCCGGCCGTGGCTGCGGCGGTTGCACAGGCAACAATTGATGCAGGACTGGCGCGTCGTGAGGGCATTTCGGCCGAACAAATCGCCGCCCGCACGTGGGACTTCATCTACGAAGGCCGTCTACCCGTTCCGCTCAAAAGCGATCTGAAACACCAGTCGCTTGCTGAAGAATCACTGGAGCTACACCATCGTTTCCAAGGTGTGCTTGAGATTCACAACAATATCCCGCTCAAAGACGAATTCATCCTCAAACAATTCTATTTGGTTCCGGGCGCAATGGACCCCGTCAAACTGATTCGCGATCAGGTTGAACAGGTTTATGACATCACGTCCAAGGGCAACCTTGTCGGCGTTGTCAGTGACGGCAGTGCAGTTCTTGGCCTCGGCAACATCGGCGGACGGGCTGCAATGCCCGTGATGGAAGGAAAAGCAATTCTGTTCCACACTTTTGCAGGCGTCGAAGCATTCCCAATCTGTGTTGCGACCCAAGACCCAGACGAAATTATCGACATTGTAAAACGTTTAGAGCCAACCTTCGGTGGCATCAACCTCGAAGATATTAGCTCGCCCCGTTGTTTCTATATCGAAGAACAGCTCAAAAACAGCACCGACATTCCAATTTTCCACGACGACCAGCACGGTACGGCCGTTGTTGTGCTAGCGGGTCTGATGAACGCGGCAAAAATTGCGGGCAAGACGATTGGGCAAATGTCTGTTGTCGTCAACGGCGCAGGTGCATCTGCCATTGCGGTCACAAAACTGTTGCGCTCGATGGGGCTTGA
>JBMZDF010000310.1:0-7243 GCA_049614105.1 Promineifilaceae bacterium (SeqCode)
AATTATGCTGCGCTTGCCGTCGAATATTAGATAAACGAGGGGTTGATTGCCCATCATTTGCAAATGTGCCGCTGCGAATGGCATCCGCCAACCTCGTTAATTCGATACTTGGCGCAACGCCTAGCTCGTGATCTAGCGTCGTTCGACAGCGTTCATAAACCCGCAGCGCTTCGGGTATTTGTCCGAGGTGTGCATGGGCAAACATCAAGTTTAAGTGTGCCGTTTCATGCCACGCTTCAAGACCGATTTGCTGTTGGGCTAGGGGGATTAGCTGCTCGTAGTGACCTTGAGCGAGGTAGTGTGCAAGTAGCTGATCAAATAGTTGAATCGCACGGGTGTGGAGCTGTTGGCGCGTGAGTTGTAACCACTCATCAAAATTTTCGCTAACGCCTGCGGGGAAGCCAGACAGAAAATCGCTTTGATAAAGCGCGACCGCTTTTTCAAGTGTGTCAATGGCGTTAGGTGCGTACTGGATAGTTTGCCAGAGCGTTTGAAATTGGGTGACATCACACCATAGATCAGGGGAGAGGGTGACGTGGGTGCGGTCTGTTTTGATGAGGTCGCGGCCCAAATCTGGCCGCAATTTGTCGAATAAACGCCGCAGTCGATATAGACCCACGCGCACGCTGTTACGCGCATTGCCGTCGCTGCTGTCTGCCCACAGTAAGTTGGCTAATTTGATGCGCGTGTGAGGAACCCTTTCCGTTGCTAGATACGCAAATAGCGCCCGCGATTTATGGCTAGGGAACTTCACTGTTTCAGAGCTATTCCATTTTGTCGTAAATTGATCTAACAACCGAAGTCGCAACATACGTTTCGCCTAAAATGATGGCGCGACACCGACGGAATTATTGTGTCTAGCACAACAGACCCCAACTATCCCCAAATGAGATAAGTATACAGGGTCGAGGGACGCTTACAAACAATATCAGATTATTGTTTGCTGGAAAGTCTTACCAATTCGGCCGAAATGTGTTTGATAGGCTCCGCTGCCAAAGAAAGCACATTTGCCTTGCCAACAATCTCAACCACATCACATAAATCAGCCAAAACGACCGCCCCAATGCTAACCGCCGCACCACGTAACATATGCGCCGCTTGCCACACACCTTCGGCGTCCGCTTCCGTTTCAGCATCGATCAAGGATTGATAAATCTGCTCAGATTCTTGCAAAAGCATCGGCAATAACTCGGTCAGCATTTCGTCCGCCATATCGCCATATTGTTGCGCCAGCATTGTTTGGCTAATTGGTTCGCGATCAAGGTTCAGTTTTGTTTGGTAATCAGGTACAAGTTCGGCTAATTGATGGTTCATGAGGGTGAATATAGATGACAAGCTGGATGGCTAGATTGATAGTATGTTACAGTGCGTCTTGTGTATCAAGGGTTGCGATTGCAATTTGGTGTGTTGTGCGAGTAGGCGGCTTTGAATAGTTTCATTTGATTTCTATGCAGCAGGCCCACTTTTTGGATAAGGGCCACCTTAATCGATCATAATCATAACAATCTACAACTGTATGCTGCTGTATTTTAAGCCACACAAGCAGAACATAAAAATAATTTGAGCCATTGCGGCAGTGGAACGAGGTAAAAAAGCCGCTGCCCAAACGGGTAGCGGCTTTTTTTGTCTATCAAGCGCACTCTTATCACTACCTTCTCTCTTACCCGAATAGCGACAAACTGCTTAACTGTGTGCCTTGCAGCCAAAACGGCGTTATAACAGGTCGCAGTCGCCTAATTCGGCGGCAAGGCAGAAGCGGAAGCAGCGCCAACTTCTTGACAGGCCAAAGCGGTTGACGTTAACATAGAACTTATGAGCGAAGATTGGAAAAACGCCAGTATGATTCGTGCAAGCGAAATTGGTGAATATGTGTTTTGTAGCCGACAATGGTGGCTAAAACGGGTTGAAGGTGTACGCCCTGCCACAACAGCAAGAATGTCGGCCGGTACACGCTATCATCAAAACCATTTACAACTTGTGAAACGTGCTGCACGCAATGAGAAACTCATTCCTGTGATTATTGCCGCATTGGTAACACTCATTGTGCTGACATTGCTGGTCGCCTTTGGCAACTAATTTTTAGGCTAAGTGGATCACAAGTGGTCATTGACGAAAACCTCAGCGATTTTTATGCACAAGCCAGAGTAGATGACAACAAGCCTCTGCGGTTTATTGCTCGAAACTTTCTGTAATCTGCTTAAAACAGTTATGTCAACCAGCGTTATCGCTCTTAGCGTTGCACTTGCGCTTATTATCGTTGTTATTTGGCTTATTTATGAGCTACAACAATCGCGTTATCAGGCATCTATGTCACAAGGTGAACTGGTGTATGCAGATGAAGGGGTGCTGCATAAGCAAACTGAATCGTTAACAGCAATGGATGTTGGGCTGGTTGGCAGGCCTGATTACATCATGCGTTTCCGCGATGGCTCGCTGGTTCCCATCGAACTTAAGTCAGGGCATGCGCCGCGTGGTGGAGCGTATAATGCTCACATTATGCAGTTGATGGCATACTGTTTATTGGTGCAGGAAAATTATGGTATTCGGCCGATATTCGGCCGCCTCCAATACGAAGACACACACTTCGATTACGAATACACCGACGAACTTGAAGATGAGCTACTTGACATCCTCGCCTACATGCGCGAGGATATGTTCGAGCAAGATGTCACACGCGACCATGAAAACAGCAGAAAGTGTGCCAACTGTAGCGTCCGCGATTTTTGCGAACAACGATTAGCTTAAATATGATGATGAAATCAGCTAAAACAACCCTTTGCTACAACCATCATCGCTTATTTATACGATAAGCGAGCCCTCTTCCTGTTTCTAACCTATTTGATTACGATTTGGAACCTCGCTAATAGCGGGGTTTTTTGTTTATCCCTCAGTATAATTGCATCGCTTGTGTCAAACACAGCAATACCGTAAGGAAAGTACATGTCTGCGATTACGCGAATTCAAGGAATGCAGGATCTATTGCCAGAAGATTGGCGATATTGGTCCTATGTCATACAAACGGCCACTGATACAGCCCAGAACTTTGGTTTTGAACAAATTTCTGTGCCAGTTATGGAGAAGCACGATCTGTTCGTGCGTGGGATCGGCACATCGGCCGATTTCTTTGTCCAAAAAGAAATGTACACTATCGAGGAATCGAACGGCAGCTTTATAACGCTGCGGCCAGAGTTCACGGCAGGCGTCGTCCGCGCCTACCTCAACAACGGCTTCGCCAATCGCACACAGCCTGTGAAAGTGTTCATGTTTGGACCAATTTTTCGGCGCGAGCGTCCGCAAGCGGGACGCTTCCGGCAGCACAGCCAGTTCGACTGCGAAATCATGGGCGAGATGGACCCCGCCACCGATGTCGAAGTGATGATGTTGGCCATGACCACCTATCAGAAACTAGGCTACCAAGGGCTGACCTTCCAAATGAACAGCACAGGCTGTCGAGAATGCCGCCCAACCTACATTGAGACGCTTCGCACCTATCTGAACGACTATGTCGACCAGCTTGCACCCGTCGACATCGAACGTCTTGGCAAGAATCCGCTGCGCGTTCTCGACAGCAAAGAGAAAGGTATGCAGGCGATTTTGGCAAACGCCCCGCACCTTGCCGATCACCTCTGTGACGATTGTGATGAACATTTTGGGCAGGTAAAGTCACTGTTGACGGCGCTCGGTCAAAGCTATTCAATCAATTTCCGACTCGTGCGCGGCATGGACTATTATGAAAAGACGGTGTTTGAAGTTTGGGCGCAAGGCATTGGCGCACAAGCTGCCGTCTGTGGTGGCGGTCGCTACAATCTGGCCCCTGAGATCGGCGGACACTCTGTGCCTTGCGTTGGTTTTGGCAGCGGGATCGAACGCATCATCCTTGGGATGAAGGATGCAGGCGTAGAACCGCCGCCCCAAGCGTACCCCAAGGTGATGATTACCCACTTTGGCGGCACGTCGAAACAGGCGGCGCACGTACTGGCGTTCCAGCTTCGTGAAGCGGGCGTAGGCGCAATTGTGGCGTTTGCCCGTACCAAACGCAGCGTAAAAAGCCAAATGCGCGAAGCAAACAAACGCAAGGTCGATTACGTTCTCATTCTTGGCGAAGATGAAGTTGCCGCGCAAACGGTTAAAATTCGGCCGATGGGCGACGGTGACCAAACCAGCATGGCGCAATCAGACGTCATCGCGTGGCTGCAAGCACGACTCTAATCAGCTAACAATCCGCATTTGACCGTCTCGAATGCGGGTTGCCATACCCTCTTGATTGGCATTCTCCACCACCCCAAAATTGAGCGCTCGAAACCATTAGCCGATGAAGTAGATGCGTGGCTTGTGCAGCGCGGGCAGAAAGTTTGGCGTGCCTCCGTTTGGGATGAAGACCTCATCTCAGAGCAAATTGCCGCCTCTGACTTTCTCATCACCCTTGGCGGCGACGGGTCGATTATGCGAGCCGCACGCGCCGCAGCCCCTCATCAACGCCCTGTGTTTAGCATCAATCTAGGTCGCCTTGGCTTTTTGAGCGAAGCATCGCCCGATGATTGGCAAACCCGCTTGGAAAAAGTGCTAGCAGGCCAACATCGGCTTGAGCGCCGTCTCATGCTGCGCGTCCACATTTACCGCAACAGTGAGGAGATCGGCGATCTGCTGGCAATTAACGAGGTTGTGATTGGACGTGGGGCGCAAGCGCGGGTCGTGCGTCTTGATTTGTTTGTAGATGGCGATCATGCGAATTCATATGTGGCCGACGCCCTGATTGCGGCAACTGCCACAGGATCGACCGCCTACGCGATGGCGGCGGGTGGGCCTATTTTGCCGCCAGAGGTGCGCAACTATGTGATTGTGCCTGTTGCCCCCTTTTTGAGCATGGAGCGGCCGATTGTGCTTTCGGCCGAAGCCACCGCCACAATTGGGGTCAAATTTGACCATGAGGCAACGGTGACTGTTGATGGGCAGCAATCGATCAACCTAGAATCAGGCGACGTTGTCGAGATTACCAAAGCCGAGCATGACAGCGTGTTTGTGCGTGTTGACCACAGCAGCAGCTATTTTTATCAGCGGTTAATGGCGCTTACGGGCGGATTTGAACCCAAAACGCCGCCACGAATTGTAAAGAAATCGTCATAGTTAATTTGCTTTATATGTTATCCACCGACAATGGGGGTATTCGGCCGAATTGAAGCACCAAATTTGCTAAGGTCGTGTGCGGTTCAACAAACAACTAACCACAATTCGCCCGCCACCTGTACGAAACATCATGTTTGATTTATCAACCCTTTCTCCACGTGAGCGTAGACTGCTCCGCAGCGCACAAGACATTGCTCAACAGGGCAAAAAACAAGCCGCCGAAGCGCTGTATCGCAGCTATCTAGGTGAGTTCCCCGACTCGATCCCTGGGTTGTTAGGGCTAGCTCAAACAAGCCGTTCGGCCGATGAGCAAGCGCAACTTCTTAATCGTGTGCTTGAACTAGATCCTCAAAACACTATTGCACTTGCCGCCTTAGACGGGGCATCGCTCGATAAGTTGCTCACTCCCGAAGCACCCGAACCTGTTGCGACTCCCGATACAAGTACGGTGGAAAAAGCCCCCCCTGCCCCAAAAGCCATCGTTCGTACAGAGCAAGAGCCAACACACGCCTATAGCGAGGACGTTGTTGGCGGGTTGCGCTGCAATAAATGTGGCAAACCAATCGATCAGCACAATTCCAAATATACGGCTGTCGGGTATCGCTGCAACACCTGTTTACGCGAACTTGAAGATCAACTTTACTCAGCCAGCATCAGCACCTACATCATCGCTTTTTTGATTGGCTTAACGTTCTCCGCCATCATGGGAACAGCGATTGTTTTCGTTTTGGGCAGTGGGACATTCTTTGCGTACCTGATCACCTTCTTCATCTCCTCCGCTCTCGGCGGCACAATCGGCTCCTTGGCATTTCGCGCTGGCGGGCGTAATCGCGGGCGCTACCTATCCGTTGTTATGAGCCTTTCTATTTGGCTAGGGGCGCTCTTGGCGCTGGCAATTGCGATTGTGTTTGCAAACTCGGCCCCATTCATTATTTTGAGCGTCTTCGCATTTGGTGCATCCTCAACCGCCTATTTCCGCGTTCGTTAGGCAGATCACACTTAATCATGGACAAAAACCTCAGAGGTTTTTATGCACATGCCAAAACAGACGCCAACAAACCTCAGAGGTTTGTTGATCGAATCTGTTCGCGCCGCGCTTTTATGGTGAGATTTTTCTTGTAATCGGCCGAATTAACTAAAACCGCCCTCGTTTCTACGCAACTTCATCTTGCCCCCAAAGTCGTTTCGAGTCAGAATAGTAGTCTGACGGGAAACAACTATGCTAGCGGAAATCTACATTCGCAACTTCGCAATTATCGAAGAATTGCGCCTGCCCTTTGTGGTGGGCTTTAATGTTTTAACGGGCGAAACGGGCGCGGGAAAGTCCATCATCCTTGATGCGATGATGCTCATTCTGGGCGGACGTGCCGACAAGTCGATGGTGCGTGCCAATACGAAAAAAGCGACGATCGAGGCGATATTTCACCTTTCGGCCGAAATACAAACCGCACTCGCCCCCATTCTCAACAAAGAAGGGCTAGACGGCGAGGGCGAAGAGGAACTGATGGTCGTTCGCGAGGTGCGTACAAACGGGCGCACCGTTGCACGTGTAAACGGCAGCGCGGTCGGCGTAAAACTGCTCCAACAAATAGGCGAGCATCTGATCGACATCCACGGCCAAGGTTCCCACCTAAAACTGCTGCGTGCCAAATCTCACCTGCCTCTCTTAGATTCCTACGCGAATGTTGAAGCTGAACGCGCGGCGGTATCGGACGCAGTACGTAAACTGCGCGTCCTACAGGCTGAGTTAGCCGACCTACAGCGCGACGAGCGCATTTTGGCGCAGCGCGTCGATTTACTTAGCTTTCAGGTGCAAGAAATCGATGGGGCAGGGTTGCGGTCAGGTGAACAGAGTGAACTGCGAGGCGAACGCTCACGGTTGGGAAATGCAGAGCAGCTTATGAAAAGCTCGGCGCTTGTGTCCGCGCTGCTGTTGGGCGTTGATGATGATGCGCCAGCCGTCATTGATTTATTGGGTTCGGCCGAACGAGCGTTAGGCCAACTGGCGCGTTTAGACGATACACAGGACAGCCTGCTCGAAAGAATGCAGGGGCTGGTTTCTGAACTCAATGAGCTGGCGGGCGATGTCGATGATTATAATGTCGGTCTATTTGAACTA
>JBMZDF010000310.1:7253-7528 GCA_049614105.1 Promineifilaceae bacterium (SeqCode)
GAGGAACGTCTTGAGCTTATCAGCAATTTAAGCCGCAAGTATGGCGATTCGATCGAAGCGATTTTAGCGCATCGCGATAACGCTGCGGCCGAGTTAGACAAGATTGAGCGCAGCGAGGAGCGCACGGCAGAGCTTTTTGTGGAGATTGATGCTTATTTGCGTAGGGTGGGGGTGATTTCGGCCGAATTGTCAAAAAAGCGCCAAACGGCAGCCAAACGCATCTCGAAAACAGTCGAAACACAGCTCCAAGATTTGGCGATGAACGCCCGCTTCTG
>JBMZDF010000311.1:0-7513 GCA_049614105.1 Promineifilaceae bacterium (SeqCode)
CGTAGTCGATTGATTCGTTTCTAAGACCTCCAATTAACTGCCCCAGCATTTGACCACTGATCCTTGAATACCATTCGACAGACGACTTCCGAATCTGATCAGTGATTAAATTAAGACGACGTCTCACAATATCCATGCCAAACTGAACTTCACTATTCCTGATGTGCCCCATACGTTTCTTGTCAACACCAATATTGAAGCGGTTTTCCTCAACAAGACGATAAGTTGGGAAATACAATATTTTGAACGGAAAAGCCTCCCTGATTTTTTTAAGTTTTTTGTTAATTTCTGAAGAAGGATCCTCAAATCGTATCTTACTTTTATGATGCCGAAGCTCACTCCGTATGGCTCTTCCGTTTTCTTCAAATTGATTAAATAGATGCCGAGGGCTTATACCTATTTCTAAGCCGATATGCTCCAAAATATCAGAATGAGTTCTGTTCCAATGAGGAAAAGGCATTCGGATTGCATCCTCGACAAGTTCAAAAATCATACCCCTAGGAAACTTTTCTAGCATTTTCCCTAATTGGGAGCTAGTATTTATCTCATCATTAGAAACCAAAATGGTTGATTCAGGGAATGTCAACCGAATGGAGTCAAACGAATACTTTGAAAGCCGCGAAAGATTTCCGCTTAGAAGGTTAACCAAAAGATATAAGACCGTTGTTTTGCCAGTACCGTTTTCATCTACAAGAATCTTTATTGAGTCTGTAAATTCGGCGATAATATTTCGGGCTCCATGAAGTCCGACAATCTCAAACTTGAGTAGTGGGGGATGGTTGGTTTGCATTTGAGTTTTCCTTTTGGTTGCATAAGCCGCAAAATCTGTGGGCAGTTTTTAGGAATATACTGCGTGTGTGCAGGGTATTCTCCAAGATTAGGATGATATTGTGCGCAATTTTCGTGATTCTGCATCATAAAACCTGTATATAGAAAATCAAGCGCGAGACGCAGTATAAGACGAAAATCGCGGGTTTATTATGCAGGTGCGCTGCTTTTTATCCCAATTCAAGGATTTATTATGCACAGATGAAGCGCCTCACAGCTTCAATCAGTAGAGTATAAAATTTATGGAGGATTTACGCAATGATTGATTGTGCCAGAGTATCAAACAAGTATGACCTGACCACCTGAAATCCTGAGAACCTAAGTACCCCACCCTCTTTCTTCTTGCCCCTTCCCCTCTCTCTCTCGTAAAATAGAACGCATGAACAACCGCCAAATTGCTGATCTATTTATCCAAATGGCCGACCTGATGTCGATTCGGGGCGACAATTTTCACCGCACGCTTGCCTATCGCAAGGGGGCCGAAACGATCATGGGGCTTGATCGCGGGATCGAGGAAATGGTAGCAGCGGGCGAAAAGCTGACGGCGTTGCCCGCAATCGGCAAGACGCTTGCCGCCAAGATCAACGAGTTGGTGACAACGGGTGAGTTAACGGCGTTTAACAAGCTGGCTAAAGAGATGCCGTCTGACCTAGTGAATCTGCTGCGGGTTGAAGGGTTGGGGCCTAAACGAGTGGGGCAAATTTATAAGGCGTTGGGCGTTGTGACGCTGGAGCAGTTGAAAGAGGCAGCGGCCGAGGGGAAACTGGAGACGCTGCCGAAGATGGGGAAGAAATCGGCCGAAAAAATCCTCCACAACGTCACCGCCCTCCTCAATCGCGGCGATGAACGCACCCCAATCGGCATCGCCTACCCACTCGCCCACACCATCCTCAACGAACTCAAAACGCTTGACGGCGTTCTCAAAGCCGAAATCGGCGGCTCCCTGCGCCGCAGCCGCGAAACGATTGGCGACATCGACCTGTTGGTCGGCATTGCAGACGACACCGACCCGATGCCGATCATGGATCACTTCGTCAACCGCTACAACGTCGAAACAATTGAAGGACACGGCAACACCAAAAGCAGCGTCATTCTCGACACCGGCATGAAGGTTGATTTGCGCGTGCTGCCGATTAAATATTGGGGCACGTTGATGAGCTATTTCACGGGCAGTCAGGCGCACAACGTCAAACTGCGCGAGCTAGCCCGCAAGCAGGGATTAAGCCTTAACGAATATTCATTTACCCCAGACGACGGCGGCGACGACATTGTTTGCGCCACCGAGGAAGACGTTTACACGACGCTCAACCTGCCCTATATCGCTCCGCAGCTACGCGAAAATCGTGGCGAGGTCGAGGCGGCGCAACAGGGCAACCTGCCCACGCTGGTTCAGCAGTCCGACATTGTGAGCGATCTGCACATGCACAGCACTTGGTCTGACGGCAAATTCTCGATTCTCGAAATGGCGCAGGAGGCGATCCGACGCAGCTTGCAATACATCGCGATTACGGACCATTCCTACAGTCTCGGAATCGCCAACGGGCTAACACCTGAGCGATTATAGCAGCAGCGCGTCGAAATTGATGCGGCGAACGCGCAGCTTGAGGGCGAAGGACAATTTCCACATTTTCCACGGCACCGAGATGGAAATTCGCGCCGACGGGACGCTTGATTTTGAGGATGACGTGCTGGCTCGGCTCGATTTTGTGATTGCCTCACTGCACACAGGGCTGCGTCAGCCGCGTGCGCAGGTGATGGATCGCATCATGACGGCGCTTGATAATCAGTTTGTCCACATGATCGGTCACCCAACGGGGCGACTGCTTGGCAAACGAAACGGTGCGGATTTAGACATGGGCGCGGTCATCATGGCGGCTTCCTCCTCACGCACCATTTTGGAGATCAACGCACACCCTTCGCGGCTCGATCTCAAAGATGTTGATGCAAAACGAGCGGGTGCGATGGGCGTCAAAATCGCTATCAACTGCGACGCACATCACACCGACCATTTTGATCTGTTACACTACGGCATCGCCAACGCCCAACGTGCTTGGCTCAAACCGCGCAACGTGATTAACACGTGGCCGATCGACAAGTTCAAAACATTTATTAACTACAGCGGGTGAGGAAATGAAGAATGCGGGCTATTGAATGACGAAATAAAGAACCATCTTTTCATTCAATATTCAATATTCAATATTCAATATTCGCTTTTCTCCATCGTCTATGGCTGAATACAAGACCCCTGAAAATCCGCAGCAGCGCCCGCGTCGCAATCGCAATGACAGCTTTGATTGGGTTCCCCTCTTAGGTCTTGGGGTTGGTTTGATTGTAACGATTGCTGGCTTGTTTGTTGCTTATCAGCTTACTAACCAATTTTTGACAATGGAGCCGCTTGATGTGGACATTCCGCTGCCCGTTGTTGTGCAACTGACCGCGCCAGCCAGCCCCACGCCCATGTCGACTGATTCGGCCGAAACACCCACCCCCGTTCTCACACCTACTTTAGTCGAGCCAATATCGGCCGAAGCATACCCCGCCCCAGAGGAAATCATCCCACCCCCCTCTGACATTTTCGTAGACGGCTACGTTGAAGTTTTTAACACAGGCGGCGCGGGACTATCGGTGCGCGGCGGGCCAAGCACAGACAACATCAAACTGTTGGTGGTTGAAGAAGGCGCGGTGGTGCTTGTGCTAGAAGGGCCAGCGGAAGGCAGCGGACTCACGTGGTGGAAAATTTTGCTCGATGACGGCACAGAAGGCTGGGTTGCCGCGCAGTTCCTCACGCCAGCCAATCCGCCCGATGGCGGAAATGAGTAGTTCAGAGCAGCATGAAGGATGAAATGCGATTGTTCTCCTGACTACTTTTTGGCTTGGCCACATTGACATGACCTCTATTTCACTTCGTAATCTTTCAAAATCATATACATCTGGAACAACAGCGGTTGATTCAGTTTGTTTAGATGTCGCGGATGGCGAAATCGTGGCGCTGTTGGGGCCTTCGGGCAGTGGCAAAACGACCATTCTGCGCATGTTGGCGGGTCTGCTCAAGCCGTCGCAGGGCGATATTTTGTTTGATGGGGCATCAGTGCTGGGCGTGCCGCCTGAAAAGCGGGGCGCGGTGATGGTGTTTCAAGCGCATTCTTTGTTCCCATTTATGTCGGTGGGGGATAACATCGCTTTTGGGCTGCGGATGCAAAAACTAGACAAGTCGCTTATTCAAGAGCGAGTTGCGGAAGGGTTGGCGGCGGTGCAGCTAGAAGGGTTCACAGCACGTTTTCCCAGTCAGCTATCGGGGGGGCAGCAGCAGCGGGTGGCGCTGGCGCGGGCGCTGGTAATTCGGCCGAAACTCCTCCTCCTCGACGAACCACTCTCTAGCCTTGATCAAAGCCTCCGCGCCGACATGCGCCAACTTATCCAAACGCTCCAGCGTCAATACAACATCACAACCCTCTTTATCACCCACGACCAAAGCGACGCCGTTGCCATCGCCGATCGGATCGTACTACTATTTGACGGCAAAATTCGCCAAATTGGCAAGCCGCAAGCATTTTACAACGCACCTGCCGATCCACAGGTCGCCCGTTTTTTTGGCGGCGTCAATTTCTTCACAGGGGTCAAAAACGGCATGACGGTTGACACGGCATTTGGCACGCTGCTTGTTGGGCCAAACACGCTCCCTGATGGTGAGGTGCTGCTAACTATTCGGCCGGAAGCGGTTGCAATGGACGAGCAACGGGTAAATGATGTGGTGGTTGAATTGATTTCGGCCGAAGATCGCGGCCCCTTCCACCTCTGCCGCGCTCAACACAACGACACAATCCTCACGTTTCATACCCTCACAAAACCAACCCAACAAACCTTTACCCTACATCTTCCGCCCAACCGTCTTTGGCTGTTTGCGGCTAAAACGGTGGGGAAAAGCACCCCCACCTAGCCTCCCCCGAAGGGGAGGAATCTGATCTCCCCCCCTTCGGGAGGGACTAAGGGAGGGTGCTTCCTGAATTCTCAAAAGAAACATAAGCTCGCAACATTGTTGTGGCGTTGTTTGCCTTGACTTCAAACTCACCCAACGCAGCAGGGAGCAGGCTAAACGTAATGCGGTTGAGATCGAGTTGATTGTCTCCTGCGGTCAATGTGGCCGATCCGTCTACCGTTCCCCAAACTTCAAAGGTGCTGCCGTCACAGGTTCCGCTAAATGTTGCGCCTGCTTCAAAAGTGACTTCTTCGACGGTGAAATAACGATTGGTGCAAAGTTCGGTGCGCGTGATGCCGTCGGCGCTCGACACAATTTGCCCCTCACACGGCGGCAGTGCCACCTGCTCAAAATTGATCACGTCGAGCGACTTGTCGATATGCAGCGCACGCGGCTTGCCATCCTTGCCCATGCGATTCCAATCGTAGACACGATAGGTTGTGTTTGAGTTTTGCTGAATTTCAGCCACCAAAATACCGCCCAAAATCGCGTGCAGCGTTCCCGCCGGCACATCAACAAAATCGCCCCGTTTCACAGGCAAATAGTGTAAACGCGGCTCTAGGTTGCCGTCTGTGATCGCTTGGGCGAAATTTTCGGGCGTTGTGCCTTCCGTCACGCCGTAGATGACCGCCGCATCGGGCGCGGCGTCGAGGATGTACCACATTTCTGATTTGCCAAGCTCGTTGCCTTCGTTGGCAAGTGCATAGGTGTCGTCAGGATGAACCTGCACCGACAGCTCCCGATTGGCGTCAAGCAGCTTAATCAGCAGCGGAAATTTGCCCCGCTCCTGCGCCCACTGGTTGCACGTGCCGATGAGGTCAAGGCCCAATATGGCGTGCGCTTCGGCCAGCGTTTTGCCAGCCAGTGCGCCGTTTTTGACAATCGACTGTCCGTCTTTGTGGGCGGCGATCTCCCAACTTTCTGCGATGTTGATGTCGGAGGGGAGTTTTCGGCCGAAAACCGTCTCCAAATTTCGACCACCCCAAATGTAATCTTTCAAAACAGGCTTAAATAAGTAAGGATAAATATTGCTCATAATCGGTAATCGGTAATCGGTAATCAGTAATCGGTTAAACGATTACGGTTCACGGATCACCGTTTCTTCCAGCTTCAAATACACGGCCCCCAACGGCGGCAACGTCAACTGAATCGAACAGGGCTGCCCACGCCACGCCTTGTCCTCGGCTTTCAAAAGCGCATCATTTGTGATCCCGCTGCCGCCATATTTCGCATCGTCGCTGTTCAACAGCTCACGATACGACCCCGACGCGGGAACACCCAAGCGGTAGCTTTTTCTGGGAACGGGCGTAAAGTTAAAAATAGCGACCACAAATTCGTCATCTGTGTCACTCTTGCGCTGAAAGGCTAGCACACTGTGCGCCCCGTCATGAACCTCCAGCCATTCAAACCCGCCCCATGAGTGATCGTCCGCCCACATTGCGGCATTGGCTCGATAGAAAGCGTTTAGGTCACGCACCCAATCTGACATCTGTTCATGCAGCGACTCTGGCTCGACTAAGTGCCAGTCAAGGCTGTACGCCTCGTTCCACTCGCGCCCGTGTGCAAACTCGTTGCCCATAAAAAGCAGCTTTTTGCCGGGATGCGCCCACATATAACCATAGAGCGTCCGTAAGTTGGCAAACATTTGCCAGCCATCGCCAGCCATCTTGTCAAGCATGCTTTTCTTGAGGTGAACCACTTCATCATGGCTAAACGGCAGCATAAACTTTTCGCTGAAGGCATATAGTAGCGAAAAAGTCAGCGTGCCGTGATGATACGGGCGAAAGATCGGGTCGGTGCTCATATATTGGATGCTGTCGTGCATCCAGCCCATGTTCCACTTCATGTCAAACCCTAAACCGCCTTCGCTGATCGGCTTAGTCGTTCCCGCCCAATCGGTAGACTCCTCTGCGATGGTCACGGTGTCGGGGAAATGTTCGTGCAACTGTTCGTTGAACTGGCGCAAAAATAGTTGTGCGCCAATGTTCTCACGCCCGCCGTGAACGTTAGGAATCCACTGCCCTTCCTTACGTGAAAAGTCGAGATAGAGCATCGAGGCGACCGCATCAACGCGCAGCCCGTCGATATGATATTTATCGAGCCAAAACAGCGCGTTGCTGATCAAAAATTGACGCACTTCGTTGCGATCATAGTTGAAAACGTAGGTCCCCCAGTCGGGATGCTCCCCTTGGCGCGGGTCGGCATGTTCATACAAATGGGTTCCATCAAACACACCCAGCCCGTGCTGATCCTTTGGGAAATGTGCGGGAACCCAGTCAAGCAGCACGCCAATTCCCGCTTGATGGCAGGCATCGACAAAGCGCATAAAGTCGTCAGGCGTGCCGAAACGGCTTGTTGGCGCAAAAAAGCCAACCACCTGATACCCCCATGAACCATCAAACGGATGCTCCATGATGGGCAAAAGCTCAATGTGCGTAAAGCCCATTTTCAAAATGTAGGGAATCAGCCGCTCGATCAAGTCATCATAGGTGAGCCATTCATTGTCCCCTTTGCGCTGCCATGAGCCAAGATGTAGCTCATAGACGCTCATGGGGGCGTCGGCGCTGTTGCGCGTGGCGCGGGTGGTCATCCAGTCGGCATCTTGCCATTCGTACTGATTGATGTCCCAAATGGTGGAGGCGTTTTTCGGCCGAACCTCCGCAAAAAACCCAACCGGGTCACTCTTCAAAACAGGCACACCCGCCTGCG
>JBMZDF010000312.1:0-7512 GCA_049614105.1 Promineifilaceae bacterium (SeqCode)
GCAAATCCGCACTTGATCGTGGTTCCGTAGCGGGCTTTGAATTCGCTAAAGCGGGAGCCATCAACCAAACGGGCGATCACTTCGAGCGCAGGGATTGGCAGACGGGGATCGCTGGGGATGAGGCCGTAGAGTTCGGCCGAATCATAAGCTGGATCTTCAGGCGACTGCAAGACAACAGGGTAGGGTTTGCGGCGATTGAGATGTTCGCAAGCCTCGCGCACACGTGCCAGCGCCTGCTGCTCGTTGTCGGCAAAATGGTCGCTGACGCCGCTGAGCCGTGTGTGAACATCCGCGCCGCCGAGGTCTTCGGCCGAAACCACTTCCCCCGTCGCTGCCTGCACCAGTGGTGGCCCTGCCAAAAAGATAGTCCCATTCCCCTTAACAATAATCGACTCATCCGCCATCGCGGGAATATATGCGCCGCCAGCGGTGCAACTGCCAAGCACGGCGGCGATTTGAGTGATGCCCTTGCCGCTCATGCGGGCGATGTTGTAGAAAATTCGGCCGAAATGATCCTGATCGGGGAATACATCCGCCTGCAAGTGCAAAAACGCCCCGCCCGAATCCACAAGGTAGATGCAGGGCAAATGATTATCTTCGGCAATTGTTTGTGCCCGCAAATGCTTTTTGACCGTTTCATGGAAGTAAGTTCCCCCTTTCACGGTCGGATCGTTGGCGATAATCATGCACTCGTTGCCATGA
Organism: Promineifilaceae bacterium (SeqCode); assembly: GCA_049614105.1. Lineage (GTDB taxonomy): Bacteria > Chloroflexota > Anaerolineae > Promineifilales > Promineifilaceae > CALECP01. The sequence goes on from JBMZDF010000312.1 coordinate 703, forward strand.
ATTCGGCCGATGCCCGTCACGATTCCGGCGCTGGGCGCTTCACCACCGTACATTTCCCACGCCGCCAAGGGAGACAGCTCTAAAAATGGGCTACCCTCATCCAAAACCGCATCGATTCGTTCGCGCACAAGCAGCTTATCACGCCCTTTGTGTCGATCCAGCACGCGCTGCGGGCGTTCCCACGCGGCCTGTTGTTGGCGTGTTTTGAGTGTTTCCGCAAGCTGACGGTTGTGCGCGACATTTGCCTGAAAGGTTGCGTCGCTTGTTCTGATTTGGGACTTGATTCGAGCCATGCGCGTGATTCTACAACAAGTTAGAACTCTCACCTAACCGCCTCAAAACCAGATTTTTTGTAAGCTGTTTAAGGGGCAACAATTTCAAGCGGGCGCATAATCACAGTTGAGCCATCTGGCAGCGTGAGGCGTTGCTGGGTCGCGGAGTTGTAGAGGCCGATTGCGATTTGATAGCTGCCTGTGGGCAATTCGGCCGAAATCGACAACTCATGCGGGTCAACCACATATTCCCCCACAACCCAGCTTGTTGTGGGGCGCTGCCAGCGTGCGGGAATCTGGTCATTGCCCGTTATGAAGCGCCCTTCTGCATCCAACAGCTGTACAAAGGCGGTGTAATTTTCGCTTGTCTCGCTTTGTGCCAGCCAAACAAGATGAACGGGCAGCGGTTGCCCCGCCACCGTTTCGGTTGTGAGGTTGATGCCGAATAGGTGGGCGAGGGGGGAGAATTCGGCCGAAATCATCTGCTCAACCGCAGGCGGCGTCATCATATGCTCAGGTGCCGTCACCGTGATCGTGCCAAGCGTCAAGCGACGCTCTTCGGTAATGATGTCAAGCTGATATACACCCGATGCCAAAGAGGGCGGCACACGTAAAAGCGGCAATCCGCGCCACGTGTCGCCAACATGCATTGTGTCCGTTGGATCGCTGGCAAAGAGTGAAACCGTTTGTTCTGCCGCCGCTTGCTCGTTTGAAAGCGCCAACGTGAGTTGGGGCAACCCGGTAATTGGCTGACTTGCGTTCCAGATCAGTTCGAGCGGGAGCGGATCGCCTGTCTGATAGCTGCCGTCAATCGGCTGGTATGCGAGTAAATTTAGCCCGTTGCTGAGGGTGAAATCGGCCGAAGTAAGCGACGCAAACGATTCTGGATCGGCCGAAGCACGCGCCCGCAGCAGGTCAATCTCACCCAGCACATAGCGCGATCCCGCTGGATTATTGTTTTCGTCAAGCCAGTCAACAGGCTGCGAAGGGGTATCAAATGGGAAAATTGATGCCTCCAGTCGGTAAACGCCAGGTGGCGTACCCGCGTCTACATCTAACTGGTACACATCTTTGGCATACTGATCGGACGCCCAGCGCGTCGTCGGAATGTCCGCCACATGAATTTTCAACCCGCCTCCCACACGCTCCCCCTGCGCGTCCAACAGCAGCAGATTAATGCCGTACTCCCGCTCGATCGGCTGCAATGCTTGCCAATAGAGTGTGACTTCTGGCAGGCTATCGGCGGGGGTGGGATCTGGCAGTTCAACCGCCAGCAATTTTAACTGGGATGCGTTTGCACGGTTGCGAACGTCCGTTATGTTGTGAACCTGCTGCCCATCGAAGCGCGTGCGCGTTGCGAACCAATTGTCTACGATGCTGACACGCAACAGCAGCAGTAGAAGCAGTGTTGCAGGGAGCCAATACGAGGTATGTGTTGGGCTGATTTGCTGCGTTGAGATTTGTTTGCCGTGCGTGTCGTGCTGCGAAATGGCGGCAATGCTTAAAAGCAGGAGCGTGAGCGCAGAAATGGCTGACGCCGTGCGACGCAGCGGGGTGCTGCCGAACCAAAGGTGTAGCTCATGTTCGCCTGCTGGCAACTTGAGGGTGATCAACCCGTGGGGCCAACTGGATTCAATCGCGATCGGTTGCCCGTTGAGGGTTGCTTGCCAGCCCGCGAAGTTGAAGGTGTTGAAGGTGATTTCGGCCGACTCTTCCGCCAAAATAAGCATTTCGTGACGTAGAGGCGTGTGTTGTTCCTGAGTGACCGTAACGGCGTTTGTTTCGTAGCGTGGTTGGTTGCGTGCGTTTTCGGCCGAATCCCACGCAACCAGTTCCGCCACATCAAGCGGCAAGTACTCCCCCGTTGTCGTGGTCCCGATTAAGCCGTAATCGATCTCATAGGTGACACTGCCCGCTAGATCAAGCGGTGGCGCAGGTTGGCGCTCGCTTATTGACCAAACCATACTCCAACCCAACAGCAGCACAACCAAAAGGCTTCCCGTGCTTGCCATATTGTTTATTCGCTGGCGTAAAACGTCAGCCCCAATGCCCGCCAGCACGGCTGCGAATAGGGTGACAACGCCTAAAAAGCGCAGCGGAAACTGAATCAGGCGCAACTGCGGCACAGCTTCCCAAATAAAGGTTGACAGGGACCACATCATCAAGAGACGAATGGCGAGGGCGAAAACGGCAAGGCAGATGAGCGGTGCAATTGTTTTCGCTGACTCACGCCGCTGAAACAAACGCCCTATGCTAAATATGGCCAGTAGCAAAACGGGCAGGCTCAGCACGTCTGGCACAACGAGGTTGAGTTGCCGCGCATCAAAATAGGTGGGCCACACGATTAAATCACGCCATGAGGTCACAAAATGATCGACATATGCGAACTGCATGGTGATGGCGCGGCCGATTTGAACAAGGGCGCTTTCGCCGATGGCGGGTAGCCAGTAGAAGGCGGTGAGGGTGAGGGTGAGACACATCGGCCGAATTGCACCCCACCAACGACCTTGCTGATGATAAACCCAAAGCGCATACAACCCTAAAAACGGCATCGCAAGCAGCGCAACCACATGATGCGTCAGCATTACGCCGCTGATTGCCAGCACAACCCACACCTCGTCCCGTCGTTTCTGTGACGAGGCGGCACGACCTAACAGCCAAAAACAGAGCGGCAGCAGCGCGTTCGACCAAAACTGAGGATTCCCACCGCGCACGGCGATCTCGTAATGAAAATAGGGCGACGCGGCAAACGCAACGGCCGCAATCAGACCTGCCCAGCGCGAAACCAACTGCCGCAGCCACAGATAACTACCCGCAACGGCCGCCGCAATCGCAGCTATCCAGCTTAACTTGTAGCTGACAACAATCGACAAACCGAGCCAGTTCCAAAGTCCTGCAAAATAGTAAGTTGCGGGCGCATAATAGTTGAATAACGGGAACCCGTACCCCAGCGCCAAATCAGGTTGCCAACGAGCAAAGATGATGCCTTGCGCCCACATTTCGCGAAGCTGAACCTGTCGATAAAGATGAAAGCGCGTGTCGATGCCAATTGGAAGCCCCTTTCCGAGCAGGGGCGCACTGACAAACAATGTCAACAGGATCAGTGCAACGACATCTTGCCCCGATGGGGTGCGCAACTTTGTTGTTAGCCGATCTATCAGTGGGTGCATAGGTATCCTGTCAAACGTTTCAAGCGGCGTCTATTATAGAAGAAGACCTGTAGAAGTCGCGAAGATGATGACGGCCTAATCTTCATCTACATGAAGCATCTGTATCATCTTTACAATTGCTTCATATTCGATTTGTAGGATAAGGGTGTTGCAGGAAGCTAAGTTCTCAGAAAAAGATAAGCGCCTGTGGGTCGTTAGACGGCAGGTTTTGACCATCTGAACAGCCGTGTTTGTGAAGTTCCTATCACAGGAAACACGGACTCGTTGACCCGTTCAAATTCGATTGTATAATTTGTCACAAATGCATAGGTTTGCATAGTTTTACTAAGTTTTGCACATTAGACTTTACGCATGAAACTCATTTGCGTCGGCACCGATCACCATTCCACCGCAGTCGCGGTTCGCGAGAAACTTACTTTCTCACAGAGTCATCTGCAAGAATTTCTAGGGACGTTTCAGTCCGCTTCACCTGTTTCAGGTTGTTCTGAACTGGCCGTGTTAGCAACCTGTAATCGGGTTGAGATGTTTGCAGCGGTTGAGTCAGACGAGGCAACTGGACGGCTGGTTGATTATTGGGCGGGGGCGGTTGGGTTGGATTCGGCCGAAATCATCCCACACCTCAATCAACACGCCGATGACGCCGTTCCACAACACCTTTTCCGCGTCGCTGCTGGACTAGACTCAATTGTCATCGGCGAACCACAAATTTTGGGTCAAGTCACCCAAGCGTTTGAACTAGCCAATCGCCTGCACTGCACAGGGCCACAGTTGCGCTCATTGTTCCGCACCGCGATTCGCGTCGGCAAACGCGCCCGTACCGAAACTGGCATCAGCCGCAACGCCGCTAGTATTAGCTCCGTGGCGGTCAAACTCGCACAATCTAAACTTGGCAGTTTAGCAGATAAACGTGTGGCGCTAGTTGGCACAGGCAAAATGGGCGTTTTGGCGCTCAAATCGCTGAAATCACATCGCGTTCAACATATCGACATTATCAATCGTTCGCGCAGCAGTGCGGTTGCGCTCGCCAAAGAATACAAAGGCCAAGCATACGGGTTTGAGAATTTGCAAGTGGTGATGCAACAGGCTGATGTCGTGATTAGCGCGACAGGTGCGCCCCATACGATTATCGACTTTGACTTTATGCAGGATGTCATGGCTCAGCGTGATTCAGACCTCGTCTTGATCGATATTGCCGTGCCGCGTGATGTCGATCAGGCGGTGCATCAAATTGAAGGGGTTCACCTATTTGACGTTGACTCGCTACGTGGCGCACTAGACGGAAATTTGCAACAGCGTCAAAAAGCGATCCCTGCTATTGAGGCGATTATCTCCGAAGAATCGGCCGCGCTCGAAAAAAAGCAGCGCGAACTAGCGGTACGCCCCACCATTCACGATTTGCGCAGCCGCGCCGAAGAAATCCGCCAGCGCGAACTAGCCCGCGCCTTGCGTCAACTCCCCGACGCAGATGAAGCGACACGCAAACAATTTGAGCGTTTCTCACAATCGTTAATCAACAAAATTCTCCACAACCCCACGCTCAAATTGAGGGAAGAAGCGAATAAAGGGAATGGACAAGTGTTGGAAAGTGTGACGCGGAAGCTGTTTGACCTTTAAATGGTGCGATTGGCGCTTTGATAAGGTTTAAACGGGCTTGATGAGAGGATGCTTGAAATTAATAACGGATAACGAATAACGGATAATGGATAACGAATAACAAATAACGGATAACGAATAACGGATAACGAATAACGAATAATTGTTAATGGAGGATCGAGAATGGCGAAAGGTGATGATATTCAGAAGCGTTTGGTGAAATTTGCTGCTCGGGTGATTAAGTTGAGCGATACGTTATCAAATACAAAAGCAGGTAGGCATGTAGCGGGGCAAATATTGCGGAGTGGGACATCTCCTGCGCCTAATTATGCTGAGGCACGTGGTGCAGAAAGCAATGCAGATTTTGTGCATAAACTAAAAATCGCACACAAAGAATTAAACGAGACGGAAGTTTGGCTACAAATTATTGTTGCGTCTGAGATGCAAAAGGAAAATAAACTAGCTCCAATGCTTGACGAGTGTAATCAGCTCGCTCGTATTTTAAGCGCTAGCATTAACACAGCACGAAAAGCGGTTAAGTGCTAATTGGTAATTATTCATTATCCGTTATCCATTATTCATTGGTTTTTCTCTTATGAAATTACGCATTGGAACTCGAAAATCCCAGCTTGCACTTTGGCAAGCACATAATATTAAGTCATTGCTCGAAGTGGCGTGGCCTGAGTTGACTTGTGACATTGTTCATTTTGTGACGGAAGGTGACAAGAGTCAGGCATCTGGTAAGCCGTTGCCTGAGATTGGTGGCAAGGGTTTGTTTACGCTTGAATTGGAGCGTTCGCTGCATTCGGCCGAAATTGACATCGCCGTTCACTCGCTCAAGGATCTACCCGTCGAGCAGCCCGCAGGACTCACGCTCGGTGCGATTCCCGCACGCGGCACGGCCGAAGACGCGCTCATTGCCAAACATGACTACAAGATTGGCACGCTGCCCTTTGGCGCAACGGTTGGCACAAGCAGCCTGCGTCGCCAGGCACAATTGCTGGCGATGCGGCCCGATCTGAACGTTCAATCGATTCGTGGCAATGTGCCAACCCGCATCCAAAAAATGCTGGATGGACAATATCACGCAATTGTGCTGGCGCGGGTCGGTGTTGAGCGCCTTGGCATAACGGAACATCTGCGGCAGATTTTGCCCGTTGATGTGATGCTGCCCGCCCCTGGGCAGGGTGCGCTGGGCATTCAGTGTCGTGCTGACGATACTGCGACGCTTAATTTGTTAGCTGCTATTGACGATGAAGAAACGCGCAACTGTGTTTCGGCCGAACGCGCTTTCCTAAACGGACTCGGCGCAGGGTGTTCGCTTCCCGTTGGTGCATTTGCAACTTGGAACGCGAATAAATCGCGACCGCTTCAATTAGAAGGGGTTGTCGGCTCGGTTGATGGCAAACAACTTATCGAAGTGGGTACGCGCGGCAGTGATCCATTTGAATTGGGCGCAGCGCTGGCGCAAACGGCGCTGGATCGCGGCGCGGCGGCTCTGTTGAGCAATGGCTAAACCGCTGCTTGGAAAACGTATTGTGGTCACGCGGGCGCAGGAACAATCGGCCGAAATGGCAACCCAGCTTGAACAGCTTGGCGCAATTGTGATCCGCTGCCCGTTGATCGCCTTTGACCCATTACCAACCGCCACCGCACAACTTGACGCCGCTCTGCAACAATCGTTTGACTGGCTTCTATTTACAAGTCAGAACGGCGTCCGCTTCTTTTTTGAAAGCTTTGTGGAGAATAAAGCACCCCCACCTAACCTCCCCCAA
>JBMZDF010000313.1:0-7505 GCA_049614105.1 Promineifilaceae bacterium (SeqCode)
TCGGCTTCAAAAATGACAATACCATTTGAATCTACAGCGCTTAGGTTCAATATGTATTCTCCAAAGTCTAAATCATCCAAGCTAATTTCATAAGTATCCACCCCTTTTAGGGTTGGTGTCAGATCTACTAGAAAGCCTGTTTCCTTATCCACAATTCGCCAGTCTGCATTAATGGGCAAGTTGAGGTTCGTGCGAATTGTACTTGTAAGAATACCTATCTCTTTGTCGATCACTGGGTGTCCGATTTCAAGTTGGGGAGTAGGTAAAAGTTCAGGCCAATGGACAAACTCTCTAGTTGCCAAAACTGTTCCCTCACGCGGATTAAAGATTATTTGATTATCTAGGTCAAAGGCGCTGAGTTCAATTGTATATGTTTCTTCTGGGTTAAGCGTTTCGGCCGAAAAGCTGATCTGATCAATCTGGTCGCTACTGTAGGAAAACTCTTGGACCTTGTTCCCATCCTCGCCATAGATCCGCAGTTCCCATCGAAAAACTTGGGATAGATTACTGGCCTCCAAATCAACCTGATAACGCCTTTCCTCCTTTTTAGGTATCGTGTCAAACTTCAAAATAGTGGGAGGCGGCTCAGGGGAAGGGGTCGGATCGGGGTCGGGAAGCTTATCATTAGAAGACCAATACTTGAACGTTTGCGATATTTCAATACCATCATTCAATACAATCTTTAGCGTACCCTCATTGTCACCAGCGATCCCAAATGCCTGTGCCGAAACAAGCCACTGGCTTGTCAAGCCCGTCATCATCTTAGAGAACGCATTCACAAGGCCTCCACTTTGGGACTCGATATGAAGCCCCCCCGTTTGAGTCGCAACGTCCGGCAAGTCACGATCAATATCACCCAGCCCAATCGTATAAATAGGCATAGGTAGCTCTCGATTACCGGCCGAGCGGATCACATCATCGGCCGTATGAAAACTGCACCTTTCAGGATTATCTGATCGCAAACGATCTTTGCCGTCTGTGAATGCGACAACCGCTCGTCTCGTTCGATTGTCTGGACTCTGATTCCGCATCAATTCAAGTGAATTATAGATTGCATCATATAAACAGGTTCCATAGCTTCGTTCATGACGCAAGTCCCTGACAACTTCTATTGCATTCAACTTTGATCGGAAGCCTGTTGGTTGAAATCCATCAGGTTCATTCATATCATCAAACGTAATAATATTAATTTGTGCATCACTAGGGGCTTGTTCAATGGCACGGATAGCGGCTTGCTGCATATCTTTGAAATGCGAAGCCATACTGCCGCTCATATCCAAAAGGAAAATTAAATTAAGTGGCGCGAGGTTACTATCAATCCTTGCTGGCGTTGTCTGATCAAGGGTGACAATTTCGGCCGATCTAAGACCAGCATCCGTCACAACCTCACCTCCTGCATCTACAAGCGTAAAATAAATTTGCAGTCCCACCCTATCTCTTTCGTCTGTACTTTCAACATAATTAATCAATATCTCTCTAGCCCGTTCCTGCGCTCCTACAGAAAAGGGAAACGCCAAAATCAAAATCAAAATCAAAGTATATAATCGCCAAATCATTGCAACTCCTACAAAACTCTTTAATCACATCGGCTCATTAGACAGAACACAATAAATTTCTGTTTTAACCGCAAAAGCATGAAAAGTCTAGGCAAACCAAAGGTTTTCACCTCTTGAGACTTAAAAACCGAGCGTTCTCAGCGCATCTGTGGTTCAAGCACTTTTTGTGGCACACTTAGGCCACTAATTTATTAGGTAACGCAAAAAACACGTACCTTGAAAAAATCGGAAGTACTGTTATCATCCAGATTTGTGAGTAAAAAGCAATCTTTGTGTTGTTATTAATTTTAAATAGTGGGGATTAGCTAAACCCACCCAAAACTCATCGAAAAATAAATATCCTGTCTAATACAAAGTTTTGTGTTGCCATTTGGAGTAAACAAAGTTTGTAGTATCAAGTCCAATCTTATACGGGGAGGGAGCCTCAGCAAGTGGGGCTAGATCTACCCTTGATGGGGGTTAGCTATTTGTAGGTGGAGGCAATATGTCTATTAGAATTCAAAAGTGGGTTCGTATATTTCTGGTTATAATTTTTTTTAGTCTCTTAACACAGTCAGTAAAAGCTCAAACTGAACCCGAAGTTATTCTTGTTTCACAGTTAGATTATTCTGATTTTCCCAATATATCTCTAACAGCTCGTGTATTTGATAATACTGGCATGAGGATGTCAGATGTGTCCGAAAAACAATTAAATGTATTCGAGGATCAGGAGAAAGTTAATATCACGATTCGCCCTGGGGAATCTCTTGCAAATCATGTCTATTTTGTCGTCGATCGCGGTCAATATTCTACATTTGAAGACTTTAAAACAAATGAACTAAATAATATCTTTGAGTCCTACCTTCAAGAATCTAACTTTAGAGAAAATTTTGATTCTGTTGGTTTGTTAGTAACTGATTCCTCTCTTGCTGATTTTCAGATTATTTCGCCGTTAACTCAATCGGCCGATGATTTTCGTAACAGCCTCACACCTTCAGTCTTTACAAAGGTGGGTCGAAGCGCTTCTCTTGAAGGGATTCGTAGAGCATTTAATGACCTGTCTAAGTATGCTCCAGAAGGCAACTTAGCGGTTGTCTACATCGGGCCAGGGTTTGATGGGGACGTAACCAGCATACTTGAAAAAAAGGCAACTTCTCTCGCCGAAGATTTTGTCAAAATGGGGGCGACTTTTTATGCCGTTTATACACCTGGGTATGTAAAAGAACCTAGCGAAGCGTTGGTTAAGGGGTCTGGCGGCCGCGTTGTCAACTATATGGTGGGGCGTGATAATTCGGCCGAAATTGACTCGATTTATGATGATATTAAATCGCAATCATCAACAATGCAGATTGCCTATCGTAGTAAATCTAAGGTTAATACCAAACGAGTCATCTCCGTTTTCCCAGAAAATACGCCTAAAGAAGATGCAAACGCCACTCTGAGTTACCAAATCGAACTAGTCGCACCCGAAATTAAAATCACCTCCCCGCTAAGTATAGTACGCACAGGCGAACTCAAACAAGATGGTGCGCCAGCTTTTGAGACGGCAAGTGCTCCTATTGTTGTAAAATTTGATTGGCCCGATAATATTTCCCGTGATATCACAACCCTAGAATTCAGTGTCAATGAGCAGATCATTGATTCGCTTGATCCAACAGGCACGACACACTCGTTCTCTCTCGATATTAGCAACCAAACGGAAAATGCTACGTTCATATCGCTCCCTATTATGCTGCGTATACGTGATGAGTTAGGGTTTCAAGAAATTCTTAAGCAAACAATAACGGTTGAAGTCAACATCACAAACACTGCTGCGATAGCTAGTACGCAGACAGCAGAAGCCATCCAAGCAGCAGACGCAATAGCAACTAAAACGTCACAAGAAGCTGAGGTTGCCGACGCAATAGCAGCAGTGGAGGGCGCTACAGAGAAAGCAACGTTATGGACTGTCGTTGCAATCCTGGCACTCGGAACACTACTGGTTGTAACCGTGCTTGCTTTCTACTACTGGACCAAATTACAAGAATATGGCGTTCAAATTGGTTCGGCCGTTTCTGCAGCTGTCACCTCTCTCACAACCTTTATTGTGGGCGATCGAGATCGTGGGAAGGATGTGATCGCAGAACTACTTGTCTTAGATGGGCGTGCTGTCGATGTCGGTAATCGCATTGAAATATTTGACAATACCACCTCTTTCGGCCGTGACCTCTCCGTTTCAACACATCAGATTCATGGGCCAAAAGAGCAGATAGTCAGTCGAAAGCATTTCACAATCCGTTATGAAACAAGTACCCAACAGTTCTACATTATTGATGAGGGTTCAAAAAATCATACTTATCTCAACCGCAAGCGATTAGCACCAATGGACCCATCCCGTTTACGCGATCAACAACAAATTTCGGTTGGGAACCATTATCAGGGTGGGATCCGGTTTCAGTTCTTTTCAAAAACAAATGCCACCATTCTCGATTCTCATGTGGAACATGCAGATGATGAACCAACCGTTGTAAGACAACGAGAGGAAACACCTGATACGTCGTTGGAAGATCCAGAACAAAATGATGCAGCTAGTCGTGCCCACAGAGAAGATATGAAACGACTTATGGGTCGTCGTTAGGAAAGTACCGTGTCAAATCAAAGTAAAATTCGGAAGCATCAGTTTGGTGCTTACACCATTGAAGGTGCAATTGCTCAGTCTGGAGGAATGTCAACAATCTACCGAGCCTATGTAACGGCTCATCCAGATCGAAAGGTAGCACTAAAACTCCCAAATGTAGGGGGTGAATATGTTGACATAGTTCACACAGAGGCGAGTTTCTTACGCCGAATGCACCATCCAGGGATTGTGCAAATCTATCCTATTCTTGGCTTTGATAAGCCAACATATGTAGCGCGAACAAACCACTCGACAAAGGGGCGTTGGTACTATGTGATGGAGCATATCTCTGGCGGGAACCTAGAACAACAGCTTACAAAACTGAATAGATTCTCTATTGAATGGAAGTTTGAATTGTTCTATCAAATCACCTGCATCCTGCACTACATGCATATGGCAGGATACGCACATTGCGATCTTAAACCCTCAAACATTATGTTTAGACGCCCTATTAAAGCGTCTGAGTGTCCTGAACCCGTTTTAATCGATTTTGGCAGTGTCTCTAGACGAGATCAAGTGCAAGAAAAGATTGGAACGCCACGGTATACACCCCCAGAAATGTTTAGAGCGATGCAGAAAAAAAATAATCCCACAGCCCATCGCGGAATTCGGGGCGACAAAATCGATATCTGGCAGCTAGGCATTATCTTTTATGAGCTGATCACGGGTGATTCCATGTTTCAAGGAACCTCACTAGAAATCGAAACAACCGTACTAAATCATGTCATCAAACGAATACAGGATAGTCCGATCAAACTAGCGAACGATCGACTTGACATTTTTCTCAAAAGTATGCTGCATCGAAAACCGAATTTTCGTTTAAATGCCGAAGATATTATCGAAGTCATACAAGAGGTCATTCCTGAGTATCGTGCCCCCCGCGTTGCAACATTAATTTAGTAGAGAGTAGAGTAGTAAGAGGAGTTTCAAATGGTACAAATTGAACATTATGGCGATGCTTGGCCAGGAGGGCGTGGTTCGCTAAACGAAGATCGCGCTGAGACCAAAAAGTTTAGGACGAACAGTGGATTAAATCTTGCGGTTGCGGCCGTAGCGGATGGTGTGGGAGGGGAAGAAGTAGGTGAAGCTGCTGCTCAGGCAGCGATTGACACAATCTGGGAACATTGCACAACATCAAATGAAACAGATATTTTAACCTTGTTAAGATCGGCTGTAGCTCGCGCAAATACGGCCGCTCGCCAGTCTGGTGGAAACTGCACATTAGCAATTGCCTGTATTGATATGGACCTCAGCAAGCTATATATTGCCAATGTAGGTGATAGTCGGGTCTATTTCTGTAACAAAGAAAAAATTCTACAGCTAACACACGACCACTCATTCGCCAATATTATGGTTCAGCAAGGCAAGCTGTCTCGTGCGGATGCTGATGTACACCCTCGCGCACATGGTCTATGGCATGCGCTAGGTCCATTAGAAACAGTTCCTGTTGATATTGGTATTTACATCGGAACTGAAGAATATGCAATAGCACAACAAACTGGGAAATTAGGGATTGAATTGCAAGATGGGGATTCAATCATTGTTTGCTCCGATGGTGTAACGAAAGCATCTCTATCTACAGGCCGCCCATATGTGCAGGACGCCGAGATGAAAAAAATACTTTTTGCACAAGATGCAGAAAATGCGGTTAAAAACATCTATTCTACCGCAATGGGTAGAAAAACAGATGATAATGTGGGTGTTGCTGTTCTAAAAATGCCTAACCCCAACCTCGCAACAGCCGCACCACTAATAAATCGATTTCATATCCTAGCGTTTCTAGCGACAATCATATTTGTTGGCGCATTCGTATACTTTGCACTTAGGAGCGAAAAAGAGACGACAAATCCAAGTGTGCAATCAACTGCCCCTTCAGACACTGGAGACAATTCAGAAAACAACAATGAATCAGCCCAACTGGCAGGAGAGACAGAGGGTGATAATCAATCGAGACTAACGACAGACACCACTTCACTAGATATTCCAGCAACATCAACACCCATAACATTACCTACCTTATCGCCCAATCAAACACAGATACCCATTATCTGCGCAGACGCAAGCCAATACAAATACCGTCTCTTCGACTCCCCCAACTACAAGCCAGCGTCTGGGACAACGTTATCAGGAGCAGGCAGTGAGGTTTATGCAACCTATACGATTATTATCGATGGGGACTGCCCATTACATAATGTGCAATTACAAGAAACAGGTAGCATTAAGCCTGATGTAGAGATGCAGCTTGATGGTGAGAGCATAGACACCTTTTGGCCAGGTGACGAAGGCACCCTAAAGCTTATATTCAGTGACCCTGCGGCGCTTGTAAAAGCAACACAGGTGTGGGGATTAACAGTTAGTGATCGGGATGGCAAGACAGTCAACCTATATAATCTACCTTCTCTTTCACTTGAAACAAGCAAGGTTTTTCCGTGGCTAGTTGATGATAGCATCCAAGCCACTACACCTGTTGTTCAAACAACGCCTCGTCCTATAATAGTAAGCTCCACACCTCAACCTGCAACACCAACACCAACACAGAGTAAACAACCCGTTTGGAACGCAACAGGAACAGCTCGTACCAGATATGCACTCGAGACGGCGTCTGCATTACAAGCTAAACAAACTCGCTGGGCAGTCGGACTAACTCAAACTGCTGAACGAATGCAGGGAGTCAGAGTCGAAGTCCAACAAACCAAGGATGCTCATGAGGCTGCTGAACAAGCACAAACACAAGCATCAAAGAACCAACAGGCAACCTCAACCCACTTAGCCCAGCAAGCAGCACAAGTTAAGTGGGCTTATGACGCAACACAGACAGCAGCAGCAGCAGAGCAACTAGCAATTCCAACGAAGGTTGCTTCCCCCCAACCTACTCAGGCTCCTCAGCCTGCTAAAGTACCCGACTGTGCGAACTCCCCAACAAGAGATCCTGAAGGTGATGCAGATGGCGATGGTAAAAAAAATAAAGACGATTCTCCTGAATATGATCTAGATCCTTGTAACCCTGATACTGACGGTGATGGTTTTAGGGATAATGAGGATCTTTGCCCTTCTAAGCCGGGGCTAGACAATGGATGTTCTGGAGGCGTTGCCCCCCCCCCAGGAGGCACTGACGTCCCCCCTGGACATCCAACATCGACGCCACCACCAGCATAAAATGACCTATCTGTGGTAGGCGGCTGGGATATCGGCCGAAATTTTTCGCCATCAAACAACAGCATCCACGGCCCCTTGAGGTAGGGGCCTATTCTGTCTCTCTACAATTTATTTTCCTATAGCATCACTTCCCTTCTTTGCCGCTTGCGGCTTATTTA
>JBMZDF010000314.1:0-7502 GCA_049614105.1 Promineifilaceae bacterium (SeqCode)
ATCCCCGACTTGAAAGAACAGGGCTTTCACGGGCTAAAGCCCAAGAGCCGTAAATATTTTTCAATGTTGTTGATATTTGAACGATCTCCAACCATGTATAGAGTATACGTTCCCATAAAAATGTGTCAATGACAGCCGTATTGCATGTGCGTGTAAAAGATGGGACGTTCATCCTGTTAAAAACTGCGCTAAGGATGACTCTTGCAAAAACGCCAGCTATGGTAGCGGAATTGCTAAGTGATCGCTTGCGCCCGTTGTTGGGATCCGTGTTCCCGTCATTGGATCGTAGAGGCCGATTGCGATGCTACGGGCGCTGCCATCGGCCGGAATCAAGATGTGGCGCTGACGAAAAACATCATCCTGCTGTAACGTGACGGGATCGACCCAAAAGCCATCGTCAACCGCGTTCGGGACACCTTGTTCATCCCACAAGTGGGCAAACGTAGCCAGCCGCAGCCCATCGTATGCGCCTGGAACGGGTGGGAAGCTGTTGATGGCGATAGGCGGCAGGTCAAGCGGTTTGGCGACGTGCCAAGTAATATCGAGCAACGGCGTTTCGTAGCGAACGCCTACAATGCATAAACCATTGACAAAACAGGCCAGAGGCGTATCCGTTTTGGGAAGCTGGGCAATGGATTGTCGTTGGTAGGCGCTTGGCGTTTTGATTGTGCCCTCAAGATAAGCCTCTTGATAGACAGGGTCGCCGAGGGGGAAGCCGTTGAAATTTTCGGCCGATCGACCACCAAAACTGAGCATGATCGCACGGCTGGAAGTATACCAGCGTGGTTCGGCCGAATCGGGCTTGACCAAATCAAGCATCAACCGCTCCCAAGGCCCCGCCAGCGTGCCTGTAATGCCGAAGTCAGTGATTTCAGGATGGTCGTGCAAATATCGGCCGATGTCATTCATATCCGCATGGTACAAAAAGCGCACCGTGCCGCTCGTCGGCCACACTTGAAAATAGCCCTCAAAATCACGTCTTGCCAACAGGATAAGCATCATCAACGGCAAAAGAATCGCGCCCGTTTGCAAAATAGGTTGGGTCGTATCGCGTAGTCGTTGTGATAAGACGACTATGGGCAAGGCAAACAGTAGATAGACAGCGGGGTGCGCTGCCAAACTGTGACCGTAACTGCTGGGCGGCACGCTGACAAACGCAGGGCTGATTCCCGCAACGAGCCACATAATCAAAAAAAGATAGCCAGCCCTTTCGTGTGCTGGCTTGCCAGAAAAAAAGGTGTTGTACAAGGCAAGCAGCACGCCGATCCAAAATATGGCGGCAAGTGGGGGAGAAAAGACAGGGCGTTCAGGCACGTTGTAAAGAGATTCTTGATCCCCTAGCTGA
Organism: Promineifilaceae bacterium (SeqCode); assembly: GCA_049614105.1. Taxonomy (GTDB): domain Bacteria; phylum Chloroflexota; class Anaerolineae; order Promineifilales; family Promineifilaceae; genus CALECP01. The sequence goes on from JBMZDF010000314.1 coordinate 1,346, forward strand.
TGGAACATGCTGAAGGTGATGACAACATGCTCCCAAATCGTTGAAAAGTCGCCCTCGCGTGCATCGTGAATCGGTTGGGCGACCACGCTGACGCGCCCTTCCTCGGAGGTTTCAGGAATATTGCGAATGTCATTGATGAGGGGCAGGACGAGCAGCCCGATGATCCCAAACATGGCAAGCAAGCTGCGCCATTTGGGTAGGAAAATCGGCCGAAACAGAACCCCTCCCGCAATCGAAAACCCGCCCAGCACAACGGGCGTCACCCAAGCCGCAAAATAAGTGTAAAGCCCAATCGCCGTAATAACCCCAGCCCACAACAGGTCAGAATTGAGCCGAGGCGTCTTGTTACTTTCTGCTGCCTGACGTTTGCGCCCAATCTCTAACCCTCGCAAAAAGAGATAAAACGCCCCCAGCATAAAAATGCCCATCGCGATGTGGCGCGTGGCGACACGGGAGTACATCAACGACCAAAAGCTGACGCTGACACAGGCGGCTGCTAAGAGTCCTAAGCGTTTGTCTAAGATTTGTTTGCCGACGAGATAGGTGAGCGGAACGGTTAGCGTGCCGAGGATGACGGAGATGCCGCGAAAGCCCCAAAAATTTCGGCCGAAAATCGCAATAAACCCCGCTTGCAGCACGTGCCACAGCCCCTCATGCCCCTCCGCCTCTGCAAAAAAGAAGCGCGGTTGCCCATCTAACACAAGCTGCGACACAACCAAGCTGTTGCTCAGTTCATCCATGCGCAAGCCTGGCGGCACGCTGTCCAGTCGATAGACACGCAGGGCAAAGGCGATGAGCGTGAGTCCAATGAGAATGAGGTATTCGATATTCGGGAGTCGAGAGTCAGTTGGGCGTGTCATTCGGGGCGTTCAAGCTGGGTCAGGATAACGTGATCTGTACCAAGATTGGTTGTGAGGCGTAGGAATTGAGTGGGGGCAGGCTCGATATAAGCCCCAATGCTGATTGGATAGCTGCCCGCAGGGAGATCGGGGCGGGTAAATTGATGGCGCTGGATAAAGTAGTCGCCCGCTTGCCAGTAAAAGCTTGGCACGTCGAGGCGATCAGCTTGCGCTAGCGGCGGCTGATCAGGCGAACTGAGCAGATGGGTGAACAGTTTGAGGCCATCAATCGGCCGATCGATTTGCCAAATCGTGTTGACTTCAATTTGATCCTCTAGTTCGCTTAGTTGATAGCCGAGCAGGGTAACGTTTTCGCCAAATTGAACGGGGTCGAGCTGGGTGAATTGGGTTTTGAGCAAGGATTGAGCCAACTCGGCTGTGTTGACCTGATAGATTGTAATCGGCCGATCCAAATCATCTGCCCGCATCTCAATCTGCTCAATCGGTGTCAACCCATCCAAATAGCGGGCAAGCGATCCGTCAGGCGCTGCCCAACCTGAAAAAACAATCATCCCGTCCGAACTGTTTGGCAACAAAAGGCTGTGCGCCCCGTTGTACCAGCGCAAACTGACGGCAGGGTTGGTTAGCGCCATTAGAGCTGTTGAGGGATCGTGAAAACGATCGGGGCGCGGTGACGAAATAGCAACCGCACCGCTGCCTGCCCGATTGAGATAATCGATGGCGGTGACGCGCGTCGTTTCATAATGAACACGCACGTCAGGATGATTGCCCCACACCACAAAATAACTGCGTGCCGTATCGATGCCGATCGTCACAAATAGCAGAATGCTTAAAAGTGGCGCATAGCGGGCGGCAAAGGTTGTTTTACAAGGATTGCAGTTGTAGCTGTAGCGCCAAAGCGCGTTGAGAGCGAGCGCAGGAAACAAAAACAAAACGGGCTGCATACCGATCGCGCGGGTCGTGCTGGCGTCTGAACCTGTGATCAGGGCGGGTAGCCAGCCAGCAACAAGCCACATGAGGGCAAAGAGCAGCGGCGTGCGCCATTCAGGGCGTTTAATCAAATACCAAAACGCGAGCAGGATGCCGACATAAAACAGCAGCCCCATCGCGGGTGTCAGCATCGGCCGACCGGGAATGTTATAGCGCCACGTCCAAGCATCCCCTTCAACCGTAATGATGCGCAGCGCGTCGCTGATGTTGTTGAGAATCGGCCGAAAATCACCCTCATCTCGAATCGCATCAATCGGCCCTGTCAACTGCCCGATACGCGCCTCCGCCTCCGTTGTCGCCAGATGCCAAAACAACGGCAGTCCAACCAACCCCGCAACCCCGATCGTCAACAACACCTGCCGCCAACTGCGACGTAGCTGATCGCGATCCAGTATGAGCCAAACGACAAGCAGCGCGGGAAACAGCGCCCACGTGATGCGGGCAGGCATGTAGGTGTAGAAGGATGCGCCGAGGAGGAGGCCAGAGAGGAGGGGGTAAACAGTAAACGGTCGTTGGCCGAGTTGAGTCCCGTTTGCCTTCGTCTTATTAAGCCCGAGCCAGAAAACGGCCGCCGCTAGCACAAGCAGCATCGGCATGGTAACGCTGCGTAGCGCGTGGCGGGCGGTCATTAATGTCCAAAAGTTGACGGATAAACCTGCGGCGGTTAGGAGCGCGATGCGCCGATCAAAGGCGAGCTTGACCCAGGTAAAGGTGGCTGCAATCAGGATCAGGCTGGAAAAGGCGGCGGTTAAATGGCCCGCAAGGATGGTAGGGCCGAGAAAGCTCATGAAGATGGCGGAGATGTAGTCAAAAAATGGCTCGCGACCTGATGCGGTTGGAAAGTAAATCGGCCGAATGCCATTCACCACACCCCATGCGTCCAGTCCGTGATCGGCTTCGTCGTGCGTCATGCCGGGCGGCAGATCGGTTAGAAGCGCCAAGCGCAGCAGGGCGGCGACCAAAAGGATGAGACCGATCCAGATATAGATCGTGTTGTGCTTGCTGCGTTGTGACATCAGGGAGGGATTTTACTGTGCAGACACAGAGCGTACAAGGTGCGTTGATTTTGCGTAGGGTTTTCGGCCGAAAAAATGAGCATCTGAACGTTTATATAGTAAATCCACCCTGTTTATGAATCCGTATTAATTAAACAGACGACACAAACTTGTAACCAACCTTGATGGAGTAATTACCGATGATTTACTTAACTCGAACCAAACAGTTTTTATTGATGGCGATAACGCTGGGCGTGTTGCTGCTGGCGTTTAATTCGGCCGAAGTGTCTGCAAATGGCGCAGGCCCCCTGCACCGTGATGGGGTTGTACAAGGGACTGTGCGTGATCAATATGGCGCACCGCTCCAAAATGTCAACGTCGGCTTACAAATTGAAACGAACGGCTACATTTATTCTGATCGCTTGGCGAAAACTGATTGGCAAGGACGTTATCGGATAGAGAATGTTCGTCATGACAACTACATTGTTCGATTCGAGGACAGCTCAAGCCGTCACGCGTCTATCTTCTTTGGGGGTGTTTTTGATGCAAGCCGAGCGCGTGAGATCACGGTTATGGGAAATCGGCCGATTCAAGCTGATGTTCAAATGACGCCAGCGAGCCAGGTTAACGGTCAGTTAAGTGTGGACACAGGCGGATTGAGCGCCAGACGCGTGTCTGTGACGCTCTACCGTTGGGATGGCGTGGAATGGCTCATTTACGCAAGCGACAACATCTACCATATGAACTCGCCTTATCACTTTGCGCTGAATAAACTGGCAGAGGGTCAATACAGACTCAAAGCAGCAGTCGAGATTAATCAAACTGAGTTCACATCATTTTATCCAAACGCTTCAACATTGGAGAACGCACAAACAATTTCTGTTGCAAGGGGCGAAAACAAATACATCAAGGTCAATATGACGGTGAAACCGAACACCTTGCTATCTGGGCAGGTGACAGGGGTCGACGGCGCACCCTTGCATGATATGCATGTTATGGTTTTTCGCCTTAATCCGAACCGTGGTCAATGGACATTACTCAGAACTGACTACACAGACACCAATGGGCGCTACACGTTTACGGATCTGCCCGCAGACAACTATAAACTCAAATTTGAGGATCATGATTACCCTCAATATGGAACAACCTACAATGACAACCAGCCAACGCTAGGCGCTGCACCGCACATTGTGCTGAGCGAAGGGCAGTTAATAACCGATCAGGACATTACACTACATGTTGGTGGCGTGATTCGCGGCACGCTCAAGATGTCAGATGGTTCACGTTTGCGCCGAGTTCGAGCGGAAGCATATCGGTATAACGGCGCAGGCGATTGGTTAGAAACAGAATATGATTTTGTATGGCATGACGAAGATGAGTTTATTCTGGAAGGATTGCCTGTTGGTCATTATCGTCTTAAATTCGACGGCGCGATCGATGGACAAGGCACAATCGTTTTCTGGTACGGTGGCGTTAAACAATTGGAAGATGCAACTGTTATTGATGTGGTTAAAGGCGAAACGCAGACGCTCGCTGTTGTTGTTCCAAATGGTGAGGTGACAATTTTTGGAACTGTTCGCGATAAAGAATGGAACCGTTTGGCAAATACAGACGTGAAAATTTACAAATTGGTAGAGCACGAATATCAAAATTATGATTATTGGACATTTGTCACATCGGTTAAGACTGACGCAGATGGGACTTATCGTGTGGAGGGGTTGTTGCCGGGTGGGTACACTGTTTCGGCACGTGATAAATCACGGATGCACATCGAAACCTATTTGGGTGGTCAAACTTCTTTAGCCGATTCAATCGGGTTTGAATTGCAAAATGGTGGCATTCGTTCGGCCGATTTGTTTATGCCACGCGCTAGCTCGGTTGCGGGTCGTGTGCTTTTACAAGATGGCAGCGTACCAACTTGGGGATCTGTGCAACTGTTGCCCGTTGGTACAACATCTAAGCCTGCCCACCACAACTCAAGTGCTTCTATAGAAAACGACGGTACGTTTCTGATTAAAGGCGTGAGCGCAGGCGAGTATAAGCTTTATTTTGAAGGCTATATGGACACTGGCACAGGTCAATACCGCCGTTTGCGTCTGTTTGTTTATTCTGGTGGGGTTGAGTTTGTTGAACACGCGACGTCTTTCCACCTTGGGGAAGGGGAAGCGTTGACGGGAATTTCGGCCGAATTGGGTCAATTCTACTTTCCAGACACATCAATAGAAAACAGCATCAGCGGACGTGTGACGGATGGTTCAACCCCGTTAGCTGGCATTGAGGTCTTTTTATATAAACGCTACTTCTATCGCGGGGGTCATATTTGGCCCGGAAGAGGGGTATCTGTTTTCACAGATGCGAACGGCAACTATCAATTTGACGATCTATACGGTGGTTATTATCGGGTTGGATTTTATGATCCGTCGGGAGTTTATGCGGCCGAATACTACGACTCAAACGGCAGCTACTACGACTCTACCATCATCTTTCTGAAGGGAGGCACGAATTCCACAAACATCAACGCAACGCTCGAACGCGCCCCGCTTGCCAACGTTCGTTAACGACGACCAATCAATCTGATATCTTTCCCGTTGGGAGAGGTAACAACAAAAAAGCCCCTCTTCTGAATAGAAGAAGGGCTTTTTAACTGTTTCGTGTTTAGTCAAAAAGGGCTTAAGCTAGAGCTGCCTTTGCGATGTTGACAATCTGACCGAACGCGCCGATGTCGCGTACAGCAATGTCAGCTAAAATCTTGCGATCTAACTGGATATCTGCCAACTTTAGCCCGTGGACCAAACGACTGTAGCTCATCCCGTTTAGGCGAGCAGCCGCGTTGATACGGGCAATCCAAAGGCGACGGAAATCGCGACGACGTTGACGACGGTCACGGTATGCGTACCAGTACGACTTCATCATCGCTTCGTTGGCGCGGCGGAAGAGACGATGTTTCGTTCCCCACTGACCCCGCGTCATTCTCAGAATCTTCTTGTGTCTACGTTGTGTGGTAAAACCACCTTTTACGCGCATAATGCACCTCGCATTTTGTAGGCTCAACCGCTCGTATTTCAGAGGGAAGGCAGCGATTTTTAGTAATCAACAAACTGAGTACGTCTGCCAAACAGACGCTATTTGTTCACTCACTAACTAAGTTAACCAAAAGCAGCGCGAAAGCCAGCGTCTTTAATCAGCGACGACTCTCGACTGGATTCAATTTAGTGTGGCGGATTCGCCTTATATTTGCCAAGATACGGTGCCATTCTCATCACACGTTTGCGGTCACCTTTGCTGGTAACTTCTTGCATCTTGTCGAACTGT
>JBMZDF010000315.1:0-7480 GCA_049614105.1 Promineifilaceae bacterium (SeqCode)
CACCTTTTGCTATTTTGGTCAGCGCGGCGATCATTGTCTCGTTATTGATTTGGGCCACACGTCCACCGCCCCCGCTGCCTTATGTGCGCCCCGTGCTGGCAAACTTACCCCCTGATGCGATTCCCTGCGACGAAACGCGCATCATGGCAACTTACCCATCGATTATTATTGCAAAGCCAGAGCTAAGCATCATTGATCAGAATACGGTTGATGCACAAATCGAGCTTGGGACGCCTGAAAGCAGCATTATCGAAGTGCAGAAGCCCGTTCCGGGGCAAGCGTTTCAAGCCGCCCAATTTTTAGAGCTACCGTTTCCATATGATGGTGGCAACGTCAAGTTTGGCGGCAACATCGAGCAGTTTCGCCGTGCGAATCGCAGTGCAGTTTATGGTGGTCGTATCACTGGCTTTTTTGACCATTACTATCCACTTTACCCTGCGCCCACGGCGGGCAATGTGACGCAAGGACGCGAGCCGGCACAAGAGCCAATCGGCCGAAATATGCTGATTTTTGACGGGTCGCTTGTCTCAACAGGCTATAGTGGTCATCCTGCCTATGACTATTCACCCTTCGAGCGCAATCAGTCGACCACGCCGCTGTTTGCTGCTGCGGACGGCATCGTTGATGATGTCGCCATTCATCAGGCGTCTGGCGCTTATTATGTACGCATCAAGCACATCATTCCGAACATTGGCAACTATCAAACAACCTACTGGCATTTAGAACCTGACACGTTTTTTGACCAAATGCTGCCGAGAATTGGCAACCCGATCAGTGCAGGCGAACGTATCGGCACGATTGGCAACACGGGCTGGAGCACGGGCCATCATTTGCACTTTGAGGTGCGTTTTGACAGCAATCGAGATGGTATCTTCGGTATTTTTGAAAAGGTTGATCCGTTTGGGTTTGTGCCTTCGGCCGAATTTCCGAACGACCCTTGGGCAGAACCGTTCCAAATTACAGACGCCAAAGGGCAACTTTACACGCACGCTCCAATTCCAAGCCGCTATTTGTGGAAACATTCGATGGGATTTTCGGCCGAAGTCCCACGCAACGGCGGCGGGATTCTGCCATCAGGCGGCGCAAGCGGCGCACAAGCAACAGGCGGCGCAGGCGAGGAGCCAACAGGCTGCGCCCCACCCAGCACCTTTCCACCGGGCGGCACGGTCAACTGGCTCTGGGCACCTGACCCCGCGCCAACCATCGAGCGTGCAGGCATGGGGCAAGGCTGCGCCCTATCTGTCTTTGAGGCAGACGGGACACCCGTCACGCAGTTTAACAAACCTCTGCGGATCGAACTTCCGTACAACGATCCTGAAATCACCCATCTTGATCCAGAGTCGCTGAAAATATGGTGGAAATCGGGCGGAACGACAAACTATGTACCTATCCCAACCACGCTGACCCTTGATGAAGCGACAGGGCAAAAGTATGCCGTCGCTTACACAGACATTCCAGGGCATTGCGCTTTGATGGGTCGACCTACCCAAGATTTTCTACCGCCAAAAACGCACATCCTGCTCGAAGGCGCGGCTTACGATCAATATAGCTTTGCAGGGGATGTGCGGGTCACACTCACCAGCGGAGACCCCGATCTGGATCGGATCGAATACAGTGTCGATGGCGGCACAACTTGGGAAGTTTACAGCGACCCCTTTGAAATCCTTGCCAATGGCTCCCCGCCAACGCTGCGAGATGAGGTCACGGAAGGGTTGCCACAAAATGTCCCGGGACTCAATCTTATTTTGGCGATGGCTTATGACAAGTCTGGGAATTATGAAGAGCCTGCCAACTCGGCATTGATTATCATTGATCCAGACAAAGGTAGTGGCAACCCAACGCGGCGTGTTGTGCCGCACCCTTGCTGTGATGATTAAGGTTTATTGGGTTTTCTACGCGCTGATACTGGTTCTGTGGGGAAGTGCCTGCACGACACAAGAACCTGTTGTCGGTTGGGCAACTGCTTCGGCCGAAGCGGACACCGCCATCGCGCTAGTAACGATTCGGGCACACGCAGCAAACGCCACCGCTATCCCAACGGCAACCACCGCGCAGCCCACCGCCGTCGCAACGATAGCGCCGACAGCCACGCCAACGCTGCCGCCCTTTGTGCGACAAACGTCGATTGGCACTTCAACCGCAGGACACCCAATTGATGCGTGGTCGATTGGGTATGGCAGGAAAATAGTTGTCCTGATTGGCGGCATTCACGGTGGTTATGAATGGAACACCGTGTCGCTTGCTTATCAGCTAATCGACCTGTACGAAGCGCGAATGTCACCTGTTCCACAAAACATCACGCTGGTCATCATTCCTGTAGCAAATCCAGACGGGCTGGCGACGGTGACGGGAAAGGCAGGGCGCTTTGATCGGGCGGATGTTTCGGCCGAACGGGTGCAGGGTCGGTTCAATAGCAATCAAGTTGACCTCAACCGCAACTGGGATTGTCAATGGCAAACCGAGGCCGTTTGGAGCACACGCAGCGTCAGTGGTGGCACAGCACCGTTTTCAGAAGCTGAATCAGTCGTTTTACGCGACTATTTGGCCCAGTTAGATCCTATGGTGGCTATTTTTTACCACAGCGCCGCCGATGGAATCTACACAGGACAATGTGGAGAAGATCAGCATCCAGATACCTTATCCTTCTCCAAAATTTACGCCGACGCAGCAGGGTACAATTTGAACACCGCATTTTCAGCCTATGCAATCACTGGAGATGCGTCCGATTATCTAAATCGGATCGGCGTTCCTTCATTTACAGTTGAGTTGACAACGGTTGAGGCGACAGAATTTGAAAAAAATTTAGCGGGTGTACAATTGTTGTTAACGCACATTTCGCAAAGAACGTCACGCTAGTAACGAAGCGTTTAGACATGGATCACAGGTTATGGCAGCAGAATATACTGGACAAACAATAGGTAAATACCGAGTAGAACAGCGGCTTGGTGGGGGCGGCATGGGGGTCGTCTATCACGCGATCGATGAGGCGCTGGAGCGATCGGTCGCCATCAAGATTATGCGTCCGCATTTGTTTGAGCGCAGCGATTTTCAGAAGCGCTTTTTACAGGAAGCGAAAACGCTTGCCAAACTAAATTCCCCTGGCATTGTCGAGATCTACGACTCGGGCGTTGAGCAAGGCATCTTGTACATGGTCATGGCGTATCTGTCGGGCGGCAGTTTGCAGACGCATCTGCGAAAGTTGCAGGGAACCCGACAGCAATATGACCTACGCGACACGCTCAAATTGATTGCCGATTCGGCCGAAGCGCTCGGTATGGCCCACCGTCGCAACATCATCCACCGCGACATCAAACCTGACAACATCATGGTCGAACAGACAGAGTATGGCGATCCCGCGCTTCAAGCGATTGTCACCGACTTTGGTTTGGTCAAACTGATGGAGGGGGATGGTCTTAAAACGGAAGTTGGCACGGTAATGGGTACGCTTGACTATATGTCGCCCGAACAGTGCATCGGTGAGGAGCTTGACGGGCGCAGCGATATTTATTCGTTAGGCGTCGTCCTCTATCAGGCGATCACAGGGCGCGTTCCGTTTCAAACATCGAATCTATCGGTCGCCATTCGCAGCCACACGGAGCAAGCGCCCCCGCCAGCAACCATGTATCGTCCCGATCTACCCGATTCGGTGCTGCGGATTATGGAGCGTTGCCTAGAAAAACATCCTGACGATCGTTACAACACGGCCGATGATTTAGCCCGCGCCTTGCGTTCGGCGATGGAGAATTTGCATTCTGATCGCAACGCGATTCATTATTTTGATGATGCGCTGGGGAGTGGTAGGGACGCGCCTGCACAGGCGGAGGCATCTTACGACAAGATTATCATCGCACATCGCCAACGAGAATCACAAACGATTGAGCTGACGCATGATTCTCTCACTATCGGCCGATTACCAGAAAACGATCTGCAACTAGAAGCCGACAAAATCTCGCGCTACCATGCCCGACTCGAACGCACGCCCGAAGGCTGGAAAATCGTCGATCTTGGCAGCAGCAACGGCACAAGGATTGATGGAAACCGTCTGCTGCCCGATATTCCGCACCTTTGGAACCGCAACGCAAAACTTCGCATTGGCCCGTTCCAACTACGCTTTGTCGCCTCTGGTTCGCAAAAGATTAGCAAACCACGCAGCCAATCTGCACAGCCTCAGGCGGCCGAACAATTTGGTGGGGGGCAGTCTGTCCATATTGTACAGGGCAGTTCCTCAATGGGACCACCCATCTCGGCGGACTCTGTCACAGGGGAGCCAATCCAAGGCGGCAACAATCAGCTTATCATTACAGCCGATCCATCGAGCTTATTCATCAAGCTAGAAGAATATGGCGTTGGACAAGGCAGCAGCATTCAGGTTACCCTTGTCAACCAAACGGGACGTGTCGATCATTTCAAGGTTGAGGTGGAGGGAATTCCCTACGAGTGGGTCAAGATTCCTAGCGACACCGTTCAGCTTTTGCCAAATGGGTCGGACGTCATCCCGATTATTATCAAGCCGCCGCGTGAGTCACGGACACGGGCTGGGAAGTATCAGTATCAGATTCAGGTTCGTGCGCGGTCAACAGGCACACGTGTGGCGGCGAAAACTGGGCAACTGGTGATTGCGCCTTTCGATGGATTTTCGGCCGAAATTCACCCCCCCCGCATCAAAAACGGCCAAAGCATCCGCCTCATCATGGCAAATGAGGGCAATGAATCGATGAATTACACGCTATTCGGCCGAGATCCAGCCGAGGAGTTGCTATTCACAGGCAACGGGCGCGAAATCTCAATCGATCCTGGCGACGATGTGGTCCTGAAAATGGAAATCAACGTCAAGCATCGGCCGTGGCTGGGTCAAGTTGTAACCCATGACTTTGATATCAAAATCAATAGCGAAGGCGGTGAAGAACTTAAATCGTTGCCTGGACGCCTTAGCGTTGCGCCACGGTTGCCACGTTGGTTTATACCTGCCGCCGCGTTGTTGCTTCTTGTCTCGATTATCGGCATCGGGCTGTTGTTCAGAAAAGATGAAACGGAGCTGACCTTAACATCACAAGCAGAAACGGCCATTGTACAAACAGCAGGCGCTTCTGCAATGCTCACAGGTCAGGTGCAGACAACCGAATCGCAGTTTGCAGCGATCACATTTGATGCGGCAACCGTTCAGGCAGTTCAAACGCGCGAAAAGGCAGACCAAATTGCGACTGAGGCGGCTCGCGAGACGGCCGCAGCAGCGCAGCAACAGACGCTTGAAGCTCAACAACAAGGCACAGCAGCGGCGGTAAGGGTCACAGAGGATTTTTTAACGGTTGATGCGGGCAGCGATGCAGATTCAGATGGGCTGACAAAACTGGAGGAGATACAAAAGGGGACGGATCCAAATTCGGCCGATACAGACCAAGATGGCCTGTCAGACTTTGACGAAATCCGGCGCGGAACCGAGCCAACCATATCAGACACCGACGGCGACACGCTTAGTGATGGCGATGAAGTCATCCGACTCAAAACAAACCCCAGATTATCTGACTCAGATGGTGACGGCATTCCAGATAACATCGACAGTTCGCCTCAGTCGCCAAGCACGCCGATCCCGCCGATTCCATTCCCAACGGCACGCCCTTTCCCAACACAAGTTCCCTTCCCGACACAAGCTCCTTTCCCAACGCAGATACCCTTCCCAACCCAAGCGCCAGCCAGCGGAAACTCTGGTGGTAATTCGGGCGGGAACTCTGGTGGCAATAATGCAGCCGCAGGTGGCAACAATGTAGCTGCTGGCGACAATTCAGCAGGTGGTAATGATAGCGGCGGTGGAGCAGGACTTCCCATCGGACAAAATCTGTTGCCAAACCCTTCATTTGAAGAAGGATTTGCGCTCCAAGATAATATCCAAGAATTCCAACTCCCCAATGGCTGGCGCGTTGAGGATGTGAAAGACAATGTGAAAAATCAGTTTGGCAACACCTTCTTGCGCCCTGAAATTCGCACCTTGTCTAAAGACGATCTGCCACCTGATGAGCAACCCTTATTCATCACCGACGGCAACTTTGCGGTTAAGATGTTCAAAGGATTTGCGCCCATGCAGGCCGCTTTTGTCACGGCCGATCCGATTGTGTTAACGCCTGGCGAATATGTGTTGACCGTTCGTTTCTTCGCCGATATTGTCGCATCATTTGACGGTGGCAAGCAGTTCCACACCGACCCCAATGCGGCGCAGGTGCAGGCCATCTTTGGCTCACAGTTAAGCGGTTTCCAAAGCGTCCCGATTGGCTCACAAGCCCAAATAAAATTCCCGTTCAAAATACAGGCTCCCACCCCGATGCGTGTGGGGCTTGTCTTCCAAGCCAACCTGAATGGCAGCAACAACGGTTGGTTTATTGACAATTGGGAACTTGTGCGGGTGAAATAGACGACGATAGCGGTATTCAGTATTTCCTACTGAATACCGCATACCAAATACGGTGTCTCAGCAACGGTTTGAGACTTATAGAGGGGCGCGTGCAGCCCACAACAAACCACGTCGCACTATCTCTTTTGCCTCTGGCACGTCAAAGTCAGAGGCAACATGCCCCAGCGTACAGTGGAAAACACGACCAGCCCCCCAGCGTTTTTTCCAAACGACAGGCATTTCGACACTATCAATCCACTCGCAATGTTCGCCGCTAAAGGTGGTTGTTGCCAACACCTCAATCGATGGATCACAATGCATGTAATATTGCTCGGAATGCATAGCGAAATCGCTTAAACCTGCCGTAATCGGATCGGTTTGATTGGTGATATTTACATGATAGTCAATGATGTTGCCAGGGTGAGCAACCCATTGACCGCCGACCATAAACTGATAGTTGACGCTATTGCGAAAAGCGTCAGACATACCGCCGTGCCATCCCCCAAACCCAACGCCGCTTGCAATTGCATCTAAAAGCCCCTGCTCTTGTTCAGGTGTAATGCTGCTCATCGTCACCACTTGCGAGATCAGATCATAGGAACGCATCTTTTCCGCGTCGAGATAGGCGTCAAGCGTATCGCTGATTGTTACATCGAAGCCTTCGGCCGATAACAACCCAGCAAAAAGCTCAACACACTGTTTCGGTTCATGGCCTTCCCAGCCACCCCATACCATTAATGCTGATTTAGACATCATTTTTCCTTTATAAATAAACGTTGAACGGACAGCTTGTCCGTTTATTTCTCACGCGGGCTGGCAGCCCATGCAACATCCAGACCCTATGTTGAACGGACAGCCTTGTCCGTTCCTCTTTCACGCGGGCTGGCAGCCCACGCAACATCCAGACCCTATGTTGAACGGACAGCCTTGTCCGTTCCTCTTCCACACGGACTAACAGCCCACGCAACATCCCAACCCTATGTTGAACGGACAGCCTTGTCCGTTCCTCTTCCACACGGACTAACAGCCCACGCAACATCCAAACCCTATGTTGAACGGACAGCCTTGTCCGTTCCTCTTCCACACGGACTAACAGCC
>JBMZDF010000316.1:0-7474 GCA_049614105.1 Promineifilaceae bacterium (SeqCode)
TGGATTTGGTTTTTAGTTATTGACAGGAAGCACAATGCCTCCCTCCTTAACTAAAAGGTCTTTTTCTTTAGTGAGATTGCATTGGTTTGTGGCCTAGGGGCAATCTCAGAAAAATTTTTTATTCAAGGGCGATTATGTCAATAATCGCTCTTTTTGTTTCCCAAAGCCATTCGCTAAAAAGGCTTTGTTTTGTAAATGATGTCAACGACATCGCCAGCTTCATTCCTAACAAGAAACATTAAAACAGTTCCTCGCTAGTGGCTCATACGTTATCTTACAGTAGATATACAGATCTTCAAGAGGCAATTCTCATTGCTGCTCATTTTCCAATAATTCACGGTCAAATTTTCCAATTGTTATGGTTCTTGGGCTTTAGCCCGTGAAAGCCCAAGAACCGTAACAGGCGACCTGCATCTGTTTAATTGGTTGCCATGTTTTCTTCTTGCTCACTAGCGATTGCTCGTTGTATGGGTTAATTTTGCACGTTTACGGGTCACGACCGTATCCATCTCTGGTCGCAAGCCATTATCATACGCTTGTAACGCAACGTCTATCAGCCACGATCGAAACTCCATCACGCCCATCCCTTCTGTTTGCGAACAATTCAGGATATATTGATGTTGCTCAGGCGGTAAGAAAAACTGTACACGTTTGCGCTTTCCTGCCATTGATTTAGGAGAAGATAGCGTTGCAGCCTCAGTCGCATCAAGTGCTGAGCGAAAACGCCGCTCGTTTGTTACTTTCTTTTTTGGCGGTGTCATGTCTCCAAGACCGTCTAATAAATCATCTAGCTCAGAACTACTCATACTTTCACCTCTTGATAAACATGCTCAACTAGCTTTTGATACGCTTGAGCTGGTTTTGAACTGGGCGCATATTCCAACACTGTTTGACCAAAAGAGGGGGCCTCGGCCGCTTTAATCGCAAACGGAATTGGCTCAACAACTGCTTGCCCATAGGCTGACTGCAAGTCGGCGAGCATTTCACGATCAAGTAACCGCCGTTTATCAAACTGGGTTGGCACAATTGCCAATAATTTTAATTTACTCGTTGCTGTCTGATTATAATCGAGAATGTTACGAGTCAGCCTTGCCACACCCACAGTGCCTAGATATTTTGGTGTCGCTGGGATCACAATATGTGTGGCGAACTGAAATACTGCACGTTCCAATTGTCCCAACGAGGGCGGGCAGTCCAGAATCATGCATGCACAGCGATCTGCAAGCTGGCCTAAATAAGTTTGCAAAACATCATTAACAGCAACGGGGGTTTCAAATTCATCTGCTAATACTTCAAGCTTTGATAGGCGCGTTACGGCGGATGTGAGTTTATCACTAGATGGGATCAGAAATAGGCTCGGACGAGCCTGAATGATTGCGTCACGTAGCGTTTGGCGACGCAAAATTAGGTAAGAGAGGTCTGCATCATTTTGCTCAACGCCAAGAGCGGGTGCGCAGTTTGATTGAGGATCTAGATCAATCAACATAACGCGATCTTCCGTTGACCCCTGCTCACGCAGCTTTGAAGCCATGCCCTGCGCCAGCGTTACGGCTGTCGTTGTTTTCCCTGTTCCGCCTTTTCGATTTAGTACGGCAATGATAATTCCCATAGAGCACCTTTTTTGTAATCACCGTGGTTACATGTGTAACCATATGTAACATAATGTGTAACCAATAGTAACCCTTGTGATTACATAAATCAAGATATGGCCCTCTTAAAAATGTTTGGCGGAGGTAGGTTCATATGTTTTCTAAGAGCGGCTCTGAGAGGCGGTGGGGCAGGCTGTCAGATTAAACACTTTTGTATTTGAATGTAGGTGTGGATCTACATTTGAGAATCAAATCATGACCCTTTATCCAGCCATCACCATCGCATCAAAAAACGCATAATCACCACTCTCAACCGTCGGCATCAACACCGACCGATCCAAGTAGCGATTCCCCATCTCGCACGATGTCTCTGGCAAAAATGAGCAGGCGTGACAAGCCGCTCCGTGAATCGTTTGGCCTTTCATATCAGGCTGTGTTTCTGCACAAAGCGGGTCGCTGGCACAAAATTCGGCCGATTCCAAAGCCTTCACAACAAAAATCTGTAGCTCCTTCGGGTCAGCCAAACGCACCAACCCACCCAACGTCCCCTCACTATCCGACGCAGCCGTATAAATCAGCACACCCGCCATTGCTGGCTTGCCGTCTGCTGCATCACGCGCATAAATCCGCTCTCGAATACTTGCCAACGAATACCCGCACTCCAACGCCAGCGCCCGCATCAGCGCATGCGAGAACGAGTGCAGCAACAAATAGCGCATCCCAGGAAACGGAACCCCCTCCGGATCAAGCCCACGATTCGCCCGCCACTGCTGGTGCGAATTTTCAAATTGCTTCCCACGCGATTGCACCGCCTGATTATTGCTGGGCGACAACCAATCTAAGATTTTCTGTTCCTGAAACTGAACAAAAATTCCCTCGCCACGAACTTCACTCGCTGGCAACCATGTCGTGGGTTTGTTAGAGAGGTGAACAGTCCGCACGTCGTCCTCAACCGACTCATCATCAGGCGTCGTGATACGTGTAAAACCAACCAGCGCACGCACCTCGCGCAGCTTATGCACCATCACAACCTGTTCACAAAACTGCGCCAAGTCGCTGTTGCGGATGTCCATCTTTTCCGTTTTGAAATCGGCAAAATTTTGCGACCTATCAGACTCGGTTAGCACTTTGTATTCAGGGTATTTAATATCTGTCGGATCAGATACTTCGGCCGAAGCGTGACGCTGCATTTCAATCGCCGCCCAAATTTCGTCTGGCTGGTATGCCTTCACGTGCTCATGCAGTTCAGCATTGATCATGTGCAAATAATTGAGCGCACCCGCATCGGTGATTTTTGAAAAATGTTGCCATTGCGCTTCGATAATTTTCGCCAGCTCATTTTCGCCGCTCACAGGAATAGACAGCACGCTTTTGAGTGATGGGAACCAAATGTTGGATGCGCCCAGCGAGACAGTGCGCGGCTCGCATTCGCATGCCTCATGTTTGTTGAGGTGCGGATGATACCCGCTGCACGGAGGCATCGATCGTTTGTAATTTGGATCAAAGGCGAGCGACATCGGCCGAGATTCATTACAAGTCGCACATTTCACAATTAACTTTGACGTCTGCCCACGCTCATCCGTTTCGTAAAAACGCAGCTGTGCGTTCCCCTTCGCGCAACGATCTCCACCATGCACATAGGCCATCCACGGAAACTCATCAAGATGTCCATTGGCGCAAGCATATAAAAAACGAGCGGGAACAACTTGCGGTGCTTTGTTGTTCTTCGCCTTTTCACAGTTCGGATGCACCAAACGCGACTCGCCCGGTCTGAACGGGTTGTGTTTCAGTTCAAACAGATTACTTGTGGCGTTCGGATCATAGGGAGCCAACCGTTGACAACGTGGACAAACCATCCATCGTGGATAGGTCATCACTGGCACGCCAACTAGATTCTCCGTGTCGGTTGCTCTGCGGCTTGGTGAGGGGGGCGGAATCGGTGGCGCATACAGTTGTTCAACGAGACTATGCCGTTCCATCGTGTTGATGACATCCACCAGCCGATCTTCTTTTATCTCACGTGCAAAAATTGGGTTGACGTGCTTCCATTGGTCAAGCCCGCGCACCAAAACTGCAAATTTTGGCAAATCAACAAGCGCACCGACGCCATAGTTGAACAAAAGTTGATTCGGCCGCATTTCACCCACACGCACAGGATAATTTTTTCTATCATTCTCACTCGCGTTCATCTTTTGCCTCCTCATCTACATCAAGCGTGTAGTCCTTGAGCACCAAGCCCGTCGTCGCTTCAACATCGCGCAGCGAATTCGGCACGGTGAACAAAGTGCTGCTGTTTACCTCAGGTGTAACCAACAAGGGCGCGATGCCTTTGCCCTGCTTGTACCCAAATTGCAAGCCATCACGCGCAATTTCCGACATCCACTTATCCAGCCGCGCATCAACCATTTCGTTAACTAGGTTTGTCACGTCCGGATTGCCAAACACAGCATCTGCCCGCTTTGCCAAAAGCTGTTTCGCTTGTTGCACAATGGGATGCGTTTTCTCAACCAGTTGCGCCCCTAAATTTGGGTTAAACGTCACGTCAAGCTGACGAATCAAGGAAACCAACACGCCTGTCAGACCGCGATCCAGCGCCCGTGCCGCAAACGGCGTCACGGACAGCGCCTCAACCTGTTGATAGAAGGTCGCGTGATAATGTTGAAAACGTTCGTAATGGCTCAGATCGCGTGGGCGTGACCACGTATAGACGGTTGCCACAACGCCGGGGAATTTACGCCCGACGCGGCTTGTTGCCTGAATATATTCGGCCGTTGCCTTCGGCTGCCCGGCCGCAATCATCAAGCCCAAACGATCAACATCAACCCCCACAGAAATCATGTTCGTCGCCAGCACAACGTCCAGCGGGTGTTTGTTGTCGCGATAGGTTCCACGCGGATCGGCCGAAAATTGATTCTCCAGCTTGTCCAAAATTTTAGGAATATCGTCCGCACTTTTGCGCGAGGTCAATTCTTCAATGCTGGCAAACGGCACGCTGCGTCGCTCAGCCACATTGTCACGCCGCAGCAGTCGATTGCGCACCGAATCCTCAACGGCACGCCGCATACTGCCCAGCTCGCGCAGCGCATTAAAGTAGCCAACCGTTGTCATCCACGGATCAACAACCATTTTGCCGCTGTCCGCATAGTTGCTCCGCATCAGTTGCGCCGCAGCCATGTAGGCGGTGTAAACGGGAATCAGCGTTCCCATTCGCGAGTTGCCGGGGGCGCAGATGCCGACGTAGAGGCGGCTTGGCCTGTCATCGGTCGAATCAGTCTTGCGCGAGAAAAAGTTGTCTTCGGCCGAAAGCGCAGGCGGCGGGAACACCTTCACCTTTCTTGCAAACACGCCTTGCACCTGTTTCGCCGCCCGTCGAATCGTGGCGGTGGAAGCGATCACTTTGGGAAGCACAACGTTTCCCGCGCCCGTTTCCCACGTGCAAAGTGCGTCAACCGCCGTTTCATATAGCCCAACCAGCGTGCCGAGCGGCCCCGTAATCAGATGCAGCTCGTCTTGAATAATCAGGTCGGGTGGACGTAAATGGGGAATGTTCTGTCGCTTTGTCGCGGGCAGTTTGCCGCTTTTGCGATGCGCCAAACATTGATCAGACATATCGGGCGATATGTACCCATGACGGTCACATTTGCCCGTCACGCGCCCAAACAACATTTGCGCCTCCCCTTTCCACGCCATCTGTGCAAATTTATCGACCGTTGCAATCACTAATGTCGGCAGACGACGATAAATTTCCTCATCGACAACCACAATCGGAATGCCTTCGGTTGGCGCTTTACGGGCGCTAAAATCACATTTCCCTTTTGGATCGCTGCAAAATTGCAGGGTGCGAGCGTGACCCTTGGCGTAGCTCTCAACGCGAATTTGGTTGTAGTCGAGGGCGCGGCCGCACCACGGGCAGGTTGTAAGCTGGTAGGGCGTGCCTGTGCCGCGACTGCCGGCGTTGCCAGAGTAGTTGACATCCCAATCGCCTGAGCGTTTCTGTTTGACAATTTCGGCCGATTCATTCGTCCGATTCGGCGTGCTGCTATTCCCAACCCACAACCCAATCCGAAACGGTTCTGCCCCCCACGTTTTCACATCCTGACGCCGAATCAGTTCACATGCCGCAATCAGCGTCGTGGCGCGTTGGAACTGCTGCAAAGTCAGCAGCCGCAGCGTGTAGCGCATCAGCACCGCCACCCCTGCGTACCCCAGCGGATAGCGGTCACGATGCAAACGGCGAATGCCCATCGCAAACGCCGCCGCGCCCAAATACGCTTCTGTTTTGCCACCGCCCGTTGGAAACCACAGCAAGTCGGTAAAATCTATACGCGCTTGATGCGTTGGATCAACAAATCCGGGCATGTTCAGCAGCACAAACGCAAGCTGGAAAGGTCGCCAGCTTCGTGAGCGGGATTGGTCAATCTCTGCCAGCTTTGGTTTGTGGCCTTGCCGCACCAGTCGCGCATAGATCGAGTGAATCCGCTGTTGCCACATCGCCCGATTCGCAAATTGAAATGCTGCCGCCGCCTGTTTGTCGCTATCGATCAGCGCAATCCCAACGCGCATCCGCTGCAAGGCAGTGCGACAGCCTTTGATATTATTTTCCGCTGCGTCAAGATACGGTTTGAGATCGGCCGTCGGGTTTAGTACCTCTGTCTCACGCTGGTCGATCCAGCGTTCATATGCCGCCGCCAGCGGTTCCAGCAGGGCCGAGAATCCGCCCATTTCCGTTTCGGCCAACGTCTGCATGTCGAATACCGCGCCCGGAATTTCTTCGGCCGATGGCGGATCCATACGCTCAACTTCATAGATTGGCATCGTTTCCGTTTGCAGCTTCACGGCGCGAAACGGCGAGACGGGGGAAACGCTCGTTTCCACCGCAACACCGTGACCCACGGCAAATTCGACCGTCCGCCGATACAGCATCCGCATCGACTTGTCCTCAGGCTCCAGCTTGTCTATCTTTTCATACGTTGGGCGTTGGATAAAAATGGCATCCCCACCATTTGCAGCCGTCACCGTCAATCGCGGCTGGAAAATCCACGCTAAATCTTTGCTGCCGCTCCCCCGCACAGGTTCGTTTTGATTGTTGACCAAAAACAGCGAGACGCTACGCCCGCCGGCCCGCGCTCGACAGCGCCCGCGCACTTCAACAGCGGTTGGTTCTGTCGCGCCTTCTTCTGTTAGTGGTTTCCATGCCAAAAATCGGCCGTTCACCAGATCAACCGTTTTCACACTGCGCACTTGTTCACGCTGCCACACCCGCTTAGGGTTGCCAGCTTTGGTGACGAGTGTGTCGCTTTTGGTCGGCCGATAATAACCCCACTCAACCGCCACCCGCAGCGCATTCACATCTTCCCGCACGGCAAACGACAGCCCAATTGAGGACGGCATCAACGAATCGGCCGTCGTAATGGGCGCTTCCACCTGCCCGTCCTGTCCATCCTGCCCAAAAGCAGCGTCACTGTGCGCGGTTGGCTCCGTGCCAGCCTCAAACGTCACGCCACCCCCCGTCTCCGGCACACGACGCGGCGCAAGTCGCCCCAGCAAATACCGATAGCGCACCGCCCCATTCAGCACCTCATCCTCACCCCCATAAGGGCCAAGCAGTTGCTTTTTCACATGTCCATGAAACTCACGCCGCAGCGCCAGCGTCGGTTTTGTCAACTTCCCATCACACATAAAATCCTCTCATCTTATCTCCCTCCCCCCGGGAGGGACCAAGGGAGGGTGCTTCTCTCCCTCCCCCCGGGAGGGACCAAGGGAGGGTGCTTCTCTTCTCTCCCCCCAAGAGGGACCAAGGGAGGGTGCTTCAGGCGGGTACAAAAAGTTTTGATCAATAATTAGACGCCCCAGCGGGGCGTCTCTACAGGTTAACATCTCTGGTA
>JBMZDF010000317.1:0-7460 GCA_049614105.1 Promineifilaceae bacterium (SeqCode)
CCAATGCCGACAGCGGGGTAACGCCTGAGGACAATTCACTCACGCTCTCTGTGCTGAGCAACGACAGCGATCCTGATGGCGACGCCATTTCATTGCTTAGCACCACGCAAGGCACGAACGGGATCGTTTCGATTAGCGGCAGCACCCTTATTTACACACCTGATGATGATTTCTTTGGCGGCGACAGCTTTACCTACACGATTAGCGACGGGAACGGCGGCACGGCAACCGCAGTCGTCACCGTGACGGTCATCAATATAAATGACGCGCCGATCGCAACTGACGACACGGCATCTGTTGTCCAAAACAGCACCGCCAACGTGATTAGCGTGCTGGGCAACGATATAGATATAGATGGCGACACTCTGACCGTATCGGCCGTCACCACTGCGGGCAACGGCACGGTTGTCAACGGCGGTGGCAATGTGGCCTACACGCCTAACACTGGGTTTGTCGGCACGGATAACTTTATGTATACCGTCTCTGATGGAAACGGCGGCACGGCAACCGCCACCGTGAGCATCAACATCACCCCATAACCGCCCAACACGTTCATTTTGAGCGGTTTATTGAATCTTATGGCAACTTTTTTTCGGCCGAAATTCATCTATCTATCGATCCTCGGCTTTATCCTCCTTTTGCTCGCAACCTTGACCCAATCGCCAGCATCCGCCGCCAACTTTATATTTGGCACAGAGGGCAGCCTGACCGACCCAGCCAGCATCGGTCTGTTTAGCAATACTCCCCCCACCGCCGTTGATGATTCAGAGAACATTGATGAAGACTCAACGCTCATGATCGATTTGGTTGGCAATGACCTTGATGCAGAAGGCGATGCCCTGACCATCAGCGCCATTGGGACAGTTGCCAATGGCACGATGACGTTTGATAGCGCAACAACCGTGACCTACACACCCACGCTCAACTTTAACGGCACGGAAACGCTCACCTACACCGTCAGTGACGGCAACCTCACGGACAGTGGCAACATCACCATTACGGTTGACGCGATCAATGATGCGCCTGTTGGCGTTGATGATATAGCCTACACCGTCAATGAGGACACCTCCCTAAATGTGATGGCGAGCGGCGTGCTTGCCAATGATAGCGACGTCGAAAATGATGCGCTCACAGCCTCGCTCGAAACAGATGTCTCAAACGGTACGCTCACGTTTAACAGCAACGGGTCATTCGACTATACGCCTAATCTCAACTTCAACGGCGTCGATGCGTTTACCTACGTTCCAAACGACGGCAATTTAGACGGTGAGTTTGCGGTTGTGACTATCACAGTTAATGCCGTCAACGACGCCCCTATTGCATTTGATGATGTTGACATAACGGATGAAGATGCACCGATCACGATTGACCTAAGCGCAAACGATACAGACATTGAAGCGGACAGCTTGAGCATCATCGCCATTGCTGGCGCGTCAAACGGCACGGCGACCATCGCAAGCACAAGCAGCATTTTTTATACGCCCACACTCAATTTCAATGGTGTCGAGCAGTTAAACTATACGCTGAGCGATGGGAATCTGACCGCCACCGCGTTGGTGACGATCACCGTAATACCCGTTGATGATCCCGTGATTGCCGTGAGTGATAGCATCACCATCACAGAAGATGGCGGTGCGGTGGTGCTCGACCTGTTTGCAAATGACATCGATCCAGACAACGATCCGCTTATCATCTCGGAAATCAGTTACGCACAAAATGGCGACACGGGCGTCTTTAGTCAAACGCTTGCCAGCTACAACCCTTTCCCTGATTTTTATGGCACAGACACATTTACCTACACGGTGGATGATGGGCAAGGCAACCAAAGCAGTGCAACGGTGACGGTCACCGTTTTAAACACCAATGATGATCCCAACGCCGTGGACGATAGCGTAACGGTGCAAACAAACGATGTCGCCACGCTAGATGTTTTGGCAAATGATGATCTGGGGTCTGATGTGGGTGAATCGGCCGTTATCATCAACATCACACAGGCCAGTCACGGCGCGGTCGCCATCACCAACGGGGGGATGAACCTAAGCTATACGTCCGACAGTGGTTATATCGGCCTCGATCAGTTCACCTACACCATCAGCGATGGCAACGGCGGCAGCGATACCGCCACGGTGCAGGTCAATGTTGTCTCCACCGTGCCAGAGGTTGAGTTGACAATCGACTCTGTAGCCGCTTACCCTTCCACTGTCTGCAAAGGGGGATATTTTGGACTGCTGTTTGAATTGAATAACCTCGGAACGGTGGCGGCAGGGGCGCATAATGTTCACATCTTTGATGATGACAGTGCGCTTGGCTATCAGAATCAAATCGGGACAGCCCCAGTGAACGGGCCAGAGGCTGAACAAAGCAGCTACTTTAGCGCGTCATCCAACAGTTTTATTGTCGGAACACGCTATATCAAGGTGTTGGCTGATGGCGACAACGCGATTAGCGAGAGTCTCGAAGACAACAATGGCAACTACACGACGATAACTGTTCAGCCAGATGATGCGCCCAGCGGCACGATTTTGATTAACAATGGGGATGTTTATGCCACAGATTTGGCGTTGGGATTAGTTTTATCGGCCGATGACCTCGGCCAATGCGCCACCCATGTCGCAAAAATGCGCTTCGCCCACAACGGAACCATCACCGTTTGGGAACCCTACACCACCACAAAAACGCTCAACCTCGCAGACGCCAGCGGTGACACCTCGGTTGCCGTTCAATATCTCGACGCAAACAACAATTTGAGTCCCTTCATTCGCGAAAGCATCATCGTCGATGCAGCCCCGCCCGCTTCAAAGGTAATCGCACCTGGCAACCGCATCTTAACCTCAACTGTAGACGTTGTGTGGAGCGGTGCAGACAGCGTCAGCGGCATCCAAGCATATGACATCCAGTACAATCAGGACGGAACGGGCTGGGTTGATTGGCAGCTTGGAATCACGACGACCAGCGCCATTTTGACAAATGCAGCGTTTGACAACACCTATTGTTTCCGTTCACGCGCCCGCGACCTTGCCGGCAATCAGGAACCCTATCCAAACGGCGACGGGGACACCTGCGTGGCGGTCGCTGCTCCACCTGCGGGCATTGATGTTTACGTCCAAAACTTGCAACTCACACAAGCGATCCAAACGCCGAGCAACGCGGTTCCACTAGTAGAAAACAAATCAACCGCTGTTCAGCTAACAATTGGGAGAGGAACAGACAACACACCGATTGCGTCCTTGGCGGCCAACGTCCACGTTTTCCGCAATGGGGTCGAGCTAAACGGCTCGCCGCTGACGGCACAGACCTCGCTGCCGCAAACGCCTAACCCTGACCCGCACCACAATCATCAGCTTTTGCATGTTGCGTTGCCAAGCGAATGGCTCAACGGCACAATTGAATTGGTGGTTGTGCTTGATCCGAACAATGCGATTGCTGAAGGAGACGAGACAAATAATCGTTATCCAGCAACGGGCAGGCAAACGGCTACATTTAGCGTCGTGCCTGATTTAGAGATTACGATCGTGCCGATTATTTGGGAAAAAGGTGGGCAACGGCTAACGCTGGCTTCGGCCGATCTCCTCAGCCATTTTGATTATCTGCAAAAGGTGTACCCAACGGCCGATGTCAAAATTGAGGTGCATAGTTCGTATGTCTATTCGGCCGAAACGGTCAACTGGCTCGATCTGCTCAGCCAAATCGACACACTTCGCGCCACCGAACTTCCTGCCGCCAGCGTCTACCAAAAATACGTTGGACTCCTCCCCACCCCCAATACGCCCATAAACGGATTGCTTGGTCTGGCCTATCAACCTGGGTCAACCGCCGTTGGCTACGCCCATCAAGGCAGCGGCATCACCATCGCCCATGAACTCGCCCACACGCTAGGTTTGCGCGACGTGGCAAGCAGCGCAACGGGCTGTCGCCAACCGTTCCTACCAAACAACCAGTACCCTTATGCAAACGGCATCACCGCTTACCCTGGCTGGGACTATAAAAACACGGCGGTTGTGCCAAGTCTCGCACACGATTTAATGGCCTACTGTGAGGGCAGTTGGGTTTCTGATTTTACCTATCAAGCATTATTCAACGTGTTGACTGAGGAAAATGCCCCAATCGGCCGAACATCGGCCACACACTCCTCACCCATGTTCGCTTCGACAACGTGGATGGACACTGTTGCGGCGTTTCGTGGGTCGCAACGCATCTTCCCGCGTGCGGCAACGACATCTGGCAGTCTGCTAGTCAGCGGCTGGATTGCGGGTAACGGCTCGGCTGGAGAAATCACGTCGGCGTTTACCTTTACCGAAACGACGACGGTCAACATGAACGAAAGCGGCAATTTCCGTTTGGTGCTGTTTGATCAGCATGGTTTCATGACCGATGTGCGCTACTTTGACGTGCCGACCATTAGCGATCCGAGCGTTGTTACCGCCCATCAACCATACGCTTTTCTGTTTACCAAGCCGCCTAAACTGGGTGCTATTCGACTGTATTATGGGGGAACATTGCTAGCGGAGACTGTGCCAAGTACGACACCAGCGGTTGAGATCACAGCACCAATTCCTAGCACAATGCCAACCGACAGCTTTGCGCTCACGTGGGATGGTGTGATTGGGCAGCGGTATGTGGTTCGTTTTTCGGCCGATTCTGGCAACACTTGGACGCTACTAACCCCTCCGATCACAACCACAACCTACACTCTCGATCTGACAACCGTGGCGGGAACCACAGCGGGCCTGCTTGAAGTTGTCGCCAGCAACAGCCTGCATAGCGCGATAAGCCGCAGTCAGCCGTTTACCGTGACAACTAAAGCGCCACAGGTGGCGATCTATGCACCTGCAACGGCGCAACGGTTCGGGCCAACTGAGATAATCACGCTCTCTGGCAACGCCTTCGACTTTGAAGACGGCAGTTTTACAGACGCACAATTGACTTGGATCTCGAATCGGGATGGCGTTCTGGGCAACGGGCAGACCTTGGCAACCCGCGACCTATCGCCTGGCATTCACACCATCACGCTACAGGTCACTGATAGCAACGGACAAATCGGCATGCAGCAAATTGTGGTTATCATACCTGCCATCTATCTTCCGATTGTGTTTAATTAAATATGGGGGGGTATTTGAGTAAAAAGCGGTGGCTGAGCGTGTCGAAGCCTAAGTGACACGCCGCTGCGACTTTGACAAGCTCAGTCTACGTTATCGTCACCAGCCTATTTGAAACACGCCCTTAAATATGTTGGCTTCTTTCAGACCCTGAACTTGAAAGGTTCAGGGTCCGCTCTCCCGCCTTGTGACAACCTCAGAGATTTTCATTCACACACTGAAACAGGTGGTGACAAACCTCTGAGGTTTTGAGATCGAGCGCGGCCGTTTGACGAATAACGCTCTCAAGCATAGAAGTGTGCCGCTTAGATCAGCACACTTCTTGGAATGGTTACGACAATCTGGGAAACGCTACCGTCACGTTTGAAGATGCGTTGACTGGTTGCATCATCAAGCTGTGCGCCCACGACCGCTTCAGAGTTGCCAAGGTGATCGATTGACTCAATATGCGTGCGCGATCCCAGTCGGTACACAATTGGGATTTGGCAAAGGGTGAACGCGAGTGATTCGGCCGGTAATGAAACCGCCCCTTTCTGACGTTGAACATCAATATAGTCAAATGTCGTAGGCTGCTGGTTAAATTCGCTTGCCCGCAAAATTTGTGGCGCGAAAGTTATCCACCCAGCTTCAATTGACACACCCAGTTCCGCGAGGCGGGTCAAAATTTCCTCTTTCACCTGCCCCGTCATGCCAGGCTGTTTTGCGCCTTGTCCTTCGGGCGTATGCGAGTAAGGGTCGGTTGGGAATGCGCCATAGACATCAGGGGTTTTGTTAAAGCCAATGCCAGCCCGCACGTCGTAGTAAGCATCAACTAAACCTGACACAATATCTGCGTCTTCTCCATCGCTAATCGCACGTAGCGCAGTTTCCTGCACGGACAGCAATAATTTTGACACTTGATGCCAATAGATGCTGCCTAGCCCCTCAAACGCGAAGAACGTGCCTGAGCGCCCTGTGAAGGCATTGTGATTAAATACCGTTTCAAACAGATCGAGAATTAACGCTGATTCCTCAGCAACTAACTCACGATAGGCTTCTGATTGCGCTAGACGGGTCAAGGTGTTGCTCACATCTTTTGCGTTTCTGAACGTGGCGTTGAAGTGGTAGATGCCGTTTTCATCGGCCGAAATCAGATCCCGATTCCCCGCCTCAGCAAGCACCCGAATCAGCCGCGAACTGGCCGCACCCTCCGCAGGGAGACAGTTTTTGTCTAAAAAGCCCGTCAAGTCGCGGTTTGGATAAAGCAAATAGCTGTGTTGATCAGCCCGATAAAGCTGACTGTGGCGCATACTCGTCAGCAACGCCAGCGATTCTGTCCCAGATAGCAGCCCCGTCGACAAGATCGCAACCTGCCCCTCAAGCATCTCATTTAGATAGCTGATGCGTGCCGACCCGTTGCGCGTGTCCAATACGTTGTAAGCATGATACAGGTCATCGTCGCGACGGTTGGCGTTTAGGGAGTGATCGATATAGCGTTGCGCCAGCGTTAGGAAATCAAGCACACGCGCCGTCTCAACCTGCACAAATGCTCCCGACAATCCTTGCTCATACAAATTCCAACGATACGTGCTGCTTACCTGTCCCAAATCATCCATGACGGCGCGGCGTTGTTCATCGGTGAAAGATGTATCCAGCGCGGCAGCATGTGCTTGCAAACTGTTAACAACCGCGTCAAACAGTTCAGCCAGCTCATCACTGATTTCAACCGAGTCGATCTCAGCCCGCGTCAACAGGTCGGCAAAAAACGTGATATAGCGGCGCAGGTGACAAAGCGTGACAACAGACATCCCTTTACCAACCAACGCATTATTTGCATCGTTCCATTCAGGACGCTGCGTAATCATCCAGATACCGCCCTCTGGAACGAGGTTGCTGACTTTGGCCAGCAACAGCAGCAGCATTTTTTCAGCTAGATTTGTGTGAACAACCTGCCCCTGTGCATTGTGCAACAGTTTGCCATCTGACCCGATCTCAGCAACCTGCTTGTGAATCGACTCATCCAACGCCCAGTTAAAGCGGATCGTATCGTAAGCATCCTCCAAAATCGCCTCGTACGGTTTGATTTGGTAGGGAACATTGGCGTGGCTAAAAATCTTTTGTGCAAGCAGTGCTTCGAGTTTGCCAGGGTGGAAGCGGCGCGAAATATCGAGCAGGCGCTCCAAGTAGACGATTTGATGATCGCTCCAGTAGCCGATATTGGCCCAAGGATCGTCTGGCTCGGGTGCTTCCCACTCAATGCCGTTGCGCGTCACGCGGTATGGGTTGTAGCCATCGGCCGTTGTGGCGTTCAGGAATTTGCAAATCATGCTCTCGATAAACTCAGGATAAGACCAAGCAAGCGGCTCCCAATTTTGGAAAATATCG
>JBMZDF010000318.1:0-7448 GCA_049614105.1 Promineifilaceae bacterium (SeqCode)
CGTAGCGAGTTGTAATCCTCAATTAGCCACCAATTTTGAAAATCGTGCAAAAACATCTTGCAATTCGATTTTTCTTATGCTACTATCTCCGTCCGTTCGATGCGGTGTCGCCAAGTGGTAAGGCAGCGGACTTTGAATCCGCCATTCGTAGGTTCGAATCCTGCCACCGCAGCAAAAGAAGCCGAGGTAAATATACCTCGGCTTCTTTTGTTTATATCTTGTCCAGCATATCCTTTTGGGGAAATAGGTGACTTTTTGCTGACTACCGCATCTATTAATTAAAGACGTTTGCACATCTACTCTATAACATCATTATTTATGTCAAAAACTGCTGTCATAATCCTTGCTGCTGGAAAAGGCACACGGATGAATTCAAAATACCAGAAAATTTTGCACGAAGTTGGTGGAAAGCCAATGGTGCAGCATGTGTTTGAAGCGGCTCAATCAGTTTCGGAATTACCGCCTGTGATGGTCGTTGCACCAGATGAGGATGGCGTCCCAGAGCTTTTTGGCGAACTTGCTGTGTATGTTCCGCAAGCAGAGCGGTTGGGAACGGGACATGCCACGCAAATGGCAGCGGGCCACCTGCGCGGAAACGCTGGGCAGGTCATTGTGACTTATGGCGACATGCCCCTGCTCAAGTCATCAACTTTACAGAAGCTGGCTGACAAACAGGCTGAATCGGCCGCCGCAGTCGTGATGTTGACCGTCATGGGGGAGCCTGAGTCTAGTTTCGGCCGAATTATCCGCAATCGCAAAAAAAATGTGACCGAAATCTGCGAGGTTGCCGAAGCCAAACAGCGCAAAAACGCCGAAGCCATTCTCAACATCCGCGAGCTAAACGTCGGCATTTACTGTTTTGACGCCGAATTTTTGTGGGACAACATCGGAGCACTCCCCGAGCGTGAAGCCCGCAACGGCAACACAGAATATTATCTGACGGACATGGTCGCAATTGCGGTCAAGAAAAAGCGCGAGATTATCACCATTCTGACGGACGATATGAGCGAGGCGCTAGGCGCTGGCACGCGGGCCGAAATGGTTGAGGTTGAGAGACTGTTCCGCCAGCGAGCCGTGCAACACTGGCTAAACCAAGGCATCACAATTATCAGCCCTGACCAAACGTTTATTGATCCCGATGTCAGTATCGGTCAAGATACGGTCATTTGGCCGAACAGCTATATTCAGGGCGACTCTGTGATTGGCAACGATTGTGTGATTGGGCCAAACTCAATTATCCGTTCGGCCGAAATTGGCGCACGTTGCGTTATCGAACAAGCCGTCATCGAAGGCGTCCTGGTTGAGTCAGACACCTATGTCGCCCCCTTCACCCACGTGCTGCCCTATGATGGGCAAAATAACAACGGCTAAGTGCAAGCCTCACTCGTTTGAGTCTATCACTCACCGTTCAACACATCTTTGAGCCGCGAAAGAACCTACCGAACCGAAGCGATCGTTTTGCGCCGCAGCGATATGGGCGAAGCCGATCGCTTGCTAACGTTGTACACGCGCGAGTTAGGCAAACTAAGAGCCATCGGGAAAGGCGCACGTAAGCCCCGCAGCCGCAAAACAGGGCATATTGAGCTATTTATGCGCAGCCAGTTTATGTTGGCTCAGGGGCGCAATCTCGATATTGTCACGCAGGTTGAGACGGTGGAGCCTTATCGTGCCATCCGCACCGATTTGATCCGTACGACCTATGCCGCTTATGCGGTTGAGTTGCTGGACAATTTCACCCCTGATGCAGAGAAACACACGGGACTCTATCAACTGCTCAGCGATGTGCTGTGGTGGTTTGGGGAAACAGACAATCTGCTGTTGTCCGCTCGTTACTATGAGCTACGCCTTTTGTCGCTGGTTGGGTTTCAACCACAGCTTTTTGTCTGCGTTGCCAGCGGCGAGGTGATCGAAGATGAGGATCAATATTTCAGTGCGGAGGAAGGCGGACTAATCAAAACGGCATTCCGCCATCGCGATCGGCGTGCGCGTCCTGTTTCGGCCGCAGCAGTCAAGGTAATGCGGTTCTTACAAACGCGACCTTGGGACGTGGTGCAAAATCTTCAGCTCCGTCGTGATCTGCATCATGAGTTAGAAACGGTGATGCACTTTTACATTCAGTTTTTGCTGGAGAAGAATGTCAAATCGGCCGATTTTCTCTACCGCCTGCGCCATGAGGCCAGTCGTTACGAATAGCGATGCTGATTTCGGCCGAGAACGCTTGATAAATGCTGTGTTGCCCCCCAAATTCAACCAATTTCAAAATTGGTCCAAATTAGGGCTTGTATTTCTAAAATCGCTCGGTATAATTTCAATCCCTTCGGGGCGCTTGGCTCAGTTGGTTAGAGCACCTCGTTTACACCGAGGGGGTCGGGGGTTCGAGTCCCTCAGCGCCCACAAAAAAACTCCAGAGTAATCTGGAGTTTTTTTGTTTCTACCCAGCAGATCACACTCAATCGTTGGCAAAAACCTCAGAGGTTTGTTGTCGTCGGATTGGTGTGAATAAAAACCTCTGAGGTTTATCAATTAAACTTTTTGCGTCCTGCTTGGCTTTGGCTAGTGTCGTCCTCGCATACGCCAGGTTTCGACCGCCGCCTCAACAGCAATGTTGTACCCCATCTTTGAATGACCATTTGCCCGATCGGGAAAGAAAATAGGCAGTTCAACCATGCTCAGCCCATTCTTAGTTGCGGCATAGGTCATCTCAACCTGAAACACATACCCATTGGCTTTAACCCGATCTAAATCCATGCGAGCCAATGCATCCCGACGCCATGCACGGTAACCTGCCGTCGCATCACGAACAGGCAGCCCCAAAACCATACGCACATACACCTGGTTGGCAAACCAACTTGTCGCCTTCCGCAAAAAGCCCCAATTTTGATCAACGCCCCCACCTTCGACATAGCGTGAGGCAACCACCAAATCGTTGTCCACGTTGAGACGCAACATATCTGGAATGTATTTAGGATCGTGCGAGAAATCTGCATCCATTTGGATAATCGATTCCACATCCATTTCTAGCGCCCGTTTAAACCCCGCCAAATAAGCTGGGCCAAGCCCTGCCTTGTGCGAACGATGCAAAACAGAAAGATACCCTTCAAACTCATTCGCAAGTTCGTCGGCCATCCTGCCCGTGCCATCGGGGGAATTATCATCAACAATCAAAATCTTTAGCCCTTCTACCCCCAGCGCAAAAATGGTGCGTACAAATGCGTCAATGTTTTCTGCTTCGTTATAGGTAGGGACGACAACAACTGTTTTATTCAACATAAGTTCAAATAAGTACGCCACAAAAAGTGCTTGAAAGCGAAGTTGCACGTGGTGCTTTGCAAAAACGGCTTATTAGTCTAGCAAATGGCTAGTTGTTCAACCGTTTTTACAGTCTAAGACTTTCAATGGCCTACTTAACTGCCTGCTTGACCAAAAGAGTGGCAGTCTATCGGAGGATTCGATCGTATGCAATTGTATGGACAGATCATGGGGAGGATCTAAAATCGAATGCTAGATTACTTGCAACCATAGGCCAACATTCATTGCTCACCCTTTACTTTTTGTTATAATTCGATTGTGATAAAAAGCACAGATACCTAAATGAAACATAAGTGTTTATGTAATTTATCATTGGTCTATGCATCTGCAATTGATTGCTTTGCAAGTACAGACAAATTTTCCACTACTCAGCGTATATTGATAGCCTTTTGGGAAGAAGAGAACGCAGTAGCGGTTGAAACACGTAAATCAAAGATAGTCTGGAAAAGATTTTCGACTTAAGGATTTTTAGGAGCAGAATTATGGCAAAGGCACAAGCCGTTCCTGCCGAAGAAGGAATCAGTCGCCGCGAGTTTCTCTACTACATTTGGGGAGCTTCAATGGCGTTGTTTACGGCCGAATTCCTCGGATTGCTCATCTGGTTTATGATCCCCAAATTCCGCGACGGACAATTTGGCGGTAAGTTCAAAGTACCACTAGATGTGCTTCCTGGCATCAATGAGCCTCCAGCAGGTAACGACGAAGGTCGTTTCTGGCTCGTCAATCTCGACACAGAACAATCAAACGCGCTGATGTACTCCGCTATCGATGAGGATAACCCCATCCAAGGTGTACTGGCAATCTACAAGGTTTGCACTCATTTGGGCTGCATCTACGCTTGGAATGCCGCAAACGACCGCTTTGAATGCCCATGTCACGGTTCAAAATACCGTCTAGACGGGCGTCGTGTCGAAAGTCCTGCACCTCGCACCCTCGATCGCTTCAACCTGGCAGCACTTGATGCTGATGGCAATATTTTGGCCCAGTCAGAAGCAAATGAAGAAGGTGAATGGTTGCCGCTCGTTTTACCAAGCGGGACAGCATCCTTGCAAATTGACACAGGTGATAAGAAGCTAGGCGCTGGCCCTGAGCTATTGTGCGTGCAAAATAACGCCTGCTAGCATGCTTGGGCGCTTCATGCGCCCGTTTGAAGCGTATTTCAAAGAAATCTAATCTCCACGATTCGCCCGCCTGAGTTATAAGCTGACCAAAAGCACACTCTGCGCTTTTCTCAGATTATGTATTAGGTCAGACTCAACTCTTAAGGAGAGACAAGAAGATGGCATTCATCGACGAAGTAAAAGAGCTTGGCATCAAACAAGCAGCAATCGCGAAACTTGATGACACCGTCCTGCGCGTAACAGCGGGGATGAACATCAATGACATTCGTGCCGCGCTGCGTGGTGATGAGCCACGCCGCCCCAACCCGCGTCTGCGCCCCCATGCAGATGGATTCTGGTTCCACATCCGCCCTAGTTTCTACCATGCAGAGGTCACTCATATTTATCCGACCTTCCGCCTTGGTTGGCTGTCCACGTTTATGTTCATTTGGGAGACACTTACTGGTATCTTTCTGATGATTTTCTACACACCTGAGCCAGACACGGCTTATTCAGATATGTGGAACATCATGAGTAATGTCCCATTGGGTCAGCTCATGCGTAACATGCACCGCTTTGGTGCGGAGGTGATGGTTCTTGTCGTCGCGCTCCATATGTTGCGAACGTTTGTGACGGGTAGTTATAAAAAACCACGCCAGTTTACCTGGCTTACCGGTATGGTCTTGCTCTGCCTGACCCTGATTCTTAGTTTTAGTGGTTATCTACTGCCTTGGGATCAGTTGGCGTACTGGGCTGTGACGGTTGCTGTTTCAGCGGCCGAATCATCACCTGGACCACCCGCACTGGGTAAAAACATCAACCTGTTGATTCGTGGTGCGCCCAGCATTGGTGCTGGTGGTTTGCTACGTTTCTACCTATTGCACGTACTTGCACTACCGCTTTTGATGGGCATCTTCACTTTTGTCCATTACTACAAAGTTGTTTTGCACGGTCACTCATTGCCACCAGGGCGTGAGGCAATCGGTGAAGATACTGCAAAGCGTGTACCGAAAAACGAGCGTGTTTACTTCACGCCAGACATTCTCTCTAACGAGATTATGTGGGCAGCATTGACAACCCTCTTCTTGGTCGGTGGATCAATGTTCTTGCCAGTTGGCCTCGGTTCGGCCGCAATTGAAACGCACTCTAGCCCAACTGTCACCCCACTTCACGTGGTTGCACCTTGGTATCTTTCATGGTCACAGGGTTGGTTGAAGCTGAAGTTTGAATGGATGCCAATTCCGTTCTTGCGTGACTCGAAAGTGGTTGTATCGTTTATCTTGATTCCAGTTCTAGCCGTTGCCTTCTTCGTTTGGCCTTACGTCGAAGAACTGTTTGCCAAGATGACCAACCGTTCTGGTATGTGGGTTGTCAGCCGCCGTTATGCAGACCGTCGCGGTGAGCTTAGCTTGTCAATGTTCTTCGTCGCATTCATGCTTGTCTCAAACTGGATGGGTTCTCCTAAGTTCTTGGTTCGCGGTTCGGCCGACCAAGAGGTTGCACAAGAGTTAATGCCTCAAGAAGGTCATAGCCCTGTGTTGGAAACACCTTACGAGCAGTTGGTTCCAGGGGTTTATCGCCCTGGCGATGAGATTGCGGGTGCGCCTGAACTCAACCATGCGCTAGAAGAATTCGAGCACTCGCTCTACCTCTTCTCTTGCTCTTTGCAAGAGGGTGGTGGTGAGTATCACCTCGAAGAATGTATCACATCCGTTGATGCTTCGGGCACGACTCGTTACGCAAGCTCCTTTACCAACGATGTTATGGTTGACCCATCAGCCAAGATGGTCATTGAACAAGTCCAGCACAACATGGTAAAAATCACGCTGTATATCACGGCGGAAAATCCGAATACGGATACAAATGAGCTGGTCTTTGACACAACATGGGTCAAGTTCCGTCATGCGGACTCCTTCTACGAGGAATATTAAGCAAAGGCAGAATGAAAATGGTAAGTGAAGAATGGAATCTACATTCTTCACTTAATATTATTCATTACGCTTAAGGTCGAATTATGCAGATCAAAATTATTATCGGAACGGTCGCGTTCATGCTCACCATGATTTTGTTGGGCTTCTACTCTTTGCTTGAACCAGCTCGTTTGGAGAACTTTACGAATGCTCGCCTTGGTCGTCAGACTGAGAAAGGGGCTGAGATTTTCAAAAATAACTGCTCTACTTGTCACGGAAAGGAAGGCAAGGCAGACGATTGTGTAGACGCTGCTGGCGAATCAATTAATTGTAAAGGGCTTCCGCTTAACAATGCACAGCTTGTTTGTGGCGATAAGTCTGACCGCATGAATGCACGCGGCTGGGCTGGTACAAAAGAAGCGTTCATCC
This sequence comes from Promineifilaceae bacterium (SeqCode), assembly GCA_049614105.1. Classification (GTDB taxonomy): domain Bacteria; phylum Chloroflexota; class Anaerolineae; order Promineifilales; family Promineifilaceae; genus CALECP01. Next base: position 6,749 of record JBMZDF010000318.1, read on the forward strand.
AAAACACAATTGCTGGCGGTCGTGCGGGTGGCGTTATGATTGCATGGAGCCAAACGTTTGGCGGTCCATTGCAAGAAAACGAAGTGATTGCAGCAACCAAATACGTTCTCAACTTTGAGAACGAAGAATTGTGTAGCTTTATCGCAACAAGCTTCCCATGGCCTGAAGACTATGCTGAGTTGCCGTTAATCACGGCCGACATGGTTGAAGCTGGCACGGAACCTTTTGAGCCAGAATCATTCCCTGTTGTTCTTCCTGGTGATGTTGCACGCGGCGAAGCGTTGTATAAGGAAACTTACCCTTGTACCTCATGCCACGGCATCCCTGAAGATTCCAGCACAGACGGCGGATCTGGCCCATGGCACGGTGATTATGCGGCTGTTGTTGAGTCACGTTTGGGTCAATCAAACGAAGACGGCTCATACACATACGAAACGGTTGAAGATTACACCTATCGCTCAATTCTCTATCCAGGTGAATATGTTGTAGAGAACTACACCAACGCGATGACAGTCTTCTCGCAAGATCACAACATGAACTCAAATCCGCAGCACCTTGCAGATTTGATCGCTTACTTGCTTGCTGCAAAATAAGCAACTCAAACTATGTTAACAAAAAAAGCGCGGCAAATGCCGCGCTTTTTTTGTTTCTGATGCGAGTACGTTTTTAATACCTTCCGCGAATACGATGGCGATTGTGG
>JBMZDF010000319.1:0-7442 GCA_049614105.1 Promineifilaceae bacterium (SeqCode)
CCCATTTGGGTGTCCGTTTACGCTTATGACCTGCGGGCTGGTGGAGTGGAGACCTCTTTTCGAGGCTCCAAACAAGGGCTGGGTATCACTAAACGCAACAAGAAATCGTTCCATGCACAAGAAATGCTGTTGTTGTTGGCGCAATTAGCCTATAACATAACAAGTTGGGTGCGCGACGGATTAGCCTCCTGTCACCCCAAACTCCAGCACTTTGGTATGCTGAGAATGGTACGTGACACCTTTCACATTTCGGGTCTTTTGAAATTCGATGCCGACGGCCATATCGTACAAATTTCACTTAATCAAGCGCATGGATTAGCTTCTACTTTCATCTGTGCTTTTGCTCGTTTTCTCGCTCGTGATGGAACTGTCGCTAATTTGCGCCAAATTTAGGTAATTAGACAGAATTATTGTGCGTTTGTGGGTGACAAACACGGCGCAGGACAGCAGGGTGAGTAGGGCGAACACAAGCTGTATGATCTCGGCCGATGATGAAGCCGTAAACTGCTGAACCTGAACGGCACTCGTTGGTGCTCCGTAGACAAGTTCGTGATACCACGCTTTTGTGTTGTCCCAAGTGTGGTCTGTACCGTTTAGATAGATGCCGTCAACATAGAATTGCACGTTTGCGCCATCCGTTCCGCAATCGTTGGGGACGCCGAATAATACCTCAGATTCGACCTGTAGCTTGTACGCAACCCCGCCATCTTTTGCAAAGGCGGTTGTTTGTCCGCACAAAATGCCGTTGACTTTGGCCTCGACAGTGAGGTCAATGGTTAGGTTTAACCCGCCTGTGTTTGAGATCCAGCCAAAGTAGGTGGTGGGGGGCAGTTGGGCGCTGCTTGCGCGTTCGACCGTTCGGCCGATTTGGGACGGAACCCCCAAATGAAGCGTGATTTCCTGTGTGATATTGATCCAATAAGCGCCAGAGAACGACACATCATGCAAATCGTTGACAATGTTGCGAAACGCAGGATGCTCATCATCGACAGCCACATCGTGCATTGTCCACTGACCGCCGTTCGCCGCGTCGTAATGGTAAACATCGGTGTAGAAACCATCCACGGCGGCCAGTGCTTCAGTGATAGCGCGTGTTCTTGGGATAGGATAGCCAAAATTATTCCAGCCAACGTGGAACATTGGCACGTCAACTGTTGAAAGCAAGGTGTAGATGCCATCGGCTGGATCATTGAGTCTGGCGGTCGCTAGATTTTGGTCTTCGTCTAAAATGGTGTCGAGGCGCTGCCATGTTTGCCCGTTATCGGCCGAAAAATAGACCTTCAACGAGAATTCATACCCATCTGGCACTTGACTCTGCAAATAGTTGAACGAAATCACGCGATTGTTGCCAATGGCCGCAACGCTCGACGCATACCCCGCTTCCTCAACCACCCGATACCCGCTGCCCACTGCCGTTAACCAAACAGGCAACTCTGGCAAAACGGCAAGCGACTGCAAGGTTGAAATCCCGTTTACTTCAAACGGGTTGGCGGCGTCAAAGACGCTAACCTGCCCATCGCCAGAGGTTGTCGGTGCGCCCCAAGCGCGTTGATTGCCGCCCCAAGCGCGTTGATTGCCACCCCAAGCGCGTTGATTGCCGCCCCAAGCGCGTTGGTTGCCGCCCCAATATTCTGAATTCAACGTGTATTGACTGACAGATTCTTGGGTGGATGCTGCGTTCGGTGTCCACACGCGAATGATGCCTTCAAATGAGGGATGGTCTAGCGTTATCTGCTGATTGAACACGACGCCTGAGCCAGCCATAGCAACATGTTTTGGCGCAATGACGTTTGGCGATTCGGCCGATCCATAGGCAGGAATAACCTGTATATCGAGCCCGTTGACGGCGACAGGCAGCGTCACCTCAATATCGAGCGTGACCGAATTAACCGCCGTCACCTCAATATCAGGTTGCCAATCAGCCTCCACGCTCATGAAAATCGACGTGCTGCTTTCTGTGATGTCGGTGCAGCCCACGCGGGCGCTCTCGATGTCAACGGCGCAAACGCGGTCGCCGATGTCCGCCCCGCGCACGATCAGTCTGTCGCCACCGCCGCCCGCTGCGCCAAGCTGGATAATTGTGTCATCGGTGTAAACGGCTGGGGTTCCGTTTGTTTTGTGCAAATAGCCTTCCGCACGCGGCGCGGCTAGCAAAACGTTTGACCCTTCGGCCGCTCGTAAATCATAGGTGCGATTGGGCAACGTTGTCGCAGCCGTGTTTTGCTTGTCAATCGCCATGCGCATTATGTCAAGCGGCAGGGTCGCTGGCCCTGCGTTGAGGGTGTTGGTGCTGTCTGTGTTCTGTAGCTCTGGATAAAATGCCGAGATGGTGTCCCAGTCGGTGCGCCCCGTTTCTAATTGGGCAACGGTGCGCTGACAATCGGCGCTCGCATCCCACTCCTCACGACGCAAAAATTCGCTGTAATCGTCATCATAGGTGTTGGTCATCAGACTGCCAAAGCAGTCGATATAGGCGAGACTGTTATTGACGATGCCGATGTAGTTGTCGGGCAGATAGAGCAAATAGTGGGATAGCTCGTGTGCAAATGCGCGTTGCCAATCTTGGCCCAGATCGGCTGCATTGGAGCCAAACGGGTCCCAGTTTGGCCCCATACGAACTTGCCCAGGCGCGAAGGCGTCGGTGATGATGCCTGTTAGTCCGATGTCGTTGATAGACCTGTCGACAAGCCCGCCGATGTTTGCCATCGGCCGAATGCCGCGACTGGCAAAGATGATCACATCTGAACTGAGCCAGTTCTCTTTGTTTTGATAGACATTGACGTTGCCGATCGCCATTTGCCCGTTGCTTGCGTCAAACAGAACGGCCGACGCATTGGCGATTGCGCGATCTAATTCGTTGAGGAAGCCCTCGTCGTTACGGGCATCCCATTCGAGCGAGAGGTCGAGATCGAACAAGAGCAGCGGCGTTTTTTTCGTGACGGTTAAGGTTTGTAGACCAAGCTGCGTGACCACAGTTCCGCTGACGCCCAGTGGATTTGGGATGCCGCTTGCGTGATAAAGGCTGTATTTGCTGCTGTTTTCGACGGTGAAACTTAGCCCCCACCCGTCCAGCGTGCCGCCGTGGCCGACAATCACATCCTCAACAATCAGCGTCCACGTTCCCGCCGTTGTCTCGCCATCAAAGGCGCTTAACGCTTCGGTCGGCCGATAGGTTTCATCGCCAATGATGGGGCAGATATATGATTTCAGTGCAGACGCCTCATCGTCTAGGTTGACAGCAAAATCAGCATGGAACGCACACGGGCGATTCATCAACTCAATTTCTGTTCCTGCTGGGCTGCGTAACCGCATCACCAAATTGCTGACGCGGAGATGTGTGCCAACAAGGTCGATCACGTCAACATCTTGGATGAGCCGATTCTCAGTTACCTCGATTGTGGAGGAGACGGTGTTGATCGACCCTGCCGCGATTGTTTTTGGCAGGTCGCTACTGGACACATCGAGTTTGTCTGGGGCCGTTGTGAAAATTGGATAGAGGGCAAATAGCGTGTCGCCAACGTTGATCTGCCCCCGCCCTTCTAAGTAGCCGTTGGCATCTGTCGTGAGCGGCGTGCCGAGATTGCTGGCAAGTGCTTGGGCGTTGTCGTTGCCTGCTGGCATGCGGTAGATCAGGGCTTTTTCGGCCGATGAGCTAGCAACCTTCCCATTGAGCACGCTGATTTCAGTCTGATTCAGCGCCCGATCATAAATGCGGAACTCGTCAACGATAGCATTTAGCGCAGGTGCTCCCGTTTGGGGATGCCCAAACCATGTCCAGCCGTTGCTGACGTAAACATCTGCTGGGTCAAACGTGATCGGCTGTAGGTGGACTAACTGCCCGTTAAGCCACAGAGCACCTGCATCTCCATCGAGCGTGACCGCCACGTGTGCCCACTCGTTTGTGGGCAGTGGATAGGTGGCGTTGAGGGTTTGCGCAGGCCCCGTGCCGTCGTTGATGCTAAATTCGAGAACGCCGCTGCCATTGCTGGGCGTGAGATGCATATTTTTGCCATCCCAAGGGCCGAAGTCGAAAATGTGCTGTTCGGCCGAACCACCACGCCAATAAACCCAGCCTGCAAAAGTAAAATCGGCCGTGTTGGGAAACCCATCATTTTGCAACTGCACATAGCCCCAACTGCCGTTAATGTCAATGCTGCCCGTTCTGCCCAGAGCGGAAACGGTGGTGGACCAAGCGGCATTGCCAACCAGCGTGCCATGATTACCCGCGCCCGATCCATCGGCCGTTGACGTACCGCTGCCTTCTTCAAATTGCCAATGACCAATTAAGCCATTGGCTAACTCAACAGGCTCTGCATCCCCATTGACAACGCGCACCTGTGTGCCGCGCACGCTCAGGGGCAGGGTTGCCGCTGCCACCGAGGGCAACTGATGGGTCGGCGGCACATCTGCCGAGGGAACTGTGCTGGGCAATGCTTCTAAACGGAGCACAACGTTGTCGCTTTGTCCAAGGAAACCACTATTATAAACGTCCCAAACATAGCTGTGGGTCACGGCGCTGTGAGCAGACCAGCTTGTGAGCGTGCCTGTGTTGCCGCCAACGGTGTCGGTAATAATCAGCGTGAGCGGTTGATCAAGCGGCATCCCGTCAAATTGGGAGAGCGTGGTGTGGGGTTGATAGAATCCGCTGAGCGTTTCGGCCGAATTGGAAACCGCCATTTTCCCCGTCATATTAAGCGCCCAGCTGTCGATCGTTCCCGCAACCGCGCCGTCGTTGGTCACGCGCAACGTCCACACGCCGTTTGCATCCAGACGGTCAAAGGTAGAAAGCCGACCCCACGGCTGATACGATCCCCAGTCAGTTGGTGGACAGGGGATGGTGTTGTAGACATCGCTAGCCTCATCATCGAAAGTTAGTTTCATATCTTGATGAACGTCTGGGCTGCATAGGTCGCCGATCAGATATTGCGTGTTGCCATATGGGTCAACCAGTTGCAGCGTGAGGTCTTTCACGCTGCCGTGCGTTACCGTGAGGGTCAAATTGATGTCGCGAATGTCGATGATACCGTTGGCGATCACGAGCGGAGACGAGACGGTTGTGTTGGCGCTGATGTTGACAGGCGCGGCTGACGGATAAATCGCGTAGCCGTTTGTGTTGACTTTGCCAGCCAGCAGTCGCGTCGCTTGGTCGCCTAGCCGCACGTTGTGTAGCCCGTTGCCGGCTTGCCCGTCAAAAATGAGGGCGTGCGTACCAGTTGGGGCAGGCCATGCGCTGGCAACGGCGATTTGCAAATCGGCCGAAACCCCATGCGTAAGCGCCAGCCCAATTTGTAAATCTTGCGCCGTTTCCCCTGCGCGGTTGAAGTTGAGCACGCTGCTAACAGATCCCGCGTCTGGGATGGCGATGGGGGTTGAACTTTCGGCCGAATAGCGCGTGGCAAGGTTGGTGGTAGACGTGCCGCTGGCGCTCAGAGCAGGGAGCCAATGGTCTCCCCCATCGGCCGAATACCAGCCGCGCACGCCGCTAACTGGCAGGCCGTCAGGCTGCGACAACGTCACATCGATCGGCAGCGTGCCGCCATCAAATGTTGAGGTTGTATTGAATAAGTTGCTGCCAACCTCAATTGAGGCAGTCTGATCGGGCTGTCGTGTCGTGCCGATTCGTTTGTTCAGGTAGACGGTTGCCGCGAGTGATTCGTTGGAAAAGGCCAAATCGGGCAGCCCATCCCCGTTGACATCCCCCCATGAGACGGCGGTGCTTTCGTGCGTTTCGCTGCTGTTCCAAACCGCGTCTGGCAAAAGCATGCCGCCGTCATTGAGATAGACGCGATTGGGTGGGGTGGTCGCATTTGGCACAAGCGGCGTTCCGTTCGCCACCGCCAGATCAAGATCGCCGTCGCCATCCACATCGGCAAATTCGAGATCCTGCGACCAGTCGCTGTCGTTTGATGCCCAGCTTGCGCTGGTGGCGAGCGTGCCGCCCACGTTCAGATACACAAAATTGGGGCTGTTTTGGTTGGCAAATGCCAAGTCAAGCATCCCGTCGCCGTTCACATCTGCCCACGCAACGGCCGAACTGCGGGTCGTTTCATCGGCCGCCCACAGCGGCATGACGCGATACGTGCCGTCGCCTTCATTTAGATACACTTCATTACGGTCGAGGGCGTTGATTTGCGCCAAGTCGAGGTCACCATCCCCATCGACATCGCCCAGTGCGGTGTCGTGTTGAAAGACGACGTTAGGGGATAAGGTTGGCTCTGAGGCGAGCGAGCCGCCTAAGTTTTCGTAAGCAACTGGGACGCCTGTGGGGTTGCTTGGTTCGATATTTTGTTGAACGACGAGATCGAGATCACTGTCGTTGTCAATATCTTGCCACGCGATGTTGAATGCGTTTGTGGTGCTGTTGCTGCGCCATGTTAATTCGGCCGAAAGTGCCAATCCCTCGTTGCGAAACAACAGCGTTCGCACGTCCGCATTGGCGGTTGCCAAATCAAGATCGCCATCTCCATCGACATCCCCCAGCGCCAGCCCGTAGGTTTCGTTGGTGTTATTGGACTGCCATTGCAAAGAGAGCTGACCCGCATCATTTCTGTAGACACGCTCTGGCCCAAACCAACTGGCGGCTGCCAAATCAGGGTCGCCATCACCGTCTACGTCACCCCATTCCAGATAATGTGTTGTCGCAACGTCGATCGATTCAAAGTGAATGGTTGACTCAAGCGTTCCGTTGTTGTTGAGATAGAGAAAAACATACTCTTTTGTTTCAGCGGCTTTTGTGCCAGAAACGGCAACGTCGAGGTCGCCGTCGTTGTCAACATCTGCCCACGCCATGCTGCGTATCGTTCCAATGTTGGTGGCCGTCTCCATCGCTGCGTTTGGCTGAAACACGCCGTTGACATTGAGGTAAATTTGTACGCCGATCCCCGCAAACGCGAGGTCAAGATCGCCATCGTTTTCAATGTCAACCCACGCGACAATGCCGCTTTCGGGGAGGGTGGTGTGGGTTGTGCTGAGTCCGCTCCCGTTGTTCTCAAAAAGCCCCGCGTTGCCTGAGAAGCTGTTGCCAACCACCACATCAAGGTCGCCATCGGCGTCATAGTCGGCGATCGCAACCGTTTCGCTAGTCAGGGCGTATCCTGTCCAGCTTGGCGCGGTTGGCAGCGTACCGTTTTGGTTCAGGTAGTAGAAATCGGTGAAGTCGTTGCCTGCATAAAGGTCGAGATACCCATCGCCGTTGAGATCGGCCCAAGCTAGGTCATAGGTGTCGTCGTTTTGATCGGATGTCCAAGTGGGGGCGGCGCTGAGGACGCCATTTACGTTTTCGTAGATGACGTTTGCGCCGGGGCGGTTGCCGATCGCGAGGTCGAGGTCGCCGTCGTTGTCCATGTCGCCCCATGCGGCGCTGTAGCTGACGCCGTTATCGGCCGATCCCCAGTGCGCCTGTGGGTTGATCGGAAACGTATTGACAGCGAGTAGGCGGGTGT
>JBMZDF010000320.1:0-7388 GCA_049614105.1 Promineifilaceae bacterium (SeqCode)
TTTGTTGTCATCTACTCTAGTTTGTGCATAAAAACCTCTGAGGCTTTCGTCAATGACTACTTGTGATCTACTTAAGTGCGCCACAAAGAGTACTTGAAAGTAAAGTTACAAGTGGCGCACTTATCTACGGCTCAGGTTAAGCAAAATTGACTCAATAGCAGAGCGGTTTTTGTCCAAATCGGTTGAACGATAATCAGGCAATAACACAAAAGCGGCTGGAATTCCTTGTGAATCAAGCCAATCAGTAATATCTCCATTCACTGTGTAGCTTGTGATATATCCTGATTTATAGCCTGCGACAGTTGCAAACGCAGAGGCCAATGCCTGTGATTCAGTGCGCGTTTGTGTGTCACACGATCCAGGGATTACTAGCTGACCAGTTGCGCCCCAGACCAAAACAGCCTCAGGTCGCTCACTCAACAAAAAGGTACGTAAGGCATCTGTCTCTGGTTCGGAAAACGGTTGAGAACCACCGTTAACTGTTGTCGAGCGCCAAGTCCCTGTTGGCTTCCAATTACAATCCCAATTACGATTAATATCAACTCCATTTCCATTCAAACGACCCAATAACGTTTCAGCATCGCCTGAAGCACTATCGGGGTTTGCAGTTGGAATGATCGTTAATGTGACATCTTCTGGAATCAAGCGGGGATTATCACGAAAATGAGTGTGTAAGGACTCCATTAAACTACTGGAGGCTGGCGCAAACCCAGCATGTAAGCCACCGATAAGTACAAGCGATTTTCGCCCATTTCCCAATTGGTAGGCCTCAATAGCCTCTCCCTTAGCCGATTGCCCAATCGTCAATAAATTAGACTGAAGCGTGGTGTTGGTACGAATATTTGGTGCGTTTAGAGGCCTATCACGAATATTAATCGTCGATGCCGTTGCCCGAGAGTCCACAACTTCTACCAATACATTGCCCTTCCCATCCGTACGGACAAATCCTGTGACATTATCTAACTTGACCTCGATTTTGCTTTGGGGGTCAAATACTTGTGCTTCCCCATTATGAATAATAACCAAACGGTTACGCTCACTAAGCGTCACGTCCCCCCCAGCCGTAACGGTAACTAATCCATTTGAGTAGATTGGAACATCTGCACCAAGCGACACTTCACCATTGCTATTAATTGAAATCGTAATCAATTCAGCAATAACAACGCCCAATTCGACCGCAATATCTGACTCCACATTGTCGGGGAGATTCCCATCAATCCATTCTTCTGCATTGTCGATCCCAACTGTCTCCTCAAAACTACTTCCTCCGCAGCCTGTTAACACAAAGACTAACAACCACATCACCGTTAATAATCTTGGCATGCTTCCTCCAAAATGACCTTATGATTTTAGGATCAACAATTGTTACAACAATATGGAAGGAACTATCGTTTCCCCTACCCAACTTTCGTATGAGGATAATCCTCACAATCAAATTATTGTAGCCTGTCTTGTCAAAACAAAAAATAAGCTCTCACCATATTGACAATACCATACGGTATGGTATGCTAAAAACAAACTATACGGTATGGTATGTTATGGCAAGAAAGACAAAACAGGATTGGTTAACAGCAGGTGCAACTATTCTTCTGACAAGCGGCGCACAGGGGTTGACGATCGACGCCTTGTTAAAAGAGGTTGGTAAAACAAAAGGATCGTTTTATCACCACTTCAAAGGGTATGATGACTATATCGCCCACTATTTACGCTACTTTGAGCAAGAAGGGACGCTAAACATCATCGAGGTCGTCAGTAAGGAAGCCACGCCACAACTGCGGCTTCACAAGTTGATTAGCGTTGTGACAAGCTATCCATCGGAACTGGAAGCGGCAATGCGTGCATGGGCGTTTCAAGATGAGCGCGTTTGGGATGTATTTGAACGGGTTGATCAGCAGCGGGTTGCTTACGTTTGGGAACAATTTCGGCCGATTGTCAACAACGACGCCTACGCCCTCACCCTCGCCCGCACGCTGTACGCGCTCCTCGTCGGCAGTGAACACATGCTGCCGCCCGCCACAAATGCCCAACAATGCGCGATGTTCAACGCATTCCTAGATCAATTTGGCATTCCACCCGTGACGCCAGCACCCAGCCGTTTTCCACAACAAGGAACAAGCACATGATAAATCCAGTTGTCACCCAAATTCCAGCGATGCAAACATTGATGCAAGATGCCGATCATGTTGATGTCAAAACATTTCACGGACAAGCCAGCATGCGGGGGTTTATCGCCAGCATGTTTTCGTATTATCCAAGCTGGCTCAAAGGGCTTTATGGTGTACGCGCTATATTTGTTCGTTTTTTGGGAATGAAGCAGGAAGGAATGCCGCATGCAACCCGTCTTGAAGAAGATGGCATCCCGCTAACTGCGGGCGAGCAAATGGCTTTTTTCAAGGTTGAGCAGGCGGAGGATGAGCATTATTGGATTGCAAGTGCGAAAGAGGCGCATTTGGATGCCTACTTGGCGGTTGTTGTGGAAGGGGATATTTCGGCCGAACGCACTTTCCATCTAGTCACAATTGTCCATTACAACAACTGGGCAGGCCCCGTCTACTTCAACATCATTCGCCCATTTCACCATCTTGTCGTGCAGGCAATGGGTCGCGCAGCCCTACGGAATTTGCAACGCCCAGCTTACGTGTGAATTGATTTCTGCCAACAATGTCCGCACTTTTGACAAGCAAATGAAAATCGCGTGCGGACACTCGTTCGCCCCCCCACCCCGGGCAGGCTCATCGTATTGACCTCTATATTTTCCGTTTCTCGCGAGAGCACCTGTACATCACGTGTGCCGCACTTTGGACACTTTTCCTCGGCCGTTGGGCCACGCCCCTTCATCGCAAAATATAGCCCAACAGCAAACATCAAAATCAAACCGAGACGAACAATTGTATTAACATCCATCTTAAACGACTCCAGACCGCAAGCGCGGCATATAAGGTTACACGTCTAAACTATTGTCGCTTTTGGTTGCAATGTCAAACCGATCAATAGCGAGAGAATATCAAGATTTCAGAACGTGGCATTCCTTATTCTTTATTTTCCACCTGCTGCCTCAACAACAGCTTGATCTCCGCCAATTCAGCGCGAATCTCCCTCAACTCACCATCTAACACTTCATCGCGCTCCTTCTCCTCATCCTCAACAAAAATAGCGGCAAGATAACTGGTCAAGATTCCAAATAACCCCACGCCGATCGTCATCAAAACGGCGGCCATGATGCGCCCTGAGCTTGACACTGGAAATAAATCGCCATAGCCAACAGTTGTGACCGTGACAAACGCCCACCAAAAGCCATCCTCCAACGTGCAGATGTTTGCGGCAGGATTGCCAGCGGCGCAGGCAGCTCTCTCAAGCCCTTCGATCCACCAGCCAGCAACCAGAACAGACACAATCACAAGAATAATCATGCCCCAAAGCGAGCTTTCAGCCCGTCGGCGCACAATGTTGTTCCAAAGTTGATGTACGTTGCTTCGCTGAAAAATACGCACCAGTCGCCAAACTCGAAAGAGACGAAAAAAGCGCAGGTGCGGAACAGCGGGCAGGCTTCCGAGCAAATCGCCCCAATTGTGGCGTAGATAGCTGCGTTTATCGGCCGAATGCCACCATCGATACAAAAAGTCAGCCATAAAAACAAAACTAAACACAAGATCGATCCGCCAGAAATTTGCCTTTAACGTCGTCGATCCATCTTGAAAGACAAAAATAGCCACAACCAAACTCAAAATTGTGAACAGCAAAATAAAAATATCGTAGACAGTTGCATTGTGATCGGCGTTTTCAGGCATGACGTGACTTCCAGTGGTGTGGGGCAAAGTTTTTTAATTGGTTGACCAGAGCAAAATGATTCTGCGAATCTACTCAAATGGCGAATGTCACAACTGTGACGCATTTCTGCCACATTTTAAATGCATACTTCATTTCGAACCAAACAAGGGGCTAACAACCCACAATATCGGAGCAGACAATGAACTTAAAACAATTGAGATTGAGCACACGAGAACTTGTATTTATGCTAATCGCGCTTGGCTCGCTAGCCTTTGCGTGGATGGGAACCGCCAGCGCAAACGAACCGAACCCCACAGAAGAAAGCGCACTGGTTGAATTCGAGGATGAATTTGACGAAGATGGCGAGTGGATTGACATTGAAGATGAGGATATGATGCTCGACGCGGTTGCCAAGGCGATTGGCATCGACATCGACACGCTGTTCACTGAGATGGACAACGGCAAATCAATCGCAGACATCGCCACTGCCAATGAAGTTGACCCACAGACAATTGTTGACCTGTTGATTGCGGAAGAAAATGCGTTTGTTGACGAATTGCTTGCCGAAGGTGAAATCACGGAAGAAGAAGCAAACGAGTGGAAAGCTGAATCAGCAAAGTACACCGAGTTTGATGTTTACGCCGCTTACCCTAACCCAGAGGTCATCGCCGCAGGTGTGATTGGTATCGATGCAGAAGCATTGCGTACCGAAATGTACGACAACGGTTCGACTATCAAAGCGATTGCAGAAGCAAACAACGTTGACCCACAAGCGGTCATTGATGCAATTGTTTCGGCCGAAAATACCTCAATCGACGAAATGGTTGCAGCAGGCCTCGTAAGCGAAGAAGAAGCGGCCGAATGGAAAGCTGAAACGGCCGAATTTGCAACCGCAATGGTCAATGACTCGTTTGAAGACGTTGACTGTGATGAAGTGATGCATGACGAGTTTGAAATGTTTGAAGACGCTGACGCCGAGGGCGAAGAAGCGCCACAAACCGAAGGCGAAGATGCTTAAATAAGCACCTAACTTATACAGTCAAAAAAGGCGCTCCTGTGGGAGCGTCTTTTGTGCAATTCGGCCGAAACCTCGTTATCCTTACCCCATCATGAGCGACACAATCCTAATTATCGAAGACGAAAAACGCATCGCAGAATGGACCCAACGCTACTTTGAACGCGCAGGCTTCCAAACCCTCGTTGCCCATGATGGCATCACGGGGCTAACGCTGGCACAGCAGCAAGCACCCGATCTAATCATCCTCGACCTGATGTTGCCAGGCATTGATGGGGTTGAGATTTGCCGCCGATTGCGCACCGAGTCAGATGTACCAATCATTATGCTCACCGCCCGTGGCGCACAGCAGGATCGGATCAACGGGCTTGATATTGGCGCAGATGATTACATCGTCAAACCATTTGACCCGAAAGAAGTGGTGGCACGCGCCAAAGCGGTGTTGCGACGGGTGCAAGGCACAATCAAACCAACGATGCGCGTTGGCGATTTTGAACTGCTGACCCAGCAGCATCGCATTTTGCTCAACGGGCAACCACTCAGTCTCAGCCAACAACAGTATGAAATCCTCGCGATCTTTATCCGACATCCCAATCAGGTGATGACCCGCGAGCAAATTATTCAGGCGGCAATGGCTGACTTTGACGGCTTTGATCGCGCTATCGACACCCACATTCGCCGTATTCGGCGTCAAGTTGAACCCAACCCGCGTCAGCCGCGCTATATCCATACGGTTTACGGCGTCGGCTATCGGTTTACAGGAACGGCATCATGACCTTTTTTAACTCGCTATGGGCGCGGATTTTTCTTGCGCTGGGGGTTGTGATCATGCTGGTTGTCGTCATGAGCATGTTGGTGGCAACATGGAGTGCTAACCGCGAATTTGACGCTTTTGTTGTTGAGGTTGTGGCGGAGCGGGCGGGCGAATTAGCCGAGTCGGCTGAGATCGAATACAACCGAACGGGCGACTTACGGTTAGTCGAATCTCTTTTTGACGCACATTATGCCCCTTTTGCTGAGTGGGAAACGTTTGAGAGTCCTTATTACGATACAGACATTTGGGAGTCGATTGTCGCACGTCATGAAGGGTCAGATGAGGAGGCGGTTCAGGCGATTATGCGTTATGAATTGGTGGAATTAGGCAATTCGGCCGATTTTGATCTCCTGCTCGATCGCTTGTATTTGGCACAAGCGTTTGTCTACGACCCTCACAACTTTGACGATGTCGACAGCTTCTATCAACCTACCGACGAGTCACAAATCTTTTTAGCCGATCCGCAGTTCAACATTTTATACAGCAGCAACGGCAACAACTCAGACGCGATCATTCCGCAGAACTTGCGGCAATATAGTGTGCCAGTGATTGATTGGAACAACAACGAAACGGTCGGCTATGTTTTTGTGGAAGCCAGCGCCGACCTTGCCGATGAGAGCCGTGATTCTATTACAAGTACACTCTACACAACCGTCTTGGGCGGCCTATTGACCGCTTTGTTTGCATTTGTGATTGGGGCATGGTTGTCCCGTCGCATCAGCGATCCAGTGCAGGCATTGACCGCCGCCGCCAGCCGTCTTGCAGAGAGCGGCAGTACGGAACAGCTTCCCGTCAACTCAACAGACGAGCTAGGCCAGATGAGCGCCGCATTTAACCGCATGACCCGTTCGCTGGCAACCCAACAGCAGATCCGCCAGCGACTTATCGCAGATATTAGCCATGAACTCAACACGCCACTTGCGATTATGCGGCTGGAGGCGCAAGGCATGGCGGATGGGATGCAGACGCCAGAAGAGGCGGCGGGATCGATTCAGCGTGAGATCGATTTACTGCATAATTTAGTCAATGATCTAGCGTTAATTGTTGAAACAGATCGCAACGCGGTCTCGCTCCACAAGGAACCTGTTGAGGTTGATCTGTTTTTGTCGGAGGTGGTGACGCGCTGGCGGCCAAAAGCGGATGTGCAGGGGCTTCAACTTCAGCTTGTGATTGCAGATGGAACCCAAACGATTGCGTTTGACCCGATCAGAATGCGGCAGGTGTTGGGGAATTTGCTGCGCAATGCGATACAGCATTCGGCCGCAGGGGGGCAGGTGGTGATTTCGGCCGAAACAAGCCCCACCGATCTCAATCTATCCATTCGCGACAGCGGCGTCGGCATCGCCCCCGACCATCTCCCCTTTGTCTTTGACCGCTTCTATCGCGTCGATGAAGCACGTCAACGGGTTTCGGGCGGTCGCGGGCTAGGGCTTGCCATCGTCAAACAACTTGTCGGGCTACACGGCGGGCGCGTGTGGGCCACCAGCGAACAAGGCGTCGGCAGCACCTTTTTTGTCTCTCTCCCGCGCTAAACCAAGTACAACCCAACAAAAAAGAGTGTGAGCGATAAATTGCCCACACTCTCTTCACGGAATGGAGATTGTTTAACCCCCACGCCTAAACCTCACAAACGCAAAACAACCTAACAAGTTTGTTTAAGATGTATTTCAAATGGGTTGGCGACAACAACGTAGACTAAGCTTGCCGAAGTTGTAGCAGCTTGTACAACGT
Source organism: Promineifilaceae bacterium (SeqCode) (assembly GCA_049614105.1). Taxonomy (GTDB): domain Bacteria; phylum Chloroflexota; class Anaerolineae; order Promineifilales; family Promineifilaceae; genus CALECP01. The sequence continues at coordinate 7,329 of JBMZDF010000320.1, forward strand.
AGACTGAGCTTGCCGAAGTCGAAGCAGCGTGTCGCTCAGGCTTCGGCAGGCTCAGCCACC
>JBMZDF010000321.1:0-7386 GCA_049614105.1 Promineifilaceae bacterium (SeqCode)
GCCCCGGTGCCGCAACGGGGCGTATCTGCTTCACACCAGACGAAGCGGAAAAACGGTCACAAAAAGAACCTGTTATCCTGATCCGTCATGAAACAAGTCCCGACGACTTCCATGGGATGCTGGCGGCCGAAGCAGTGCTGACCGCACGCGGCGGCATGACCAGCCATGCCGCTGTGGTTGCACGCGGTATGGGAAAACCTTGCGTCGTTGGCGCAGGTGACTTGCAAATTGATGAAGATGAAGGCTTTTTACACATCAACGGCGTTGCGTTACGCAGGGGGAAATGGTTGACAATTGATGGCTCAACAGGTCGCGTCATCAAAGGCAAAGTTCCAACTGTTCAGCCAAAACTTAACCGTTATTTCCGCACGCTGATGGAATGGGCAGACGAGGCGCGGGTGCTGGAGGTGCGTGCCAACGTCGATAGCGGGCGTGATGCAAAAACAGCACGTGAGTTTGGCGCTGAAGGGATTGGCCTCTGTCGAACTGAGCACATGTTTTTTGAAAAAGAGCGCCTAGACATTATGCGCGAAATGATTTTAGCTGAGTCACGTTCTGCACGTGAAGAGGCACTTGAGCGCCTCTTGCCTATTCAAAAGAAAGATTTCAAAGCGATTTTTCATGCGATGGATGGGCTACCCGTCACCATTCGCTTGTTAGATCCGCCTCTGCACGAGTTTCTACCAGACGCTGCGGTGTTGCAGACCGAGTTAGTCGAACTCAAACTCAAACTGCAAAAAGTCAAAAGTTTCAAGAAAATCGATGCCACGCTCAAAACAATCTACGAAAAAGAGCAATTGATGACGCAGGTTGATCGCCTGCATGAGTCAAACCCGATGCTGGGGCATCGTGGCTGTCGTTTGGGAATGGTCTACCCAGAGGTGACATCCATGCAGGCGCGGGCGATTATGGCAGCGGCTTGTGAAGCTCAGGCAGAGGGAATTGTGGTTAAGCCTGAGATTATGATTCCGTTGGTAAGTATTTCGGCCGAACTCCAAACCCAACGCGCCGTCGTCAAAGCAGTTGCGGATAGTGTCATAGGCGAATATGGCATCCAAATTGACTATCAGATTGGCACGATGATCGAACTGCCACGCGCAGCTATCACCGCCGATCAAATTGCTAAATACGCCGACTTCTTCAGCTTCGGGACGAATGATCTGACGCAAACAACCTATGGTCTTAGCCGCGATGACAGCACCCGCTTTCTCTCACACTACATCAGCAACAAAGTGATGCCTAACGATCCCTTTCGCGTGCTCGATCAGGAAGGCGTCGGTCAAATTGTCAAGATGGGAATTGAGAAAGGGCGGCAAACCAAGCCCAATCTCAAAGTCGGCATTTGCGGCGAACACGGTGGCGAACCTACTAGTATCGACTTCTGCCACCGTATCGGTATGAACTACGTTAGCTGCTCCCCCTTCCGCGTCCCCATCGCACGTCTCGCCGCCGCACAATCAGCGTTGAACGCAACGTAAGCAGATCAACAATCGGTCTCAGAGGTTTGGCGTCGTTTGATCTGGTAGTGAATAAAAACCTCTGAGGTCTCCGTCTCGCTCTCGCCATTTTAGGAGCGTTGTCAGGGACAGAAGCGCAAACAACACCATTATGCGTGCCGTTGTGGGGGCACTTTGTGTAGATTGCGTGACGCCTGAGACGCTGGTGGGCGCGAGCGTGTTGGCGACTTGCCATGCGTTGCGGGCTGGCATATCGGCGAGTGCGTCAGGGTTGATGCGTGACCAATGATTCGTGAGCCATGTTTGCAACGCAGGTGAGGCTTGTGCATAGATGGCATCGTACACGGCGGTTGCTTCGTTGAGGTGTTCGGCCGAAATCAGCCCCCCACCCGTCAACAACCCCTCAAACCGATCGCGCAACGCCAGCGCACGCTCACGCAACGGCTGGTCGCCCGACAAAATCAGCATCAGCTCTGGATATAGCGCAAGCGGGAAATCTGCCACAAGCTCAGACGCGCCAAAAACAGGCGCACGATACGCCTCTGTGTGCGTCGCCAACAGGTCTGCAAGTGCGTTGTTTGCCACGCGCCCATTTGTCTCAATCACGCACAGCGCATCATTGGGGATTAACTCACGCGGGCCGCTGGGTGTGTCCCACGCGACGGCGTAATAGTCGCCGCCCCAACTGGCTTGGTGCAGCCCCTCAATATAGTAGGCTTCGCCTGCAATGAGGGTGATTTCGGCCGATTGTTGCGACACCTTATGCTCCCAATCCTGCTCAGGCGACCAGTCAACTTGGCTAATCATCGTCGCATTGCTGGGGTTGATGTTGCTGCTCAACCATAGCTGCCCTTCATTGTCACTCGCCACCCAGAACGTATACTGACCCGATTCAGGCGCAATCAAATAAGCCCGCATCCGTGCGCCATAGGCGTTGCCAACGTTGCTAGGCACAACCAACGTGTTGAGCGTTGAGCTGCTGTCGGGGCTGTCTGGGTAACGTGGATCGTTTAGCAGGGCACTTACCTTATCGCTCCAAATTTTTGCCCACAGCTCATACTGGACGCCGTTTGTGTTGCAGGCAACCCCACCGCCGGGGGTTGTGACAAGGATGGTGATTTCGGCCGAATCATCACGCCCGTCCTCATCCGTCACGGTCAACGTCGCCACATACGATCCCGCGCTGGCATAGCTATGGCTGACCGCTGCGCCGCTGCCGCTTGTGCCGTCGCCAAAGTTCCACACGTAGGACACAATCGGCCCGTCCGCATCAGACGATCCCGCGCCGTTGAAATTCACGGCAAGGGGCGCATCCCCAATCGTCGGATCGGCGCTCACAACGGCAACGGGCGGCGCACCATTGTCCACCGCTGGGCAAAGCACTGCATTTGGAATCAACTGGCGCGATCCGCCAGGTATCTGCCATGCAACCGCCAAGTTGTCACCGCCGCCGTTTTCTTTGAGCTGGGCGCTGACGTAGTAAATTTCGCCAGCCTGTAGCGCGATTTCGGCCGATTGTTGTTCAGGATGCCAATCCCACTGCCGCTGTGGCGTCCATGAATTCACCGATGCAATTTCGACCGCATTGCCAGGGTTGTTGTTGCTGCTAAGCTGGAGCGAGGCAACGTCATCGCCTGCGATCCAGAAAGTGTAATTACCCGACACGGGCGCGGTCAAAAAGCCATGCACCCGTGCGCCATAATAGTTGGCGACGTTGCTGGGCGCTTCAAAATTGCTCACCAGCGCCGTTGTGGTTGGTGAATCAGGATAACGGGGGTCGTTCAGGAAACTATCGAGCGTGGCGCTCGTCATGTTGTCAAATCGCTCGTAGGTTAGCCCCGCCTCGGCACAGGCGATCGTGCCGATGTTGGCGGTGATCGTGGTGCTGGCCGTGTCGGAGCGTCCGCTGTCGTCGGTGACGGTCAATGTCACGTCATAAACGCCAGCGTTGACGTAGGTGTGGCTGACCGTTGCGCCGCTGGCCGTGCTGCCGTTGCCAAATTCCCACGCATAGCTGACGATGCTGCCGTCGGCGTCACTGGAGCCGCTGGCGTCAAAGCTGACCGTGAGCGGCGCGGTTCCGCTCGTTGGGTTGGCGCTCAGGTTGGCAACGGGTGCTGTGCCGCTTAGTTCGAGCGTGCAGGTGTCGGCGCTAGTGATCAGCGTGCGCGTTGCATTGAGCGGCGTTCGCCACGCCACGTTGAGATGATCGCCGCCAAACCATTCTTTCATGAGTGCTTCGACATAGTAGCGTTGGCCTGCGATGAGGCTGATTTCGGCCGATTGTTGGCTAGGAAACTTGTCATACTCCGCTTCAAACGTCCAGCTAGGCACAGACGCGATCAACGCCTTATTCGCCGTTTGCTCATCCGAGCTAAGCCACAGCTCACCTCCGTCATCGCTGGCAATCCAGAAAGTGTACGCACCCGTCGCGGGGGCTACGATATAACCCTGCATTCGCACGCCGTAGGCGTCCTTGGCAAACCCTGGAATGTTAAATGTGGTGCGGATATTGCTGCCCGTTGGCTGATTGGGATAGTTAGGGTTGTTGACCAAATTGCTGACCGACACACCCGCAATGTTGTCCCACCATTCATGCAGCAAGCCAGGGTCGCAGGTTGTCGTATTGCCCGCTTCGATTGTCCATGAAAACGCAATGCTGTCGGTGCTGCCGTTGTCATCAGTCGCCCACACGAGCACGTTATAGCTGCCCGCCGTAGTGGGTGACCCAGTGATGCGGCCATTGCTCGCGATGGTCAAATTGGCTGGTAATCCAGAGCTGTTAAACACAATCGGATCTGCGCCCGCGCCTGCAATTGTCAAATCAACCGTATCGCCCACGGTGTTGGTCTGATTGCCGGGGCTGGTGAGTTCGAGCGCCCCGTCGCCGTTGAAAATACCGTCGAGATCGCTGTCAAGCGCCAGTCGCGTTTCCATGCCGTCAGCGACAAGCGTGAAGGTGACTGGGTCTCCGCTGGCGGCCGAAGCCAGCAGTTGGGCAAGCGTCATTTGCTCAGATTGGCGATCTGTCTGGAAGTTGTCGCTGCCCAAATAGACAAACCCGCGCTGCGTACCATTGATGTTGGCTTTGGCAATTAGCACGGCAAACGGGCTGTTGACTGAAATCGATTTGAACTGGTTCAGCAAATTGGTTTGCGAACCAGTTGCCGCGCCGTTGATCGTAAGCTGTTGCCCAACGCCAGCGTGCGGAATTTGGCGCAGTTCTGCCCCCACAAGCGGGCCAGACGGGCCGCCAAGCGTCATTAGCTCAGCGAGAAAGGCTTCGTTTTGCTCAGATGTTGACAAACGCGCGGCGCGATCAACGTTTGCTTCGCCCGTGTGGAAGAAGCCGAAGCCTGCCGTACCGCGACCAAAGCCCATTTTGTCATACAGTCCAGGGAGTGCAGGCGAGACGATGTTGGAGCCGATTTCGGCGTTTGCACCAAAGTTGCGGGTGGCGTTGCCTTGGCCTGAGTGACAGCGGAGGCAGTTGTTGTTGAATTGGTTGTTGCCGCGCAGGGCGTCCATTGTCGCGGAGGTGACGGTGCGCCCGTCGGGCAGCACGACGCTGTTAGGGCGGGTGTCGTCAAGGTTGCGATAGGGGTTGGGTTGCAGCCAGATGGTTGAGAGGAAGTCGCCGAATGCTTGCATTTCGGCCGAAGTCAACTCCACATCATCCCCCATCAACCCCACAAACGCAGGGTTGAACGCACCCAAATCAGCCCGATCGCCACGCCAGTGCAAAATCGGATGCTCCATAATATCCTGCAACGATTGCGTCACCATCGGCCCTTTCAAAGAGGACACGCTAACGCTGCCCGACACAGCCCCCGTCGAATTGCTCGCATTGGGAACGGTCACAGACGCGCCACCGGGCACGCCCAAATCCCACGCCAAACGGTCAGTGCGTGCGTCAACGTGGCATGAGGCACAGGAAACGTGACCCAACCCTGATGTTTCGTGCGTATCGTACAGAAACGGACGCCCATTCTTAATCACATCAGGCGTCGGATCGTCAAACGCGACGCGGCTGAGTTCTTGGCGCGTGTTGAGGTTGATAACTGAGATAGAGCCGTCAAACTTGTTCATCACAAAACCGAGATTGGCGCTGTCCTTGAGAACAATCCCCGTTGGCCCCTGACCGACCTCAATGTTGTCCACGCGAGCGCCCGTCTGGTCAACCACAATCACATTATTCGACCCCATGCCCGTCACAAACGCCTGTGTGCCGCTGCTGCGCCACGCAATGCCGCGCGGATCGCCAACCGACTGATCGCGCAGATTTTGCGCAACCGTTGGCGAGCTATAGGTCAGATGCGGGTTGAGATCGGTCAGTTGCGAACTGCCGCCCTGTGGGAAACTGGCGAGGTTGATGCGCGAGAAAATACCGTTGACGTTTGGCTCCAGCAAAATATCGTTGAGCGATTCGGTGCCAACAACGGTGATGTTGTTCGTTGTCGGATGCACCGCCAGCGCCATGTTCATCGTCATCAGCCCCGTTTGGAAGGAGAGGCCGAGCGTGTTGGCGTTGATGACCGCCACATCGTTGTCGGCCAGCGTGTTGCCGCGTGTGATAGTGGCGTTTGCGCCAGCCCCCTGCACGCGCGTGTTGTTACCCGATTCAAAAATAGCGGCGTAGACGGTCTGCCCATCGTTGCTGACCGCCAGCGCACGCGGATCTTCACCAAAGATGTCAATTGTTTGGGGAGCGGCGTTGAGGTTGCTCAGACTATAGACATTGATGGCGTCCGCTTCCGACGCGGTGACAAACGCACGCTGCGGCGACCCAGCGAACACGACATCAGCCGGTTCGTTGTCTGTCTCCAGCGAACGTATAACCGTGCCAGCCGTCAGGTCAACAATGCTCACGCTGTCGGACAGATGATTGACAACCCATGCCTCCGTATTGCTCCGCGCCCGCACAGAAACGGGGTCAAGCCCCACGGGAATCGACTGTTGATGAATGAGCTGCGACCCAGAAACTTGATACACCTCCAGCATGTGTGCGGCGATGTTGACAGCAAGCAGCGTGTTGCCGTTGGGTGTCAGATCGATCGGGTGAACATGTGGTGTCTCGAAGTTGATTAGCCCTTCGAGTGGCGCGATAGTGCGATCCATCATGCGGCTGGCGCTGCGTTCGGCCGCTGCGTTCAGCTCCGTATTGCAGCGTCGTATCAGATCAAGATTTGCCGCAAGGCGTGAATTTGTCTCATCGTGAACGCTGATTTCTGAGAGCTCTTTGAAGAGGGATGATTGGCATTCGGCCGATAGCTCACCCTCCAACTCAGACTGCAACGTAATCCGCTTGTCAGATTCCGACTGCGCCCGTACCGACCCAAAATAGATCAGCGTCAACGCAATAAACACAAAAATGCCAAAACTCAGGCGCGAATCAACCTGAGTAACGCGACGACCCCAAACCCCTTTTCTGCTCATATTTTATCCCCATGCGTGATGCACCAAGCAAAAAGCAGGTCATCGATAAAGCGGCGAAGTGGCAAGTGGCAAGTAAGAAAGCGGACGAACCCAAACGTGCGTTCTTCACTAGCGGCCAGCAACCAGCAACTTTTCACCTTTACAAGTGACCTTTATTTTGCAGCAGTAATTTAAACTAAGTGAGTACCGTCGAGGGTGTGGCTCCTTTCCCCAAAGACGCTCTCAAACTTCATTTCCTTTTCTCACAAATAACATCTGTAAGTTGGCTTACAGATGGCTCCAAATGTACTGAGTCAACCTTACGGAATAGCTTAAATCTTCTCTTTTTCAGCGTCAGAACGAGACAGTGGGGTAAAGACTTTTTGTCACCTGCCTAAGTGGACACAAGTAGTCATTGACGAAAACCTCAGAGGTTTTTATGCACAGGCCAGACTAGATGACAACAAACCTCTGAGGTTTTCGTCAACGATTAATTGCGATCTGTTTAAGCAGG